>NZ_JAVBIJ010000001.1:2235625-2555000 GCF_032193765.1 Rhodoferax potami
CCACACCATTTTGGCCACCGGCGGCGCGGGCAAGGTCTACCTTTACACCACCAACCCCGACACCGCCACTGGCGACGGCATTGCCGCAGCCTGGCGCGCGGGCTGCCAGGTGCAGAACATGGAGTTCATCCAGTTCCACCCCACCTGCCTGTTCCACCCGCACGCCAAGAGCTTTTTGATCACCGAAGCGGTGCGTGGCGAAGGCGGCCGCCTGCTGCTGCCGACCGGCGAGCGCTTCATGCCCAAGCACGACCCGCGTGCCGAGCTGGCCCCGCGCGACGTGGTGGCCCGCGCCATCGACTTCGAGATGAAAAAAGGCGGCTTTGACTGCGTGTACCTCGACATCTCACACCAGCCGCTGAGCTTTATCCAAGAGCACTTTCCCAACATCTACGCCCGCTGCCTGGAGCTGGGCATCGACATGGCCAAGCAGCCCATCCCTGTGGTGCCGGCGGCCCACTACACCTGCGGCGGCGTGGTCACCGACCTCGACGCCCGCACCGATGTAGAGGGCCTGTACGCCGTGGGCGAAACAGCCTGCACCGGCTTGCACGGCGCGAACCGTTTGGCCTCGAATTCGCTGGTGGAGTGCATGGTGTTTGCGCGATCCGCTACCGCTTTGATAGCAAGTGAGCTGGCCAGCGGCAGCTCAGAGGCACCACGCCAGTTGCCCGCCTGGGACGACAGCCGCGTCACCGATGCGGACGAGAGCGTGGTCATCTCCCACAACTGGGACGAGCTGCGCCGCTTCATGTGGGACTACGTGGGTATCGTGCGCACCAACAAACGGCTGGAGCGCGCTGCCCACCGCATTGCCTTGCTGCAAGACGAGATTGCCGAGTTTTATGCCCACTTCCATGTCACGCGCGACCTGCTGGAGCTACGCAACCTAGTGCAGGTCGCCGACCTGATTGTGAAAAGCGCCCAAGCCCGCCACGAAAGCCGCGGCCTGCACTTCAGCCGCGACTACCCCGGTATGCTGGATGTGGCGGTCCCCACGACCCTCACGCCTTAGGCTTTTTCTTGGCCTGAAGCGCTGCGCGCAGGTGCTCGTAAAACACCTGCGAGGGTGCACTCAGGGTCGCGCCACGCAACGTAGTGAGGCCCAGTTGCCGGGAGACCGCGGGCTGTCGCAATGACACCCCCACCAGCATGGGGTGGTTTGCGGGCAAAGCCAGCCGTGGCACAGCTGCCATGCCCAAACCTGCCTCCACCATGCCCAACAGCGTGGCAATGTGGCTGACTTCAAAGCGGTAGGAGGGGTTGCAGCCGGCACGGGCCAAGGCATCGTCCAGCAACTGGCGGTTGCCGCTGCTGCGCGCAACGGCAATCAACTTTTCATCGGCCAAATCTGCCCACGCCACGGAGCGGCGCTTGGCCATGGCGTGTCCGCGGGGCATGGCCAGCACAAACTCGTCATCATGGATTGGCAGGAAGTCCACCCCCGGCACCTGGTTGCCCATAAACGCGATGCCGAAGTCGCACTCACCCGCCAGCACACTGGCCACCACTTGGCCGGCGGCCTCATCCATCAAGCGGATGCGGATCTTCGGAAACTTCTCGCTGAATGAACTGACCACCGAAGGCAAAAAATGCAGCGCTGCTGAGGGCACGCAGGCCACAGTCACCCGCCCTATGCGGCTTCCCGCAATGTCAGAGATGCCGAGCATAGCGGCTTCCAGATCGTCCAGTGCCGCGCGGGCGCGCTCGAGAAAAGTGCGCCCCAGCGGCGTCAACTTCACATCGCGGGTGGTGCAATTAAACAGTTTGGCACCCAGGATAGTTTCCAGCCTCTCGATGCGTCGGCTTAACGCCGGAGAAGACAGGTGGATCTCGTCCGCTGCTGCGCGAAAGCTGCCCCGCTCCGCCACGGCCACAAAAGCCTGAAGTTGCTGCAAATCGAAATTGATGCGTGCCATGCACCAATACTAGCAAAAGTTGCAATTCACAAACCGACCGGCAAAGCGCAACATCCGCTTCATAACGATCAGGAGACAAGGCTATGCCCATGAAGAATTTGCTCACCGCCACGGTTGCCCTTGGCGCATTGTTTAACCCGCTTTCACAGGCACTCGCCCAAGCATGGCCTGAAAAAACCATCACCATCGTGGTCCCGACGGCTGCGGGCGGCGCCAATGACGCGATTGCCCGGATCATCGGCCAAGGCCTCAGTGCCAAACTCGGCCAACCCGTAGTAGTAGAAAACAAGGCCGGTGCCGGCGGCGCCATTGCCTCTGAACATGTGGCCAAAGCTGCGCCAGACGGTTACACCATCATGCTCGGCTACATAGCTACCCATGGCATCAACCCGGCCCTGCAAAAGCTGAAGTACGACCCGGTCACTGACTTCGAGCCCATCGGCATGATTGCTGCATCCCCTACCGTACTAGTCGTGAACAACAACGTGCCGGCCAAGAACGCGAAAGAGCTGGTCCAGCTGATCAAAGCGAAACCCAACACTTTCAACTACGCGAGCGCAGGAAACGGCACCGCACCTCACATTGCAGGCGAGTTGTTCCGGATGTCCGCAGCTTTGGAAATGCAGGGCATTCCTTACAAGGGCTCTGCACCCGCCGTCGTGGACACCATTGCGGGCAGCACCCAGCTTATGTTCCCCAGCATGTTTACCGCCTACCCGCAGGTCAAGGGCGGCAAGCTGCGCGCACTGGGCATTGCCGGCGAGAAACGCTCCATCGTGATGCCGGAACTGCCCACGCTGGCGGAGCAAGGCATTGCCAACGTGAACATGTCGCAGTGGTACGCGATGTTTGCACCCGCCAAAACACCCAAGGCCGTCATCGACAAGCTCAACAAGGAGATGAACGCCATCCTGACCGACAAAGCGACCGAGAAGAAGATTGAAGACCAGGGCGCAGAAGTCGAAACAGGCACCCCAGACCAGCTCAAAGCCTTCGTCAAGAAAGAAGCTGCCCATTGGAAAGCGGTGGTGACCGCGGCCAAGATTCAAATCGATTGAGCCGGGGAGCACACAGTATGAATTTGCAAGATTGGATCGGCCGCAGCGAAACCGTGGACGACATTGCCACCGCTACCCCGTATGCCGCGCTCTCCGCCACGCTGGACTGGCCTGCGCCCCTGGCAGGGCAACGCCCCGCCCCCGGCACACCGCTGCCGTACCTCTGGCATTGGCTGTATTTCCTGCCGATGTACGCCCAATCAGAAATCGGCGCCGACGGGCACGCCAAACGTGGCAGCTTTTTGCCCCCCGTGCCCCTACCCCGCCGCATGTGGGCGGGCAGCGACTTCACCTTTCACGCACCTTTGTTGGTAGGTGATGAGCTTCGCCGCACCTCCACCATCATGGATGTGAAGGAAAAGTCAGGCCGCACCGGCAACCTGATCTTTGTGAAGGTACGCCACGAGATTAGCCGCAATGGCGAGGGCTATCCGGCACTCACCGAACACCACAACATCGTGTACCGCGATGCCCCCAAGCCGGATGACGTGGTGCCCGCACCCACACAGTCCCCCGCTAGCTCTGCGTGGGAGCGCCACATCGTGCCCGACGACGTGCTCTTGTTCCGCTACTCGGCGCTGACATTCAACGGTCACCGCATTCACTATGACCGCAAATACGTCACCGAAGTCGAGGGCTACCCCGGCCTCATCGTTCATGGCCCGCTGATTGCCACCTTGCTGATGGACCTGTTGCGCAGCAACAAGCCCGATGCGGTGGTGCGCAATTTCGAATTCAAGGCCGTGCGGCCCACGTTTGACATCCACCCCTTCTCCGTACACGGAGAGCCGTCTGCAGACGGCAAGACGGTGCGCCTCTGGGGCAGAGACCACGAAGGGTTTCTGACCATGGATGCCACGGCGACGCTTGCCTGAAACCCTGATCCCTCTATCTCATCGCTATGCAACCTCTCAAAGGCATCACCGTTGTCACGCTGGAACACGCCATTGCAGCGCCCTTTGCCACCCGACAACTGGCCGACATGGGTGCCCGTGTCATCAAAATTGAACGCCCGGGCACCGGGGACTTTGCCCGGGGTTACGACGAGCGTGTGCGTGGCCTGGCCTCGCACTTTGTCTGGACCAACCGCTCCAAAGAGAGCCTGACCTTGGACGTCAAACACGTTGAAGCGCAAAAAATCCTGATGCGCCTGATCGTCGAAGAAGCGGACGTCGTGGTGCAAAACTTGGCACCGGGCGCCGCCGCACGGCTAGGCTTGTCGTATGAGGCACTCTCCAAGGTCAAGCCCGGCATCATCGTCTGCGATATCTCCGGCTACGGCAGCGACGGCCCTTACCGCGACAAGAAGGCTTATGACCTGTTGATCCAGAGCGAAGCGGGTTTCGTATCTGTCACTGGTACGCCGGATACACCGTCCAAGGCCGGCCCATCCATTGCCGATATTGCGGCCGGCATGTATGCCTACACCAACATCCTGGGCGCACTGATGCACCGCCAGCAAACCGGCCAAGGACAACGCATCGACATTTCCATGCTCGAGGCTCTGGGCGAGTGGATGAACTACCCGCTGTACTACGCGTTCGAAGGTGCAACACCTCCTGCGCGCACCGGTGCCAGCCACGCCACCATTTACCCCTATGGCCCATTTGCCGCCGGAGATGGCAAGACCGTCATGCTCGGTCTGCAAAACGAACGGGAATGGAAGATCTTCTGTGACAAGGTTTTGCTGCAGCCCCAACTCGCCAGCGAAGAACGCTTCTCCAGCAACGGCAAGCGCAGTGCACAGCGGGCGGAACTGTCTGCCTTGATTCTGCAAGCGTTCTCCAGCCTCACAGCAGCTGACGTGGCCCAACGCTTAGAAGAAGCCGGCATCGCCAATGCACAAGTCAACACCATGGCCGAAGTGTGGGAGCACCCTCAGCTCAAAGCCCGCCAACGCTGGACGACGGTTGAAACCGCCAAAGGCACCGTCCCTGCCCTGATACCACCCGGCAGTTGGCAACACGGCGCCGCCCGCATGGACCCGGTGCCTGCATTGGGCGAGCACACCGCCGCCATTCTTGGCAACCTGGGCTACAGCGCAGCCCAGATAAACGCCCTGCGCACCGAAGCCGCAGTGTGAGCGCCGCATGAGCACGCCGGCCCCCTACACCTACCTCTTCGTTCCGGGCAATCGCCCGGAGCGCTTCGCCAAAGCGGCAGCAAGCGAGGCCGAGCGCGTCATCCTGGATCTGGAGGATGCGGTTGCGCCTGCGGACAAAGCTGCAGCACGGCAGGCGATCCACACCTGGATGCACGCCGCCTCCACCACCTTGCCACCCCAGCGGCTGATGGTGCGCATCAACGACGCTAGCAGCGAATTCTTTGCAGACGACCTGGCCCTTCTGCGCACGCTGCCGGCCTGCGGCGTCATGCTGGCAAAAGCAGAACGCGCTGCAGACCTGCAAACGGTCCGTGACGCCATGCAAGCTGACACAGAGTTGCTGGCCTTGGTGGAAACCGCAGCCGGTATCGCTGCCTGCCCATCCATCGCTAGCCACGCATCGGTCACCCGGCTCGCGCTGGGCGCGCTGGATCTGATGGTGGACCTGAACATCCCCGCCGACAGCCCTACGCTCACGCTGGCAGCCTCTCAGCTGGTGTTGGCCTCGCGGGCCGCAGGGCTCGCCGCACCGGTGGCAGGCGTTACGCCCTCGGTACTGGCCGAGCACACCCAAGCCGACATGCAAGACGCCCTGCGCCTCGGATTCGGCGCCAAGATGTGCATCCACCCCGCCCAATTAGCAGGCGTTCGCCGCGCCTTGGCTCCGCTGCCTGCGGAGGTCGATTGGGCGCAGGAAATTGTCACTGCCTGGGATGCTGCGCACGCAGGCAAGGGCCCCACGGGTGCGCTCCAGGTGCAGGGAAAGATGGTGGACAAACCTGTCTACCTGCGCGCCCAACGCATCCTGGACCTCCAACAGTTTTCACATGCGGCCGCCTGAAGCCGTCCCAAACCCTATTCATTACGTCTCAACAGAAGGAACAACAAAATGTCTTCCACCATCATCGACTCCAAGATCTTCACCGACATGTTCAGCGACGCCGCGATGCGCCAAGTCTGGTCGGACGAAAACCGCACGGCCAAGTACCTCGACATCGAGCGCGCCCTGGCCAAAGTGCAAGGCGAGTTGGGCATCATCCCCAGAGAAGCGGCGGACGAGATCGTGAAGAACTGCGAACCCAGCCAGATCGACTGGGTCAAGCTCAAAGCCAAAACCGAGCAGATCGGCTACCCCATCATTGCGGTGGTCAACCAGATCAACGCCAACTGCCGCGACAAGCTGGGCGAGTACTGCCACTGGGGAGCAACCACCCAAGACATCACCGACACAGCCGCCGTGCTGCAGATCCGTGAAGCTTTGGCCTTGGTCGAAGCCGACTTGAAAGACATCTCGGGTTCGCTGGCCAAGTTGGCCAAAGCGCACCGCGACACCCCCATCATCGGCCGCAGCAACCTGCAACAAGCCACCCCCATCACCTTCGGCTACAAGATGGCGAGCATCCTGGCGGGCATTGAACGCCACCGCGAGCGTTTGCAACAACTCAAGCCCCGCGTGTTGGTCGGCGAGTTCGGCGGCGCATCTGGCACCTTGTCCTCGCTGGAAACCGGCGCCATGGAAACCCAGGCCGGATTGATGAAAGAACTGGGTCTGGGCCAACCGCTGATCTCCTGGCACACCGTGCGTGACAACTTTGCAGAAGTGGGCGCCTTCCTCGGCATCGTAGGTGGCTCGCTGGGCAAGATCGCCATGGACGTGAAGCTGCTCATGCAAACCGAAGTAGCCGAAGTGTTCGAGCCCTATGCTCCCGGCCGTGGCTCGTCATCCACCATGCCGCAAAAGCGCAACCCGATTTCCTGCCTCTACATCCACGCCAACATCTCGGTGGTGCGCCAGTTGGCCGCGTCCCTGATGGACGCCATGGTGGCTGACCACGAGCGATCCACCGGCCCGTGGGAAATTGAATGGGTGGCCATGCCCGAGATCTTCTGCCTGATGTCCGGAGCACTCAAGCAAACCAAGTTCATCTTGGCCGGCCTGGAAGTGGACGCCGCCCAGATGCGTAGCAACATCGACATGACCCATGGCCTCGTCATGTCCGAAGCCGTGATGATGGGCATGGGCCCCTACATCGGCCGTGAGTACGCGCACGATCTGGTCTACGACATTTGCCGCGAAGCACTCAAGCAAAAGCGCCACCTGATTGAGCTGCTGGCTGAGCATCCCGAGATCAACAAACACGTCACCCGCGAACAGCTGGAGGGTTTCTGCGACCCCATGAACAACCTCGGTCAAGCTGGCGTGATGGTCGACCGGGTACTGAACTCTTTGAAGGACTGAGAACTTTCACGTTTCAAAAAATAATGAGCGAGACATAACGTGAAAATCCAAAGTCAAAAAGACTTCTTTGCCGGACTGATGTTCACGGTGGTGGGAGGCAGCTTTGCTGCCGGCGCCAGCCAGTACACGCTGGGCAGCGGAGCAAAAATGGGACCGGGCTACTTCCCCCTCGTGCTCGGAGTGCTCCTTGCCATCATTGGCATCGCAGTCACCTTCACCTCGCTGGTAGTAGAAACCGAAGACGGCGACAAGGTCGGCAAATTCGCCTGGAAGCCGCTGTTCTTCATCATCAGCGCCAACCTCGTGTTTGGAGCCTGCATCGGCGGACTGCCAGTCATTGGCTTGAAACCTCTGGGCCTGATCGTGGGCATCTACCTACTCACCTACATCGCCAGCCACGCCGGTGATGAACACAAGTTCAAGGAAGTCGCTGTGTTGGCCACCATCCTGGCGCTCCTGAGCTACGTCGCCTTCATCGTTCTCCTCAAACTGCAGTTCCCGGTCTGGCCTGCTTACTTCACCGCCTAAGCCACGACTGAACCATCGACAGGAACTGCACACCATGGAACTCTTTGACAACCTCGCCCTCGGCTTTGGCGTGGCCTTCACCGGCCAAAACCTGATTTATGCCTTCATCGGCTGTTTGCTTGGTACTTTGATCGGCGTTTTGCCCGGCATCGGACCCTTGGCGACTATCGCCATGCTTTTGCCAGCTACCTATGCGCTCCCGCCGGTAGCTGCCTTGATCATGCTGGCCGGTATTTACTACGGCGCCCAGTACGGTGGCTCAACGACAGCCATCTTGGTGAACCTGCCCGGCGAGTCTTCGTCGGTGGTGACCGTGATTGACGGTTACCAGATGGCTCGTAATGGACGCGCAGGCCCTGCACTCGCTGCAGCGGGTCTGGGTTCTTTCTTTGCCGGTTGTGTGGGCACTTTGATTCTTGCGGCCTTTGCAGGCCCCTTGACCGAGCTGGCCTTCAAGTTCGGCCCTGCCGAATACTTCAGCCTGATGATTCTGGGCTTGATTGGTGCGGTGGTGCTGGCCTCGGGCTCTTTGCTCAAGGCGATTGCCATGATTCTCTTGGGTCTCTTGCTGGGGATGGTAGGCACCGATGTGAACTCCGGTGTGGCCCGTTACAGCTTTGATATCCCTGAGCTGACTGACGGTATCGGCTTCATCGTGATCGCCATGGGCGTCTTCGGCTACGGCGAGATCATCAGCAACCTGTCCAAGAGTGCGGGTGAGCGGGAGATCTTTACCGCTTCTGTCTCCGGCCTCTTGCCGACCAAACAAGACTTCCAGCGCATGGTGCCTGCTGTTCTGCGTGGTACTGCCTTGGGCTCACTGTTGGGTATCTTGCCCGGTGGTGGTGCAGTGATGGCAGCCTTTGCGGCTTACACGATTGAGAAGAAGACCAAGCTCCAGCCCGGTGAAGTACCTTTCGGCAAGGGCAACATCCGTGGTGTAGCAGCTCCTGAAGCGGCGAACAACGCTGGCAGCCAAACCTCTTTCATTCCTCTGCTGACGCTGGGTATCCCACCCAATGCGGTGATGGCGTTGATGGTGGGTGCGATGACGATCCACAACATCCAGCCCGGACCGCAGGTGATGACAGCCAATCCGGAACTCTTCTGGGGTCTGATTGCTTCGATGTGGATCGGTAACCTGATGCTGGTGATCCTGAACCTGCCTTTGATCGGTATCTGGATCAAGCTCTTGTCCGTGCCTTACCGCTGGTTGTTCCCTTCTATCGTGCTGTTCTGTGCGATCGGTGTGTATTCGACCAACAACAACACCTTCGATATCTGGATGGTGGCGATCTTCGGGATCATTGGTTATTTGTTCATCAAGCTGGGTACTGAGCCTGCACCGCTGCTCTTGGGATTTATTCTGGGGCCGATGATGGAGGAGTATTTGCGCCCGGCGCTGTTGCTCAGCCGCGGTGACTGGAGTGTGTTTGTGACACGGCCTCTGTCTGCATCCCTGCTGCTGGCGGCTTTGGCTTTGCTTGTCGTGGTGATGCTGCCTTCCATCAAGGCTAAGCGGGAAGAGGCTTTTGTGGACGATTGATTTCCGGCTGAAATGCTATGAAATCAGGAGCTGCTAGCGCATATATTACCTGCGCTAGCGGCTTTTTTTATTCAAAACCATTGCCAGAAAATGCTGGGTCTTCGGTGAACTCCGGGACACCGGCACTCATGCCGGAATCGCCAGCCCCCGCACCACCGCAGGCCGCGCCACAAAGGCAGCCAGCACACGCGCCACTTCGGGGAAGTCGGCAAAGCCCACCAGATCGCCCGCTTCGTAAAAGCCCACCAAGTTGCGCACCCACGGGAAGATGGCAATGTCGGCCACGGTGTAGTCGTCGCCCATCATCCAGAAGCGGCCCGCGAGGTGCTGGTTGAGCACCGCCAGCAGGCGCTTGCTCTCAGCCACATAGCGGTCGCGGGGGCGCTTGTCTTCATAGTCCTTGCCCGCGAATTTGTGGAAGAAACCCAGCTGCCCGAACATGGGCCCCAAGCCGCCCATCTGCCACATGAGCCACTGAATGGCTTGGTAGCGCTGCGCAGGGTCGGCAGGCAGCAGCTTGCCGGTTTTCTCGGCTAGGTAGATCAGGATGGCGCCGGACTCAAACAGCTCCAACGGCTGGCCGCCGGGGCCTTGCGGGTCCAAGATGGCGGGGATTTTGTTGTTGGGGTTGAGGGACAAGAACTCCGGCGTGGTCTGGTCGTTGGTCTGGAAGTTGACCTTGTGCGCCTCGTAGGGCAGGCCCAGCTCTTCGAGCGCAATGCTCACCTTTACGCCGTTGGGCGTGGGCAGCGAGTAGAGCTGCAGGCGGTCCGGGTGTTGTGCGGGCCACCTGGCAGTGATGGGAAAGGCGGATAAATCAGTGACAGATGACATGGAGGAAGGCTCCGGGTTACTACAAAAACAATAGCTGCTCGCGCACTACCTATGTGCCACGCAGTCTATTTCAATGCCCATGCAGACACCACCTATAAATACGTAGAATATTTTACAAATTTGCAGAATAATCTACCAATGTCTTGGATCACCCTCATCACCAGCCTGCCTACCGAAAACGCAACCGCCCGCATGCGCGCTTGGCGTGCGCTCAAAGCCAGCGGTGCGGCAGTGCTGAAAGATGGCGTCTATGTCATGCCCGAACGCCCCGCATGCCGGCTCGTGCTGGAGTCGGTCGCCGCCGATGTGCTGGCTGGCGGCGGCAGCGCGTATGTGATGGCCGTGCAGGAGCCGGCCAATGCCAGTTTCTCCCCCCTGTTTGACCGCAGCGCCGACTTTGCCACGCTGCTGGCGGATCTGCCGCCTATTCAGGCCCTACTAGCTACGGGCGACAGGGCCGAAGCCACGCGGCTCTGTCGCAAAGCGCGCAAGGCTTTTGTCCAGGTGGCGGACACTGATTTCTTCCCAGGTGAGGCACAACGCCAAGTCGACACGGCACTGCAGGCCCTGGAAACCGTCATCGCCCGCGCAGCGGCACCAGACGAGCCCCAAGCGTTCGCTGGATCTATCACAGTGCTGCAGCGCGCGCAGTACCAAGGCCGCATTTGGGCTACACGAGCCAGGCCATGGGTAGACCGGTTGGCCAGCGCTTGGCTGATCCGACGCCATATCGACCCGAAGGCCCGCTTCATGTGGCTGGCACAGCCTCAGGACTGCCCTGCCGATGCATTGGGCTTTGATTTTGACGGCGCAACCTTCAGCCATTTAGATGGCCGCGTAACTTTTGAAGTGTTGCTTGCCAGCTTTGCGCTGGAAATGCCTGCCCTGCAACGTCTGGGCGCGCTGGTGCACTTTCTGGATGCGGGTGGCGTGCAGCCCCCTGAGGCCATCGGCGTGGAGTCCGTGCTGGCCGGCTTGCGCGCCACCATCCCCAATGACGATGAGCTGCTGCAAGCTGCCAGCGCCGTGTTTGATGCGCTTCATCACCAATTTGAACCCGCACACCCCACCGTATCCCCCCATGGCAACTGACACGCTAAACACCACCGAGAGCCCGACGCCTGTGAGCTTCTGGCAGGCCTTCGCCTTCTGGCTCAAGCTGGGCTTTGTGAGCTTTGGCGGGCCCGCAGGACAAATTGCCATCATGCATACCGAGCTGGTGGAGCGGCGCCGCTGGATCTCGGAAAAGCGCTTTCTGCATGCGCTGAACTACTGCATGCTGCTGCCCGGCCCCGAGGCGCAGCAGCTTGCCACCTACATCGGCTGGCTCATGCACCGGACCCTGGGCGGTGTGGTGGCGGGTGCGCTGTTTGTACTGCCTTCGTTGTTTATCTTGGTGGGGCTCTCCTGGGTCTACATCGCCTTTGGCGATGTGGATTGGGTAGCCGGCATGTTCTATGGAATCAAACCCGCTGTAACCGCCATCGTGCTGCAAGCGGCACATCGCATCGGCTCACGCGTGCTGAAAAACAATGCCTTGTGGGGCATTGCGGCGGCTTCGTTCGTCGCTATCTTTGCACTACAAGTTCCCTTCCCACTCATCGTGCTGGGCGCCGCATTGCTGGGCTATGCCGGCGGACGATGGGCGCCGGCCTTGTTCAATAGCGCGGGTGGCCACGGCGGTGCTGCCAAACACTATGGCGCTGCACTGATTGACGACCGCACCGCCACGCCCGAGCACGCGCGCTTCCGTTGGAGCCGGCTGGGCCTGGTGCTGCTGGCAGGCACCCTGCTATGGGCACTCCCCACGGGGGCGCTGACCTGGAGCCTTGGCTGGAACCACACTTTCACGCAGATGGGATGGTTCTTTACCAAGGCAGCACTGCTCACATTTGGTGGCGCCTATGCGGTGCTCCCTTATGTCTACCAGGGTGCCGTCGGGCACTATGGCTGGCTCACCCCCACCCAAATGATCGACGGACTGGCATTGGGTGAAACCACACCGGGCCCATTGATTATGGTGGTGGCGTTTGTGGCTTTCGTGGGTGGTTACGCGAACGCGGTGCTGGGCCAAGAGCACTTGTTTATTGCCGGAGCCATCGCTGCGGGCTTGGTCACCTGGTTCACGTTTCTGCCGTCCTTCATTTTTATTCTGGCCGGGGGCCCGCTGGTTGAGAGCACGCACAACGAAATGAAGTTCACCGCTCCACTGACTGGCATTACCGCAGCGGTCGTGGGAGTGATCGTGAACCTGGCTCTGTTCTTCGGTTACCACGTGTTGTGGCCGCAGGGCTTCACCGGCTCCTTTGACAGGGTGGCCGCTGGCCTTGCTTTGGTTGCGGCTATTGCTTTGTTTCGCTACAAGCGCAACGTGATCCACGTTATCGCCGCCTGTGCGCTTGCCGGTGTGCTGATCTCATTAATCCGCTAGGAATGCTCTATGAACTCCATCACCAGCCACGAACTCGCGCAACTGCAAACTGACGGCCAAGCCCTTACCCTGCTGGACGTGCGGCGCGACATGGCGCGCCGGTCCGATGGCACCCAAATTGCCCATGCGCAGTGGCAGGACCCGGCCCATTGGCTGGACTGGAAAGACAAAGTCCCCAAAGACCTGCCGGTGGTTTTGTACTGTGCCCACGGACGTGAAATCAGCCAAGGCTTGACCACAGCACTGCAGGTGATGGGACTAAACGCCCGCTTTCTCGAAGGCGGCTTAGCTGCTTGGCAGGCTGCTGGCCTGCCTACGGAAATAGTGACTTGAGGGTCTGAACAATCAGCGCAGTGCGAGCACTGTAGGCGCTTGCAGTGTGGGGTGGCGGTTGCTCAGTTTGAAGAAAGCCACCGACTCCACCAACTGCTGCGCCTCGTGCCGCAGGCCGCTGGCGGCCGCGGCAATCTCTTCCACCATGGCAGCGTTTTGCTGCGTGGTCTGGTCGATGAGCGCAATCGCTTGGCCCACCTGCTGCACACCGGTGCTCTGCTCGGAGCTGGCGGCGCTGATCTCGCCCATGATGTCGGTCACATGGCGGATCGAGCCCACCACTTGCGACATCGATTGCCCGGCTTTAGCCACCAGCGCGTTGCCGCGCTCCACCCGCTCCAGGCTCGCGTCGATCAGGCTTTTGACCTCTTTGGCCGCGGCCGCAGAGCGCCCAGCCAGCGAGCGCACCTCGGAGGCCACCACCGCAAACCCCCGCCCCTGCTCGCCGGCGCGCGCCGCCTCTACGGCAGCGTTCAGAGCCAGGATGTTGGTCTGGAAGGCAATGCCGTCAATCACGCTGATGATGTCCACAATGCGGCGCGAGCTGTCGTTGATCTCTTGCATGGTGCTCACTACATTGGCGACCACTTCGCCCCCTTGGCTGGCGGCGTCTGATGCCGTGCGGGCCAGTGCATCGGCACGGGCGGCGCGTTGGGCGTTCACCCGCACCGTGTCGCCCAGTGCCTCCATGGAGGCAGCTGTTTGCTGAATGGCGCCGGCCTGCTGTTCGGTACGGCTGGAAAGGTCGTGGTTGCCCGAGGCGATTTCCGCACTCGCGCCCGACACCGCCTCAGACGACTGCCGCACGCGCGCCACCACCTCGCTCAGGCTGTGTTGCATTTCGCCCAGCTGCGCCATCAGGCTGTGCGGAGCAGCGGCGGTACCCAATTCCGCGCTGAAGTCACCCACACTCAGGCGCTGTGCGACCTCGTTGGCTTGCGCCGGCTCGCAGCCCAGCTGCGCGGTGAGGTTGCGCACCGTGCTCCAACCAAACGTGATGGCACAAAGCAGCCCGAAACCGATCAAGCCCACGCTGCCCCACCACTGGGTGCGGTAGCGGCCGCCCGCAGCCTCAAACTCGGTTTTGGCCCCCTCGATCTGGAGTTGTTGCAGCGCCTGAATGCTGCGGTTCACGGGCGCAGACAAGGGCGTCATCTTTTCCACCATGGCGGCTTGTGCGGTGGTGATGTCGTTCTCTAGCAAAGCAGTCACGGCGGGCTTGAGGCCTTGTTCGTCATAGGCTTTGAAGGATTTCTCCCAGTTAGCGGCTAGGGCTTCAGCCTCGCCCTCGAGTGGATGCTCGCGGTACTGCGCCCAGGTTTCAGCAATCTGCTTTTGGTTAGCGGCGATCTCTTTAACGCTGGAGGCAATCACATCCGGCAAGGGGTTGGCCAAGGCCTGTGCCACATGCATGCGGCTGCTGAAGGTCAAGGCATCTATTTGCCCCAGCGTCACAGCAGGCACGGTGCGCTCTTGGTACACCGAGCGCAAAGCGTCGTTGGACTGCCTTGCACCGTAGACACCAAAGCCACCAATCACCAATAACAAAGCCGCCAGACTGGCAACCAACACAAACAGCCGGGTGGACACGCGCATGACAACCTCTGGGAAACAAACACCCCGGACGGGGTGGGCAAAGCTGATTGAATGACTAGTTTGTGAAGGTTTTATGACGTTGTTACATCTAGGGGTTTTGAAGGGGAGCGGTGGTTCAGTCCATGAGCGGTTTGCCTTTTCGGGCGAGATGCGTTTTGCACACATCTAGGGTTTCTCCCAATGAGAAAAACGTTTGCGCAAACGTTTGCTACGGTAGCATTTAGGAGCAGAAACGTACTTTGGCGAGGCCATGGGACCTCCAGCGTTCCTTTCTGCTACGCATGAAAAGTTAACAACTCAGAGGAGATAGACCATGAAATTGAATCGCCGTACCGTACAAACCACCCTAGCTTTGAGCCTGATGGCTGGGTTTTTTGCAACCCCAGCCCTGGCCGCCGACAAACCCAAGGTCGCCTTGGTGATGAAGTCGCTGGCCAATGAATTTTTCCGCACCATGGAAGACGGCGCAAAGGCCCATGCCAAGACCAACGCGGCCAAGTACAGCCTGGTGTCCAACGGCATCAAGAACGAAACCGACACTGCGGCCCAAATCCGCATGATCGAGCAGATGATGGCCCAGAAGGTGGACGCGATTGTGATTGCGCCCGCTGATTCCAAGGCCCTGGTGCCCGTGCTCAAGACGGCTATCGATGCGGGTATCTTGGTCGTCAACATCGACAACCAGCTCGACGCCGCTGCCCAAAAAGAAAAGGGCATCCAGATTCCCTTCGCAGGTCCTGACAACCGTGCCGGCGCCAAGCTGGTGGGCGACTTCCTGGGCAAGGGCCTGAAGGCGGGTGATAAGGTTGGCATCATCGAAGGTGTTTCCACCACCTTCAATGCGCAGCAGCGCACCCTGGGCTACCAGGACGCCATGAAGGCTGTGGGCGCCACCGTGGTGGGCGTGCAGTCTGGCAACTGGGAAATCGACAAGGGCAACACCGTGGCGTCCGGCATGCTGCGTGAGCATCCCGACTTGAAGGGCCTGTTGGTCGGCAACGACAACATGGCCTTGGGCGCTGTGGCTGCCGTCAAGGCCGCTGGCAAAGAAGGCCAGGTCAAGGTTGTGGGCTACGACAACATTGGCGCGGTGAAGCCCATGTTGGCCGATGGCCGCATGCTGGCGACTGCCGACCAGTTTGGTGCGAAGCAAGCGGTATTCGGTATCGAAATTGCACTGAAGGCACTGGCCGAGAAGAAAAAGCAAGCCGACATGCCTGCTGCCATCCAGACCGATGTGGTGCTGGTCACCAAAGCCAGCAAGTAAATTGACGGCCCTTTGAGGGAACACCCCGATCGGCACACGCCAAGGCGCTGGCCGATCGGGAATCCATCGTCACACTTTAAGTACCTCCCATTTCAGCAAGGCACAGCCATGACAGCCCCCGGACTACAAGGCGCTCCCATCTTTACGGTGGAGGGCATCACCAAGCGCTATGCGAGCAATGTGCTCAGCGGGGTGAGCCTGAGCTTGCGTCCCGGCGAAGTGTTGGCGCTGACCGGAGAAAACGGTGCGGGCAAAAGCACCATGTCCAAAATCGTGGCGGGATTGGTCGATGCCACCGAGGGCACGATGCACTTGGCCGGCCGCAGCTTCGCACCCAAAAATCGCCGTGAGGCCGAAGCCGCAGGCGTGCGCATGGTGATGCAGGAGCTGAGTCTGGTCTCCACGCTGACAGTGGCAGAAAACCTGTTGATCGACGCCTTGCCGAACCGCGGGCGCTGGTGCGCCTACTGGATTGACCGCAAAGCACTGCACCAAGCGGCCAGCCAGCAGCTGGCAAAAATTGGTATTCAGGGCATTGCGCCCGACTGCCTAGTGTCCGAGCTGGGTATCGGCCAGCAACAAATGGTGGAGATTGCACGCAACCTCCAGGACGGCACCAAGATTCTGATTCTGGATGAACCCACGGCCATGCTGACGCCGCGGGAAACACAACATTTATTTGCCCAAATTGAACGCCTCAAGGCGCAGGGCGTGGCCATTATTTATGTATCGCACCGGCTGGAGGAGTTGCGCAAAATTGCCGACACCCTGGCGGTGTTGCGCGATGGGGTGCTGGTCAAAACCTGCCCTATGAATGACGTGACCGAAGACGACATCATCGCCCTCATGGTGGGGCGGGCTGTGGAGCAGGACATGCAAAAGCCACGGCGCCCCCAGGGGCCGTGTTTGCTCAAGGCCCAAAGCCTGGGGCGCGGCACGGCCGTGAAGTCGGTCAGCCTGGATCTGCACGCAGGCGAGGTGTTTGGCCTGGCCGGTTTGGTCGGCAGTGGCCGGACCGAGCTGGTGCGCCTGCTCTTTGGAGCAGACCGCGCGGACACGGGTGACATCACCTTGGCTGCCAATGCCCATCGGCCGGCCCTCCAAGTGCGGGCGCCCGGCTGGCGCTCGCCGCAAGCGGCCATTGCAGCGGGCATTGGCTTGGTGACGGAAGACCGCAAATCACAGGGCCTGTTGCTCACACAGTCAATTGCGGTCAACACCTCGCTAGGAGCATTGAACACCGTGTCCCGCCGGGGGTGGCTGCACCTTTGGAAGGAGCGTACCCTGGCCTCGGACATGGTGAAGCGCCTGCGGGTGCGCAGCCATTCGGTGGACCAAGCGGTGGGCACCTTGAGCGGCGGCAACCAGCAAAAAGTCATTTTTGCGCGCTGGCTGCACAAGAACTGCGAAGTGCTTTTGCTGGACGAACCCACCCGCGGCGTGGATGTGGGCGCACGCGCAGACATTTACGCGGAAATCGAAGCCATGACCCAGGCCCAGAAAGCGGTGCTGATGGTCTCCAGCGATTTGCGGGAGCTGATGCAGATGTGCGACCGCATCGGTGTCATGAGCCATGGGCGCTTGGTCACCGTGCTGGAGCGCGGCCAATGGAGCGAAAAATCGCTGCTCGATGCTGCCTTCAGCGAGACCGGCGCAGACACCCCAGAAGCCGCCGTCTGCGCCTAAAGAGCGCCAACCCATCACTCCCTACCCCCTCACGATATGACAACCGCTACCACTTCTCCAAACACTGCGACTTCGCGCAGCGCCATGGGCACCTACCTGGGCCTGTGTGCCGTGCTGATCGGCATGGTGATTTTGTTCTCCGCCCTGAGTGACTATTTCTGGAGCAAGGCCACCTTTGTGGCGATTGCCAACGAGATTCCGGCCCTGTTGGTGATGTCCATCGGCATGACGTTTGTGTTGATCATTGCCGGCATCGATCTGTCAGTGGGCTCGGTGCTGGCGCTGTCCGCAGCGGCCACGGCCAATGCCATTCTGGTGTGGCACTGGGGCCCCTTGCCGGCGTCTGCATTGGGCTTGCTGGTGGGGCTGACCTGCGGCGCGGTTACCGGGCTGATCTCAGTGGCGTGGCGCTTGCCGTCATTTATCGTTTCCTTGGGCATGCTCGAAGCCGTACGCGGCGGCGCCTATGTGATGACAGACTCGCGCACCCAGTATGTGGGCGGCGCCATCTCCGAGCTGGCAAAGCCCTGGGTAGCCGGTGTCTCTGCCGCGTTTTTCATTGCGATCGCACTGGTCATCGTGGCGCAAGTGGTGCTATCGCGCACCGTGTTTGGCCGCTATGTGGTCGGTATTGGCACGAATGAAGAGGCCATGCGCTTGGCAGGCATTAACCCCAGCCCGATCCGGGTGGCCGTGTTTGCCATGACCGGTGTGTTGGCCGGCTTGGCCGGGCTGATGCAAGCCGCTCGCCTTGAGGCGGCGGACCCGAACGCCGGCTCGGGCATTGAGCTGCAAGTGATTGCGTCGGTGGTGATCGGCGGCACCAGCCTGATGGGCGGGCGTGGCTCGGTAATCAGTACCTTGTTTGGCGTACTCATCATTGCGGTGCTGGAAGCCGGTCTGGCGCAGGTGGGTGTCAGCGACCCCAGCAAGCGCATCGTGACAGGCTGCGTCATTGTGGTGGCCGTTATTATTGACACGCTACGTCAGCGCCGTTCCTCCAGCCACTAGAGCAAGCCCACCACCATGTCGTCCATCAAAGACGTGGCCCGCAGGGCCAACGTGTCCATCAGCACCGTTTCGCATGTGGTGAATGGCACCCGCTTTGTCAGCGAGTCCGCACGCAAGCAGGTGGAAGAAGCCATCCGCAATTTGGGCTATGTGCCCAGCGCCGTGGCCCGCAGCCTGAAAAGCAACTCCACCAAAACACTGGGCATGTTGATTCCCAACTGCACCAACCCCTACTTTGCAGAAATTGTGCGCAGTGTGGAGGACCATTGTTTTGGCGCAGGCTACACCCTGATTCTGTGCAACACCGATGACGAGCCACACCGGCAAAGCGTGTATCTGCAAGTGCTGAGCGAGAAGCGGATCGACGGGCTCATCATCATCTCCACCGGCAACGACAGCGAGTTGCTGGCTTTGGTACAAGGGCTGACGATCCCGGCCGTGCTGCTTGACCGTGAAATCAGCCATGTGCAATGCGACCTGGTCGAAACTGCGCACATGCAAGGTGCCATGTTGGCGACCGAACACCTGCTGGCCTTGGGGCATACGCGGATCGCGTGTATCGCGGGTCCTGAGGACCTGAACTCCAGCGCACAGCGTATTCAAGGCTGGCGCAATGCGCTTGCCAAAGCCGGCGCTGCAGCAGACGCCGACCAGCTGGTCTGGCACAGCGACTTCACCAGCCAGGGCGGCTGTGACACCATGAAACAGGTGCTCCAGTCCCAACTCAAGCCGACCGCCGTGTTCGTGTGCAACGACCTGATGGGCATTGGTGCCCTGAGTGCCGCGCATGAAGCTGGCGTCCGTATTCCGCAAGACATGTCGCTGGTCGGCTTCGACGATATCGAGTTGGCCCATTTCACCAGCCCCGCCCTCACCACCGTCGTGCAACCCAAGCACCGCATGGGTGTCATGGCGGTGGACATGCTGCTCGAGCGCATCCAAAGCAAGCGGGAGCAATCGCGGCAAGTGTTGTTGCAGCCAACGTTGGTGGTGCGAGCATCGTCCGGGCCGGCACCGCGCACCCCGCAGAAGGTGGCGTAATGCAGGTCGATATGCAAAGTGCGCCCCCGATCGTCGTCTGCCTGGGGAGCCTGAACATGGACATGTGTGTCGATGTGAGCGACGCACCTGTGGCCGGTGAAACCGTCATGGCTCATGCGCTGCGCTACTCACCCGGGGGCAAGGGCGCCAACCAAGCCGTGGCGTGTGCCCGGCAAGGCACCCGCGTACGCATGGTCGGCAGCGTCGGCGCTGATGCCCACGGGCTCGCGCTACTGGACAGTTTGCAAGCCGACGGCATCGATACCCTGGCAGTGGAGACCAACCCACACCAGCCCACAGGCGTGGCGATGGTGCTGGTGGAGGCCTCAGGGCAGAACCGCATTGTGGTGGCGGGTGGCGCCAACCAGGCGTTCCGCTGGATTGCCACGCGCCTTGCGCCTGTCTTGCGTGGCGCATATGCCTTGGTGCTGCAGCTCGAGTCGCCGGTGCAGGAGGTGCTCAAGGCCGCCCAATGGGCGCGGGCCAGCGGTTGTCTGGTGGTGCTGAATCCCTCGCCGGTGCCAGAAGCGGTGCCCGGAGCCTTGTGGGCGCTGGTGGACCTGCTGGTACTCAACGAGAGCGAGGCGCTCGCCTTGTGCGGGCTGGATGTAGGTGCCAGCCACGATGCCGCCGTGCAAGCCATTCGGCATTTTCAGCAGTGGGGTATCCGCCGGGTAGTGCTGACCTTGGGCGGCGCAGGCGCAATCGCTGCGGACGGTGACGCGGTGACCTACCACCCCGCAGCCCGGGTCGACGTGGTCGACACCACCGCAGCGGGCGATACATTTTTGGGCGCCTTGGTGGCAGCGTGGGCCAGGGGTCTGCCATTTGCGGATTGCGTGCACCAGGGCATGACTGCGGCCAGTTTGTGCGTACAAACCGCGGGCGCGCAAACATCCATCCCTAGCCGGGCTCAAACCGAGGTCGCTTTGACTGCGCCCCATTGGCAAAATTTATGAAACGAAGTGTGTTGTTGAATGCAGAGATCTCGATGCTGGTGGCCAGCATGGGACACGGTGACATGGTGGTCGTGGGCGATGCGGGCTTGCCGATTCCGACAGGCCCAAACGCCCCACAGCGGATTGACTTGGCCTTGTGCCCCGGCGTCCCCTCGCTGGACCAAACGCTGACCGCAGTCTTGTCGGAGCTGCAGGTGGAGCACGCCTATATCGCCCACGAAGCCTTGCAGGGTGAAGACAAAGCGCTGCCTGTCTGGTGTGCAAACCGTACCGGATTTGATATCCAAACCATCAGCCATGCCGAACTGAAAGCGCTCTGCCAGCGTGCGCGGGCGGTCATTCGCACTGGGGAATGCACGCCCTACGCCAACATGGTGTTGGTGTCGGGCGTGACTTTTTAGCGGACTACAGGCCCGGCCTCAGGCCGCTCCGATATTCGGAATCAAACCACCCACGGGCTGACCATTCTTCAGTGCTGCGGTAAACGCCAGCATGCGGTCAATCGGCAAACGGGCGCGGACAATCAGTTTGTGATCGACATGGACTTCATTCAGGCCATGCTCCAGCACCCGCGCCACACCGGCCAGGCCATTCATGGCCATCCAGGGGCAGTGGGCGCAGCTTTTGCAGGTGGCGCTGTTGCCGGCGGTGGGGGCTTCGATGAAGGTCTTGCCGGGGTTGAGCGTGCGCAACTTGTGCAGCATGCCGTTGTCAGTAGCCACGATGAAGGTGTCGGCGTCCAGCGTCTGCGCGGCCTTGAGGATGGCGCTGGTTGAGCCCACGGCGTGGGCCAGGGCCACCACGTCTTGGGGCGACTCGGGGTGCACCAGCACTTTGGCTTTCGGGTGCTCTTGGATCAGCGCTTCCAGCTCAAAGGCCTTGAACTCGTCGTGCACGATGCAGGCGCCTTCCCAAAACACCATATCTGCACCGGTTTCGCGCTGGATGTAGCCGCCCAAGTGTTTGTCGGGCGCCCACAGAATCTTCTGGCCCTTGTCTTTGAGCGCTTTCACGATGTCCAGCGCACAGCTGCTGGTCACCAACCAATCGGCACGCGCCTTCACGGCAGCGCTGGTGTTGGCGTAAACCACCACCGTGCGGTCGGGGTGGGCGTCGCAAAAGGCGTTGAATTCACTAATGGGGCAGCCCAGGTCCAGCGAGCAGGTGGCATCCAGGTCGGGCATCAGCACCGTCTTGTGCGGCGACAAAATTTTGCTGGTCTCGCCCATGAACTTCACGCCCGACACCACCAGCGTTTGTGCGCTGTGGTCCCGACCAAAACGGGCCATCTCCAGCGAATCGCTCACCAGGCCGCCGGTTTCTTCGGCCAGATCCTGCAAATCAGGGTGCACGTAATAGTGCGACACCATGACCGCGTTCTTTTCTTTCAGCAGGCGCTTGATCTTGTCTTTGAGCGCGGTGCGCTCCATCGGGGTGGGCTCCACAGGCACACGGGCCCAGGCATGCTTGGTGGAGCAAGCCGGTTGCTCGTACTCTACGTCGATCACATCACTGGCGCTCATCACAGGTCCTCAAATCGCATGGAGAAGTCGGTGGCCTTGACGTCTTTGGTCAGCGCGCCGATGGAGATGCGGTCCACACCGGTAGAGGCAATCGCCCGCACCGTATCCAGGTTCACACCGCCGGAGACTTCCAAAATAGCGCGTCCGGCATTGATGGCTACCGCCTGCATCAATTGAGCCAGCGTCATGTTGTCCAGCAGCACCATCTTGGCGCCGCAGTCCAGCGCTTCGCGCAGTTGCTCCAACGTTTCGACCTCCACCTCAATGAACTTGGCAGTGGCGGCGAACTGGGTGGCCCGTTGCAGGGCAGCAGTCACGCCACCGGCGGCGGCGATGTGGTTTTCTTTGATCAGCACTGCATCGTGCAAGCCAATGCGGTGGTTGGTACCGCCACCCGTTTTAACGGCGTATTTCTGCGCCAAGCGCAGGCCGGGAATGGTCTTGCGGGTGTCCACGATGGCAGCACGGTTACCGGGCACTTCGTTCACCGCCGCCACAAAGGTAGCGGTTTTGGTGGCTACTGCGCTCAGCAGCTGTAAAAAGTTCAACGCGGTGCGCTCAGCCGTCAGCAAGGCTTGAGCGTTGCCCTCAATCTCCAGCAACACTTGGTCTTGCTGGCAGCGCTGGCCTTCGCGCACATGCCAGATCAGAGCGGCCGACGGATCCAGCGCCCGCACGGCTGCAGTGGCCCAGGGCTCGCCGCAAATGACAGCCGACTCACGGGCCAGCACCCGCGCTCGGGCCCGGCGGGTGGGGTCAATCAAAGAGGCGGTCAGGTCGCCGGCGCCCACGTCTTCAGACAAGGCGCGAGCCACATCGGTCTGCGCCAGGGCAGCGATGTCTGCAGAGGAAAGATCAAAAGTGCTCATACACCGAAGGATAACCGGCCACCCTTGCGCCGGATGGCTAGGGGGACAAGCGTGCCAAAATGCCACCCCTTCGCACTCGGCCTTTTGGAAAACCTGCATGACTCCCAGTTTGAATGCCCTTTTCGCTGCCGCCTCTGTCTTTGGGCATGCCACAGTTTTCGCCCAAACAGGCCAAACGGGCCTTGCCGGCGTGGTGTGGGGCCTGAGTGAACTACATTGGGCTTTGATCGCGGTCGCGTTCGCTCTGGCCATCGGCTTGGTGGTCCTGCGGGTGCGCCGGCGCCGCGCCCTCCAACAGGCGAGCGCTTACGATATGCAACCCACCATGTTTGCGCACACGATGGTGGTGGAGAGCAGCATGAATCAGCGCACCCTCCCGCAACCGTTGGCTCCGCACCCCCACGCGGATCAGGTGTGGACCACCCAGTAACGGCTGCTCGCCGGAGTCTGGTGTCCCTGCCGTTAAAATGCCGCCATTAAGGATCCCGCCATGAACATCTTCCGCCGCCCCGATTACCGCTCTGAAGCCACCCAGTTCATCGACCAACTCAAGGTCGCAAAACCCACGCTGGAAGCCGAGCAGCGCAAGGGCCGCTCCCTGTTGTGGGACAAAGTCGTGGACCGTATGGCTTGGAAAGGCTTCCGCAGCGCCCAAGTTGCGCAAAAGCCCTACGTCTACCAGACCAAGCACGATTAAGAGCCCAATCAGCCTCTAGCGCACGTCTTATCTGCGCCAGCAGCTCCTGATTTGATAGCAAAATGACAACCGACACCACCGGCGCACCCACCGGAGTCGCCGAACTCGGGCAAATGCCCGAGGTGGTGGACCAAGTGGCGTTGGCGCGCCTGTACGGCGAGCCCTTGTTCGCCATGCCGCAGGATCTCTATATCCCGCCGGATGCGCTGGAGGTGTTTCTGGAGGCCTTCGAAGGGCCGCTGGACTTGTTGCTCTACCTGATTCGCAAGCAGAACTTCAACATCCTCGACATTCCGATGTTGAGCGTGACCAAGCAGTACTTGGTTTATGTGGAGCAAATCCGCAAGCGCAACCTGGAGCTGGCGGCCGAGTACCTGCTAATGGCAGCCATGCTGATTGAGATCAAATCGCGCATGTTGCTGCCCCCCAAGAAGGTGGCTGAGGGCGAAGAAGCAGAAGACCCGCGGGCGGAACTGGTGCGCCGCTTGCTCGAATACGAGCAAATGAAGCTGGCAGCCGCCCGGCTGAACGCGATTCCGCAATACGGGCGAGATTTTTTAAAAGCCAACGTTTACATCGAGCAGAGCCTCAAACCCCGCTTTCCGGATGTGGGCGTGGAAGAGCTGCAAAGCGCTTGGCGTGACATCTTGAAGCGGGCCAAGCTGGTGCAGCACCACAAGATCAGCCGCGAAGAGCTCTCGGTGCGCGAGCACATGAGCATCGTGCTCAAAAAGCTGCAGGGTCAGCGTTTCGTTGGCTTCGAAGACTTGTTTGACACGACCCAAGGCACGCCGGTGCTGGTGGTGACCTTCATCGCCCTGCTGGAGCTGGCGAAAGAAACCCTGATCGAAATCACCCAGGCGGAGGCCTTCGCGCCGATCTATGTGCGCCTGGCCTATGCACCTACCTGAACCGGGCTCTCTATTTCAGGGCTCGCAACTGCGGTTAGTATTCGCCCCACTTTCGCCAAACCCTCGGCAAGCCCGATTTGTAATCCCGATTTTTGGAGTCCCCCATGGCCCTGAACCCGACCGGTGAACAAGCCTCTAGCGCAACCAACGCGACTCCCTACGGCACGCTGCCCCCTGCGTCAGCGCCGTCCACACGCAAGCCCATCAGTTTGCCCCGCATCCAGGAGATGCACACCCGGGGTGAAAAAATCACCATGCTGACCGCCTACGACGCCACCTTTGCGGCGGTAGCGGATGCGGCAGGCGTGGAGTGCATTTTGGTGGGTGACTCCCTCGGCATGGTTTGCCAGGGGCGCCACAGCACCGTGGGCGTCACCCTCGAAGACATGGCTTACCACACCGAGAGCGTGGCCCGCGGCCTGCGCCGTGCCCAAGGCACCGCATGGCTGATTGGCGACTTGCCCTTCGGCAGCTACCAGGAATCCAAAGAGCAAGCCATCCGCAGTGCGAGCGTGCTCATGCAGGCAGGCGCGCACATGGTCAAGCTCGAAGGCGGCGGCTGGACCACCGAAGTAGTGCAGTTCTTGGTGCAGCGCGGCATCCCAGTGTGTGCCCATTTGGGCCTGACGCCGCAGACCGTGCACGCCCTCGGCGGCTATCGGGTGCAAGGCCGCGGTGATGCGGCTGCCGACATCATGAAAAAGCAGGCCCACGAACTGCAAGACGCGGGTGCCAGCATGGTGGTGCTGGAGATGGTGCCAGCTCCCTTGTCTGCCGAGCTGACGCGTGAGTTGCCGCAGTGCGCCACCATCGGTATCGGAGCCGGCAAGGGCACCGCCGGTCAAGTGCTGGTGCTGCATGACATGCTGGGGGTGAACCTCGGCAAAAACCCGAAGTTCGTGCGTAACTTCATGCTGGAAGCCACCAGTATCCGTGGAGCCATGGAAGCCTATGTGGCCGCAGTCAAGAACGGCAGCTTTCCGGAAGACGCTGTTCACGCGTGGTGAGAAACGATGCAACTGATTCACACTATTTCTGAGCTACGCGAGGCACTCAGCCAGTACCGTCACCCAGCCGTCGTGCCCACCATGGGCAACTTGCATGCCGGGCACTTGGCCTTGGTGCGCCAGGCCAAGCCGCTGGGCGACGTGACGATTTCCACCATTTTTGTAAACCGGTTGCAATTTGCACCGCACGAGGATTTCGATACCTACCCTCGGACCCTGGAAGCAGATTGCCAACACCTGGAAGCTGCGGGTTGCGATATTGTGTTTGCCCCCAAAGAGAGCGAGCTTTACCCTCAGGCACAAACTTTCAAGGTGCACCCTCCGACTGAGCTGGCAGATATTCTGGAAGGCCACTTCCGCCCCGGTTTTTTCATCGGGGTGTGTACGGTGGTCATGAAGTTGTTGGCAGTCACCCAAGCGCGTACCGCCCTGTTCGGCAAAAAAGACTACCAGCAGCTGATGGTGATCCGCAATATGGTCAAGCAGTTCGCTTTGCCGATCGACGTGGTCGGCGGTGAGACCCAGCGTAACGAGGCAGGCCTGGCGCTCTCCAGCCGCAATGGCTACCTGACTCCGGCACAGCGGGAAGAGGCCTTGTTGTTGTCCAGCATCTTGCGCGGCATCGTGAACGCCGTGCGCTCCGGCGAGACCGACCTCGCGCGGCTGGAAAACGACGGCATGCAATCGCTGCGCGCCGCCGGTTGGATGCCCGACTATGTGGCTGTGCGCCGCCAGTCAGACCTGCAGGCCCCACAGGCAGGCGATGCCAAAGTGGTGCTAGCGGCCGCCCGCTTGGGTAGCACACGCCTCATCGACAACATGGAAGTTTAAAAGGGCGCCTGCCATGCACGCATCGCCGGATTTGCAGAGAAGAAGTTGCTTGAAGCGCAGCGCCGAGCTGGCTGTATTGGTGGCCAGCGGCACTCTGACAGCGTGCGCTGCGGGCGAGGACCGGGGACTGCAATTCAGCACCCTGCAACAGGTGGCAGACGAGCTCCAGCGGTTGAGTGCTGCACCGCTGGACTCCAACGCGGTTTGGTCCTGGAGCCAGACTCTCGAGCATTGCGCGCAGAGCATTGAGTTCTCCATGACCGGGTTTCCGGAGCCCAAGTCAGCCGTGTTCCAAAACACGGCTGGCGCTGCAGCCTTCCGCTTTTTTCAATGGCGGGGCCGCATGATCCACGACCTTGCAGAGCCCATACCCGGTGCGCCTCCACTGGCGGCAGACGCCCCCGCTGCCGCATCACTGGCCCAGCTACAAAATGCCATGGCTGCGTTTACCGCCTGGACGGCACCGCTCCAACCGCATTTTGCCTACGGAACACTAGGTAAACCGGACTACGAGCAGGCGCATGCCATGCATTTGGCGCAGCACCTATCGGGGTTCAAACTCAAAGCCTGATTCACCAGGCGCCCGGCAAGGCCACCATGAAAAAAGCCCGGGCTTGCGCTCGGGCATAAAACCTTGGAATCCTTGAAAGCGCTTAGAAGGTGTACTTGAGACCCATTTCCACCACATCGCCTTCGCCCTTGGGTTTAGCCAAACCAGCGAAGTCCAGATAGAACTGCATGTTCTTGAACGGTGTGTAGCCAACGCCTGCGGACCACTCATCGCGGCCGTTGGCATTCTCTGGCTTCACTTTTTGCATGGACACGCCAAAATCGAACTGGCCCATCACGTAGGTCAATGCCACGCCGGTGTAGCTGGTCTTGATTTTGGTGGTGCTTTCCACTTCAGCGACCAGGCCCTTCAAGCCGAGGTTGCCCATTTGGTAAGTGGCGGCCAAACCGGTGGCATAGCGGTCGGTATTGAGTTCACCTTGGGTTTTGGAGGCATCCGCCTTGTACTTGGCGAATTCGCTCCAGCCACCTGCCAATGTCAGGTTGCCGAATTTGTAGCTGGCTGCCAAGGCAAAACCATTGGAGTTCTCTGGGTTGGTTGTGGGGCCAATCGCAGAGGTGTAGTCGACCGCAAAAGTCAGATCACCCAATTTGTGGCTGTATTGCAAGTGACGGCCTTTGTTGGCAGAGCCCGGCTCAGTCATGAAGCCGTTTTCACCGTGACCGACGCCCAACACTTCCATCACGTTGTCTTCAATGTAGCTGTCGAACTGACCTGCAGAAAAGCGACCATACTTCTTGCTGGCAATGCCTACGCGGGTGTCGTCAGACACAAAGTTGGAATTGTCGACAACGGGGTCGTAGTCCACTTCGATTTCACCGAAGATGGAGATGTCTTCATTGATGTTCTTGGTCGCCTTGATTTCGACTTGGTTCAGACCCTTGCCCATCACTTCATTGATATCACGGCCAGCCGCGTTGCGCTTGCTGACGTGGTAGGTGCCAACGTCCACGTTGACTTCAAACTTCACGTCTTTGTCAGTAGCCAGTTCGCCCGCCTGAACGCCCATTGCAAGGGTTGCAACTGCGATTGCAACGACAGATTTATTCAACATTTCAAACTCCAGATTGATGCACTTTTTACGCTGCATCCGAGCTGATGCAACAGGTGCCGGAGTCTGAAGAGTCAATGCGACAAATTCGTGCAACGCCTATGAAGATTTGATGAAACGGTGCACAACCACCGCTTCAAGCCATCGTGCTGTCGGCACGGTCACAAAAAGCGGTCGAGTATTTTTTTACCCTGGGCATCCATGGCGAACTGGTCCCGCACCAGGTATTGAATGCCATGTGCATCAGAGATCAGCAAGGCGTTGCCTTTGCCAATCCGGCGGATGTCCTCATCACCCCGGAGCACAAAGTCTGTCGGCCCGCGGTTGGTTTCTACCGACCAAGTGCAGGGCGTCGAGTAGCTGGTCACCGACACGATCCGCTCAATCACCGGCATGAATTCACGCGTAGCCAATTCCGCGCGGATCAGGTCTTGCGCGGGTTGTGGAACATCGGCAAGCAGGTCCACCCAGCCTACCTCTTTGCCGTCCTGGCTCACGATCGAGATACCGTCCTCGGGAGACTGGATGGGAAAGGCGCGCACGGGCACCACGCCTTCAAAGCGCTCACCGGCTTCATTGGTCAGCACCAGCTTGCCAAAAGGGGTGCGCTCCAGTGCAAAGCGGCTGGCGGTCACGGTGTAAAGCGCGCTCATGCGGCCTCCTCAATCAGGTTGTTGCGGGCTTGGGCTTGGTACAGGTTGAAGTACGCGCCCTCGGTCGCCATCAGCGCATCATGGGCGCCCTCCTCTACCACCTTGCCGCGATCTAGTACGACCAAGCGGTCCGCACGGTGCAGGGTCGACAGGCGGTGCGCAATCGCAATCGTGGTGCGGCCTTGCACCAAGTTCTCAAGCGCCTTTTGAATTTCTTTCTCGGTCTCTGAGTCCACGGACGAGGTGGCCTCATCGAGGATCAATATGCGGGGGTCAATCAGCAGCGCACGCGCAATCGAGATACGTTGGCGCTCGCCACCGGACAGGCCTTGGCCGCGCTCCCCCACCATGGAGTCATACCCTTGGGGCAAACGCAAAATGAACTCGTGGGCATGGGCCGCGCGGGCTGCTGCGATGATTTGCGAACGGGTCGCATCAGGCTTGCCGTATGCAATGTTGTCCGCAATCGTGCCGAAGAACAAAAATGGCTCTTGCAACACGAGGCCAATGTTCTGCCGGTAGTCCGAAATGGCATACGAGCGGATGTCCACACCGTCCACCAGAATAGCGCCCTCTGATACGTCGTAGAAACGGCAAATCAGATTGACCAGCGTACTCTTACCGGAACCACTGTGGCCTACGAGACCCACCATTTCTCCGGGTGCGATTTTCAGATTGATGCCGCGGTTGACCTCGCGATTGCCGTAACGGAAGCCCACATCGCGCACCTCAATGCTGCCCTGGACCTTGCCCATTGGAACCGGGTTCACCGGCTCTGGCACGCTGGATACGTGGTCCAGGATGTCAAAGATTCGTTTGGCTGCAGAGGCTGACTTTTGGGTCACCGACACGATACGGCTCATGGAATCCAAGCGTCCGTAAAAGCGGCTGATGTAGGCAATGAATGCCGTCAAAACGCCCACGGTGATCTCACCCTGGGACACTTGCCAGATACCAAACGCCCACACCACCAACAGGCCCAGCTCTGTCAAAAACGAAACGCTGGGCGAAAACAGCGACCAGATTTTGTTGATGCGGTCATTGACCACCAAGTTGTGCTTGTTGGCCTCGCGGAAGCGGCTGGCTTCGCGGGTCTCTTGTGCAAACGCCTTGACTACCCGGATACCGGGGATGGTGTCGGCCAGTACATTGGTGACCTCACCCCACACACGGTCGATTTTCTCGAACCCGGTGCGTAGGCGATCCCGCACAAAGTGGATCATCCAGGCAATGAAGGGAAGCGGCACCAAGGTCACTACCGCCAACCAGGGGTTGATGGAGAAGAGGATGATGGCGGTCATCGTCAGCATGATCACATCGGTCGCGAAGTCCAGCAGATGCAGCGACAAAAACACGCAGATCCGGTCACTTTCGCTGCCGATGCGCGACATCAAATCCCCGGTCCGCTTGCCACCAAAGTATTCGAGCGACAAGCGTAAAAGGTGTTCGTAGGTCGTCGTGCGCAAGTCGGCGCCAATACGCTCCGAGACAAGCGCGAGGATGTACGTCTTGGCCCAACTCAGCACCCACGCCAGCAGTGCCGACCCGAGCAAGCCACCCATGTACATGCCCACCAACATAGGATCAATTTTTTGGCCGTTCTGGAACGGGATCAACACGTTGTCCATCAGGGGCATCGTGAGATACGGCGGGACCAAATTGGCCGCAGTGCCCAACAGCGTCAGGAAAAAGCCGAGGAGGAGCTGCCCGCGGTAGGGCCGCGCAAAACGCCACAGGCGGAACAAAGTCCAGGTGCTGGGCGGCGTGTGAACCACTTTTGTGCACACCGGGCACTCTTCCTGCTCAGGGTCCAGCGGCGCCTTGCAACTCGGGCACACCTGGGTGAGCGCTTGGGCAAGAGGCTTGCCCGACACGGTGCTCTCCAGCTGGGAATGGAATTGATCGACCAAGCGAATCGCCTGCAGGTTCTGTCCCAGGGTAAACCGCCAGCTACCGCGCAATGCGCTGGCGTCCACCAGGTTCAGGTGCCCCACGCCGGCATGATCGTGGTGCAACAGCGTCTGCCCGGCCTGCAAGTCCCAACCAGACCAAATCTGCGTTGCCCCCTCACAGGCGAGCAACCGCTGGTTGGTGAGCAGCACCAGCCCCTTCACAAAGTGCAGTTGTTGGTCAAGGTCAACCTCCAGCGCAGCCAAGACGTTCTCATGGGGACGGAGTTGTTTTTGAACCGCTTCCCGCCAGGCAGAAGGCAAATCGCCGGATAGCGCAGAAAAAGCAGAGGCTTCGGAAGTCATGGATCGCAAAAAAGGATGAATTTGAGTCAGTTTTTCAAAGTGGCAGGCCTCACGGGCCGCCCATCTTCAGGCAGTCGATACTACGCGCAAGCGCACAGCAGTCGAAGCGAGCCGCTTCTGTGAGCGAGAATACTCAACGCATTGCGCGTAACAATGGTGGACCGCTCTTTCCCAATAAGCCATGACAGCCAAGAAAAATATTGAAATCCTGCGGGTCACACACCTTCGTGGCCCCAATATCTGGACCTATCGCCCGGTGATCGAGGCTTGGGTGGACATCGGTGAGCTGGAAGACTTCCCTTCCAACACGCTGCCCGGCTTTTACGAGCGCTTGACGACTTGGCTACCCGGCTTGATTGAGCACAAATGCAGTCCCGGAGTGCGCGGCGGCTTTCTGGAGCGCTTGCGTGAAGGCACATGGGCCGCCCACATCATGGAACATGTGGCCCTTGAGATTCAAAACCTCAGCGGGATGCAGACCAGTTTTGGCAAAGCGCGCCAGATGTCCAAGCCCGGGGTCTACAAAATAGCCTTCCGCACCCGGCAAGAGCAAATCGGGCGCAAGGCGCTGGTGGTGGCCCGCGATTTGATCATGGCCGCCATCAACAACACCGCCTACGCCCTCGAAGCCCAATTGACCGAGTTGCGCGACATGGTCGACTCCCTGTGTCTCGGACCCAGTACCTCCAATATTGTGGATGCGGCCACCGATCGCGGCATTCCATCTATCCGGCTGACCGAGGGCAACCTGGTGCAACTGGGTTACGGCATTGCCCAACGACGGATCTGGACAGCAGAAACCGACCAGACGTCTGCCATTGCAGAAGAAATCGCCAGTGACAAAGATCTGACCAAAAGCCTGCTGAAGGCTTGCGGTGTGCCGGTGCCGGAAGGCACTTTGGTGAACTCCCCTGAAAAAGCCTGGGAAGCGGCTCAAGACATCGGTTTGCCCGTCGCCGTCAAACCCTACGATGGGAACCATGGGCGGGGTGTCACACTGGACCTATCCGACCAAGCCAGTGTAGAGACCGCCTTTCATGTGGCCAAAGAGCAGAGCAGCGGCAGTGTGATTGTCGAAAAGTTCATCCCCGGCGATGAGCATCGCCTGTTGGTGGTGGGCAAGCAGGTAGTTGCAGCAGCCCGTGGAGAGTCTGCGTGGGTCACAGGTGATGGCCAATCCACCGTCACCCAATTGGTGAACACCCAAATCAACAGCGACCCCCGCCGTGGCGAAGCTGAAGAATTGCCACTCTCCCCCATAGAACCCGACAAAAGCCCCGAGGTCCAACTGGTGTTGCGCCGTGCCGGATTGACACCCGAGTCGGTCCCGGCGAGTGGGCAACGTGTTTTGATCCAGCGCAATGGCAACGTCGCGTGGGATGTGACCGACGAGGTGCACCCCACAGTTGCCGCCGCTGCGGCACTGGCTGCGCGGGTGGTGGGCCTGGATATTGCCGGCATTGATATGGTGCTGGAGGATTGCTCCAAGCCCCTCAAGAGCCAGCGCGGCGCGGTCATCGAGGTCAATGCCAGCCCTGGCCTGCTGTTTCACATCAAGCCAGCAGTGGGTACTCCACGCAATGTCGGCAAGGCCATCGTGGAGCACCTGTTCACGCCGGACGCGGAAGCGCGGATTCCTGTAATCGGGGTCACCGGCACCCAACATACAGGCAGGCTTGCGCGCTTGATTGCCTGGCTAGTGCACATTAGCGGCAAGCATGTGGGCCTGGCGTGCAGCGAGGGCCTGTACCTCGACGGGCGTCAAATCGACAGTCGCGATAGTGCACATTGGGAACCGAGCCAGCGCGTACTGATCAACCGCTCGGTGCAAGCGGCGGTGTTTGAAAACAGCAGCCGCATGATATTGGCAGAGGGCTTGGCTTATGACCGCTGTGCCGTGGGCGTGGTGACGGACATCAGCAACACCCAAGATCTGGTGGAGTTCGATATCCTGGACGCGGAGCAGGCGTACAAAGTAGCGCGAACACAAGTGGATGTGGTGCTGCCCAGCGGAACTGCGGTGCTCAATGCGGCAGACGCTCAAGTAGTAGAACTGGCTGAGCTGTGTGACGGCAAGGTCATTTTCTATGCCCTGGATGAGACATCACCCGCCATACAAACGCATCGCAGCAAAGGCGGGCGAACCGTGTTTCTGCGCGCCGGCGAGATTGTCTTGGCGCAAGGCGAACAGGATATTTCGATGATCCCACTATCGACCCTCAAGCCCGCCAAGGCTGAAAAGCCGGAGATGGTCATGGCAGCTATTGGCGCAGCGTGGGCACTCGACATCCCGGTGGAGTTGATCGGTGCCGGTTTGCGCACCTTCGAGTCCACCCCCAAGAAAACACCTTACTGAGCTCAGCCATGGAAGTTACCCGCATTCGCGCATTACGCGGCCCCAACTTGTGGAGCCACCACACAGCCATTCAATCGGTTGTGATTTGCACCTCAGAAGAGGACGCCGTGTCCTCCATCCCGGGCTTTGAGGCCAAACTCCGCGCTCGTTTTCCGGAGGTCAGCCCCTTTCAACCGGTAGGACACTTGGAGAGCGTGTCTTTGGCGCGCGTTTTGGAGTTGGTCGCATTGGGTCTGCAAGCGCAAGCCGGCTGCCCGGTGACTTTCAGCTGCACCACACCCACGGTCGACAAACACGTTTATCAGGTGGTTGTGGAATACAGCGAAGAGGAAGTCGGCCACTTGGCGATGGAGTGGGCAGAAAAACTCTGTAACTCTGCGCTGCACGACACGCCCTTTGACTTGCAAGCTGCCCTTGAGGCCCTGCGAGAGCTGGATGAAGATGTACGCCTAGGACCAAGCACAGGCTCTATTGTGGACGCGGCAGTAGCGCGTGGGATCCCTTACAGCCGCATGACCGAAGGCAGCATGGTGCGCCTCGGATGGGGCAGCAAACAACGTCGTATCCAAGCCGCTGAAATGGATGTGACCAGCGCGATCGCTGAAGCCATCGCGCAAGACAAGGAACTCACCAAAAAGCTGTTGTCTGCTGCGGGTGTGCCGGTGCCCGGTGGGCGCTCTGTGGTCGATGCGGATGACGCATGGGCCGCAGCTCAAGAAATCGGCTTGCCCGTCGTGGTCAAGCCCAACGACGGCAACCAAGGCAAAGGCGTCACCGTCAACATCACCAGCCGGGAACAATTGATCCGGGCTTTTGAGGTCGCGAAAGAATTCCGCGATGACGTTCTGGTCGAACGTTTCATGCCGGGCAATGATTTCCGTTTGCTGGTGGTAGGCGACAAATTGGTTGCGGCCGCCCGTCGGGACCCGCCCAAAGTGGTGGGCGATGGGGTGCACACTATTGCGGAACTGGTGGCCCAGGTGAACGCCGACCCAAGGCGTGGCTCAGGGCATTCCACCTCGCTCACCAAGATCCGCTTTGATGAAATCGCGAAAACGACCCTCGCGAACCAAGGCTTCAACGCAGACTCGGTGCCTGCCAAGGGCCAGCGAGTGAATTTGCGCAATAACGCGAATCTCTCGACCGGTGGCTCGGCCACAGACGTGACCGATGATGTGCACCCGGACGTGGCCGCTCGCGCCATCGCTGCCGCTCACATGGTGGGCTTGGATATCTGCGGTGTTGACGTGGTGTGTGACACCATTCTCCGCCCGCTGGAAGAACAGGGCGGCGGCATTGTGGAAGTCAACGCAGCGCCGGGCTTGCGCATGCATTTGTCGCCCTCTTTTGGTAAAGGCCGCGCGGTGGGCGAAGCCATCATTGGCAGCATGTTCAAGAAAGGGCAGAACGGTCGCATTCCCATCGTGGCCGTGACCGGCACCAACGGTAAAACGACAACCGTGCGCCTCATTTCTCACTTGCTGAATCAGAACGGCATGCGAGTCGGCATGACCAATACCAACGGTGTCTACGTCAACGGGGATTGCATCGACTCAGGCGACTGCAGCGGCCCCAAGAGCGCCAAGAGCGTGTTGCTACACCCGGACGTCGATGCCGCCGTGTTGGAAACAGCGCGCGGTGGCATTCTTCGGGAAGGTTTGGCTTTTGACCACTGCGACGTGGCGGTGGTGACCAACATCGGTAGCGGTGACCATCTCGGCTTGAACTTCATTACGACGGTCAATGAGCTGGCTGTGCTCAAGCGTGTCATTGTGCAAAACGTCGCGCCCACCGGTGCCGCAGTGCTCAATGCCGCAGACCCGATCGTGGCGAAGATGGCACCCAAGTGCAAAGGAGAAGTGATTTTCTTTGCGGCGGACATTACCCATCCGGTGATGGCCACCCACCGTGCACAAGGCCAAGCCGTCGTCTACGTGGAGGGCGGAAACATTGTGGCCAGCAAGGGCGACACGCTGCAAACGATCGCACTGAGCGAAGTGCCGATCACCCTGAACGGTGCCATTGGCTTCCAGGTCGACAACGTGATGGCGAGTGTGGCAGCGGCTTGGTCTTTAGGTATTTCGTGGGATGTGATTCGCAAAGGCCTAGCCAATTTCGCCAATGACAGTCACAACGCCGCAGGCCGATTCAACCTGTTCAAGTACCGGGGTGCGACGGTGATTGCAGACTACGGCCATAACCCTGATGCGATGCTGGCGCTCGTCCAAGCGGTGCAAGCCTTGCCGGCTACTCGCAGGTCTGTCGTGATCAGTGGCGCTGGCGACCGCCGCGACCAAGATATCCGCCAACAAACGGAAATCCTGGGCGATGCCTTCGACGAAGTCGTGATGTTCGAAGACCAATGCCAACGGGGCCGCAATGATGGCGAGGTCCTTGCCTTGCTGCGCGAAGGCTTGGCCAACGCCAAGCGAACCAAAGAACAATCCGAGGTGTTCGGGGAGTTTCTTGCGATCGACTCAGCCATGAACAAACTCCAGCCCGGAGAGTTGTGCCTGGTTTTGGTCGATCAGGTCGAAGAGGCCATGGCCCATATCGCCGCCAAAGTGGCGAGCGATACCTGAGCTTAGTAAATCTCGGAAACCGGCCCCCGGCCCATCAGCGCAGCGACTGCCTGATGGGCTTTTAACTGCCCGTCCAACAAGCCCACCACCGCCTGGGTGATCGGCATCGGTACACCCAAGGTGCTGGCACGCTGCCATACGGTACGCGCGCTGTACACACCTTCGGCCACATGGCCCAATTCCGCCACTGCCTGCTCCAGGGTTTTGTTGGCTGCCAAGGCTTGGCCCACCTTGCGGTTGCGGGACAGGTCACCCGTGGCGGTAAGGACCAAATCTCCCAAGCCGCTCAGGCCCATGAAGGTTTCTGCTTTCGCACCGAGCGCGATGCCAAGCCGGGTCATTTCTGCTAATCCACGGGTGATCAGGGCGGCGCGCGCATTCAGCCCGAGATGAAGGCCATCGCACAAGCCGGTTGCGATTGCGAGCACATTTTTCACTGCGCCGCCAACCTCTACCCCTGCAACGTCTTCATTGGCGTACACACGAAGTTCAGGGCTGTGAAAGGCCTCGACCAGCAAGCGCCGCACCGACTCATGCGGGCTGGCAGCGACCAAAGCAGTTGGTTGTCCGGCTGCCACTTCTTGGGCAAAGCTAGGTCCACTCAATACCCCCGCTTGCAAATGGGGAGCGACGGCCTGCAAAACCTCGTACCCCAGCAAACCGGGCGCACCCGGCTCCATGGGCGCTTCAAATCCCTTGCACAACCAAGCCACAGTGCACTGCATGTGGGCCACTTGTTGCAAGGTCGACCGCAACCCGGCCATGGGCGTAGCGATGATCACAAGATCAAAGCCGCGACCATCAGGCGGAGCCAACAGCGTGGAAATGTCTTCGTTCGTGACATTCAAAGCCGGCGGAAAGCCGCAACCGGGCAAGTAGCGATGATTCACGCGCTCTGCCGTCATCTGCTCCACCGCAACGGCATCTCGCGCCCACAAGGTCACTGCGTGCGCTTGCCGTTCATTGCGGGCAGCGCTGATGGCGAGCGCCGTACCCCAGGCCCCTGCGCCGATTACTATGATTTTCATAGCTACTTGCGCTGATAAAACGTGGGCGAGAGGCCAAAACCTCTCTGAACCACGTTATTGCGGCAAAGTGCCCGCAGCAGCGCCTGCAGCTTCCATTTGCTGCTGCTCGTACATGGCCTGGAAGTTGATTTCCGAGAGATGGACCGGCGGAAAACCACCGCGTTGAATCAAGTCCGCCACGTTACCGCGCAAATAGGGGTACACGATTTGCGGGCAAGCAATGCCCATGATCTGGCTCAGTTGTTCCTGGCCGAGGTTGCGAATTTCAAAAATTCCGGCCTGCTTGGCTTCTACCAAGAAAACGGTTTTGTCTTTGATTTTGGTCTGCACAGTAGCAGTCACACACACTTCGTACACGCCGTCTGCGACGGGAGCTGCCTCAACGCCGAGCTGGATGTCTACGGATGGCTGCTCTTGCTCCAACAGAATCGCAGGAGAGTTGGGTTGCTCCAACGACGCCTCCTTGAGGTAGACGCGTTGAATCTGGAAAACGGGATCTTGGTCAGCCATGTCTGAGGTCTCTCTAGATAAACAGAAGCCCGCCAGCACAACGCCGACGGGCTACGAAAACAGAATTCGTTGGTGAGAATTATGTCAGGCTACAGCACCCAACAAAGGCAGCAAGCCGCCGCTGCTGTCCAGCGCCATCAAATCATCGCAACCGCCCACGTGGATATCGCCAATGAAAATTTGGGGCACCGTGCGTCGTCCGGTGAGCTCCATCATTTTCATGCGCTCATCGGGGTTGGCGTCGACACGAATCTCTTCGATCGTGTCAACGCCTTTGGATTTCAAAATGCGCTTGGCCTGCACACAGTAAGGGCAGACAGCGGTGGTGTACATCTTCACGGCTTGCATGGAGCTCATTCCTTTAGATCGTCAGCCCGGATCAGGCTTTTTCAACTGGGAGATTAGCCAATTTCCACGCTTTCAGCCCACCCTGCATCGATTGGGCCTGCTCGTAACCCAGTTTCTTGGCAATGTTGACTGCCTTGGCAGACCGCGCACCACTTTGGCAAACCAGCACCAAGGGCAGGCCTTTGTTTTTCACGGCGCCTGCGAGCTTTGCCTCCAACTCAGCGAGCGGGAGATTCTTGGAACCAACGATGTGACCGGCAGCAAACTCGGCAGCGTCAGACACATCCACCACGTTGGCTTTTTCACGGTTAATCAACTGAATGGCCTTGCCGGAGTCAATGCCCACTGCAGTCGCGCCCTGGAACACGGGCCACAGCAGCAAGCCGCCAGACGACAGTGCGATCGCGATCAGCATCCAGTTATCGATAAAAAATTTCACTTTGTTCCTTCTTGGTTACTTGGCTCGGAGACGCCATTTTAGAATGGAGCTCCTCCAGCTGACGGACACTCCGGCCGGTTTTATCAACGTTTGAACGCACACCCATGTACAAATTAGTCCTCGTACGCCACGGCGAATCCACTTGGAATCTTGAAAATCGCTTCACCGGATGGACCGATGTAGACCTCACACCTACCGGGGTTGAACAAGCCAAAAATGCAGGTCGACTGCTCAAAGCGGAGGGGTATGAATTTGATGTGGCCTACACCAGCGTGCTCAAGCGCGCCATCCGCACTTTGTGGCACACACTCGATGAAATGGACCGCACATGGCTGCCGGTCGTGCACAGCTGGCGCCTGAATGAACGCCACTACGGCGCCTTACAGGGTTTGAACAAAACCGACATGGCCAAACAGTACGGCGACGCGCAAGTCTTGGTATGGCGCCGGAGCTACGACACGCCGCCACCTGCGCTGGAAGCCACAGACCCCCGCAGCGAACGCTCAGATATCCGCTACGCCAAGCTCCCTGCAGAACAAATTCCGCTCACAGAATGCCTGAAAGACACGGTAGACCGTGTAATTCCCTTCTGGAATGAATCGATTGCCCCTGCCATCAAGGCAGGCAAGCGCATCGTGCTGGCAGCGCACGGCAACTCGATCCGCGCATTGATCAAGTACTTGGACAAAATTTCTGACGATGACATCGTCGGCGTCAACGTCCCCAATGGCATTCCATTGGTTTACGAGCTCGACGAAAACCTCAAGCCGATTCGCCACTACTACCTCGGCGATGCGGAGGCAGCAGCCAAGGCAGCGGCAGCAGTTGCATCTCAGGGCAAGGCCTGATCCCTGGAGATTCTCATTAAACGCCCGCTACAGCGGGCGTTTTTGCAGGTCTTCGCGGAACTGGTACGAGGGTTGCAACTCCAAGGTGTATATTGAGACGACACAGGAAAAACTATGGGTCACAAACTAAAAATCACCGGCTGGGTTGCATTAGGGGTTGTTGCTGGTGCACTCACCACCGTTTCGTTGCAAACCGTTGCGCGCAATTCACTCGCTCCCTTGCCGCTGGAAGAGCTACAGCAGCTTGCGACCGTATTCGGAATGGTCAAGAGTGACTATGTGGAACCTGTAGACGAGAAAAAGCTGATCACCGACGCCATCACTGGGATGGTTGCCAGTCTGGATCCGCATTCTCAGTATTTCGATAAAAAGGCATTCAAAGAATTCCGAGAAGGTACCTCCGGAAAGTTTGTGGGTGTCGGCATCGAAATTACCCAAGAGGACGGCCTTGTCAAAGTCGTCTCACCCATTGAGGGATCTCCCGCCTTCCGCGCTGGACTCAAAACCAATGACTTGATCACCAAAATCGATGACACCGCGGTCAAAGGGCTGACCCTGAACGAAGCCGTGAAGCGGATGCGGGGCGAGCCCAATACCAAAGTGCTGCTGACCATATTCCGTAAGGAAGAAAATCGCACCTTCCCGGTCACGATCATCCGGGAAGAAATCAAGCAGCAATCCGTCCGTGGAAAAGTGGTGGAGCCCGGCTACGCCTGGATACGTGTCAGTCAATTCCAAGAGCGCAGCTTCGAAGATTTCGCCAAAAAAGTAGACGAAATCTACAAACAAGACCCCAAAATCAAAGGCTTGGTGCTGGACCTGCGCAACGACCCAGGTGGCCTCCTGACCGCTGCTGTAGCCATGTCGGCAGCCTTCTTGCCCGATAACGTGACGGTGGTATCCACCAACGGCCAGACCCCGGAAAGCAAGCAAGTCCTGCGGGCTTCCGCCAGTGATATTCGCGGCCTGTCGGGCGCAGAGGCTTTGAAAACATTGCCTGCTGCATTGAAGAAAGTACCTGTGGTGGTGCTGGTCAATGAAGGTTCGGCATCCGCCAGTGAAATCGTGGCAGGCGCATTGCAAGACCATAAACGCGCCACGATCATGGGTAGCCAGTCATTCGGTAAAGGCTCGGTGCAAACCTTCCGGCCTTTGGGCCCTGACACTGGTCTAAAAATCACGACTTCACGTTATTACACGCCCAACGGACGCTCCATCCAGGCCAAGGGCATCGTGCCGGACCTAATGGTGGATGAAACCGAAGAGGGCAGTCCTTTCGCGGCGCTGCGTATGCGCGAGGCTGATTTGGAAAAGCACCTCTCCAGCGGACAAGGCGAAGAAAAGAAGGACACCGCTCGCGAAAAAGCCCGTGAGGAGGCACTGAAGCGCCTGGAGGAAGAGTCACGCAAACCCGCCTCGGAGCGTAAAGTGCCTGAGTTTGGCTCGGACAAAGACTTCCAGCTGATCCAGGCCATCAACCACCTGAAGGGCAAGCCTGTTTTGGTCAGCAAGACCCAGGTGGAGCGCAAAGAAGAAGCCAAAGACAACTGACCCGCCGATGCAGGACGAGGCACTGCTGCGGTATTCGCGGCACATCTTGCTCGATGAAATCGGGATCGAAGGACAGACCCGGATTTGCGACAGTCATGTCTTGATAGTGGGTGCGGGCGGACTAGGCGCCCCCGCTGCTCTGTATCTTGCGGCTGCGGGAGTCGGTCAAATCACACTGACAGACCCCGATGTTGTAGACCTGACCAATTTGCAGCGGCAAATCATCCACTCATCAGCTGCGATTGGCCGACCCAAAGTGGCTTCTGCGGCCGGCAGTCTTGCTGCTATCAACCCGCTGACCCAAGTTCATCCTTTGCAGATTCGAGCCGATACCGACTGGCTGTTGGCTCACGTGGCGCAGATGGATGTGGTGCTGGACTGCAGTGACAATTTCGAAACCCGCCAAGCAGTTAATGCGGCGTGTGTCCATCATCGGGTACCGCTCGTTTCAGGAGCAGCTATCCGGTTTGCCGGGCAAATCACCGTTTTTGACCATCGCACCCACAACGCACCGTGCTACGCGTGCGCGTTCCCACCTGACGACGCGCCACCGGCGACTCAATGCTCCACCATGGGTGTTTTCGCACCTCTGGTCGGAATCATCGGCGCCATGCAAGCGGCTGAAGCGCTCAAACTGCTGCTACAGCTTCCGGGCACCCTCACTGGCCGGATTTTGTTGCTGGATGCACTGTCGATGGAATGGAGCGATATGCGACTGCCCCGCAATACCGCTTGCACTGTTTGCGGAACCTCCATTGGCCACAACTAGCCTGAGATAACCGGTCTTTTTAACCCCAAGGCGTTCGCCGTGGAGAGCGGGGAAATCAGCGCTTCCTGTTAGACTTTGAATCACGCCAAAACCTGATCGTGGAAAAACAAAACCCCTCCCCTGCCTTACAGCTGCATCATTTGCGGCTAGAGAACGCACGAGCGCTTTTGGAGCACGACACCACTGTCAAACGCAGTTTCGATTTGATACAGCTGTCGAACGCAAACGCGGCGTGGATTTGATACACCGTTGTGTGGGGCGATTGTCTGTTTTGTCTTTGCTTGTCTTTCAAGCAGTCAGTGGCTCGCCACTGACTGCTTGGCGCCCTTAGGCTGCCTGTTCCTCCTGTGTATCAAGGTGACTGCGTTTTCGTTTGAGTAGGGTATTGCTGCTGGCGGCAATCACACCGGCACGCCGCTTATCTTTCAGGCGATAGGAGTCTCCTGAAATCGGGACCACATGGGCGTGGTGGAGCAGTCGGTCAAGTAGCGCCGCTGTCAGCGTGGCATCGTCTGCAAACGTCTGGTCCCATTGCCCAAACGGCAGATTGGAGGTCAGGATGAGACTTCCCACTTCATAGCGTTTGGCAATGACTTGGAACAGAAGATTCGCCTGTTCCCGATTCATGGGAAGGTACCCGACCTCGTCAATGATCAACAGCCGGTAGGGACGCACGATGCGTTTGATAGCCTCTTCCAGGGTGTTCTGCCGTAGTGCCGTGCTCAGTGTCATCAGCAGATCTGCCGCCGTGATGAAACGCGTCTTGATTCCAGCCTGGGTTGCCCTGTAGCCCAAGGCGATGGCCAAGTGGGTTTTGCCCACCCCACTGGCGCCCAGCAAGACCACGTTCTCGCTGCGCTCCACGAAGGCCAGACTGCCAAGCTCCTGTACCAGGGGTTTGGGCACGCCGCTGGCAAACTGGAAGTCAAACTCATCAAGCGTCTTGATGGCGGGGAAGCCCGCTATGCGCGTGAGCATGGCGCGTGTTCTCTCCACTCTGGCTAGAGCCTCGCCACGCAAGGCTTGCTCCAGGAACTCCAGGTACCCCAGCTCTTTCTTGGCCGCCATTTGCCCCAAGTGGGCAAGCTGATCGGGTAAGTTGAGCAGGCGCAGCTGATCACACAGTTCACGCAGTCTTTCCATTTGCAGGCTCATGGTCGTCCTCCTGCTGAGGCTTGGTTGTGCACCAGCGTGTCATACATCGCCAGAGGATGCTGCAGGCCTCGCCATGCCGCGGCTGGAATTGGCCGGACTGCTGCGCCGCTACCGGTGACTTTTTGCAATTGACGCACTGTTCGCCCACTGTAGGCGCTGGGGATGGCCAGCAGATGTGTGCGCTCCTGTTGCAAAGCCAGTGCCGGCACACACCCAGTGGTTCCGTGGATCCGCACATTGGCAACGTCACGCAGCCAGGTGCGCATTTCCCGATTGGCTGTGTCCGCGTCCACCACCAAGCATTGCTGCTTCATACTCGCCACCAATGGCACCCAGAAGCTGCGCCGGATGTAGCCATTCATGCGTTCGACTTTGCCCTTGGTCTTGGCCCGATAGGGCTTGCACACCCGCGGCACAAAGCCATGGTGGTGCGCAAAGTCAGCAAAGGCACCCTGGAACTGGTGCAGGTTCTTGCCGTAGGCGTCACGCTTGAGGATGACGGTCTTCATGTTGTCGTACAGCACTTCACGGGTGACTCCACCAAAGCTCTCGAACGCCCTGACATGGCACGCCAGTAGTGTCTCCAGCTTCATGTCTGTGACAAACTCCGCGAAGGTCGCCCGGCTGTGGCCAAGCGTTGCCACAAACGCCGCCAACATGCCGTCTTTATGCCCAGACTTGCGGAACTCGATCCAGTCCATCTGCATTTGCTCACCGGGCTGGGTCTCGAACCGCACAACCGGATCCGGGCGCGCCTGTGGACGCAACTCCTTGAGGTACTCCTGCAGGATGCGCACGGAGCCCGTATACCCCTGTGCGGCAATCTCACGCTGCAGCACCGTTGCGGGAATCCAATCAGGCTTGGCCGCCTGAATACGTCCAGCCAAGTAGTCCTTGAATGGATCGAGCTTGCTTTTACGTTCCGGCAGTTTCTTCATGGCCGGCGGACCGCCCTCCAAATACTTACGCACCGTGTTGACTGCCATTCCAGTTTGCGCCGATATCTCGCGCAAGCTCAGCCTGTGCTTCCTTAAAACCTTGAGTTCCATGTACTCCTCGTTCGTAATCATTGCCAGTCCCATCCATGGTTCGGATGGCTTGGCACGTTAGTCGAGGTGTATCAATTCCTCACCGCGTTTGCGTGTCATTTTCATACTGCGCGTGACACCACCGTGTCACTCCCCTCAGCAGTGGATTCCCCAGAAGCTTATTTGCAGGCTGTTATCGATGGCCTGTGCGAGCTGTCCCTGAGAGATCCACTGACGGGACTGGCCAATCGGCGCCATTTCTCGGGGGTTCTGGAGCGGTCTATTGACGTAGTCGCCCGCTCAGGGGAGCCCGCACTGTTGTTGATGCTCGACATTGATCACTTCAAAAAGGTGAACGACACTTACGGCCACCAGGCTGGCGATCAAGTGCTCCAAGTCATTGCCAAAACTCTGACTGGATGTGTCCGACCGATGGATACGGTCGCCAGATTGGGCGGAGAAGAGTTCTCTGTCATGCTGCCGAGTTGCCACACAGGTTACGGCAAGGTCGTTGCGGAGCGAATCAGAGCACAAATTGAAAATTTGTCCATTCAAATTGCGCCCGGCCTGAGTATCAAAGTGACTGTGAGTATTGGTGGTGCTTACGCCCCTGAATGGGTGCGATCTACGGGCGCACTGTGGTCAGAGCGCGCCGATTTGCAACTCTATCGTGCAAAAAAAGAGGGGCGCAACCGTATCTTCCTCGACCAACAACAAGAGATCTATGTCAGTGCCGAAGAAAAAAATCTCTTGTTCGGTCACCTGTCTTTGGGTGATCCCGCGTGGATTGAAAGCGTTTCAAATGAACCACCCAACAATACGGGTGCAGGCCCCATGCAGAGGGTATTCTGATGTCTGACGTATTAAACCCACCCCATTCTGCCGAGGGCAACACCGGGTTGCCGACGCAACCATCTGGCAAGGTCATCGCGGTTACCAGCGGTAAAGGCGGCGTCGGTAAAACATTTGTATCTGCCAACTTGGCTGCAGCCATGGCCAAACGGGGCCAGCGGGTCTTGGTGCTCGACGCCGATCTCGGTCTCGCCAACCTTGATGTGGTTTTAAACCTCTACCCCAAAATCACCTTGCACGATGTGTTCACCGGCAAGGCGAAATTGGAAGAGGCCATCATTCGTGCCCCGGGAGGCTTTTCAGTACTGCTGGCTGGATCGGGGATGGTGGAGTACTCACGTCTCACACCCGAGGTACGGGGCGACTTTCTGCGGATCATGAATGGCTTGGTGCCTCATTACGACGTTGTCATTCTCGATACCGGCGCCGGGATTTCTGACGTGGTCTTGTTCGCCGTCTCTCTTGCTGCGGAAGTGATGGTAGTAGCTACTCCGGAACCTACGTCCCTCACGGATGCCTATGCCACCATCAAGGTACTGGTGGGGCAGCAGAAACGACAGACCATCCGTCTTGTCATCAACCAGACTGCCCGCTTGGGCGATGGGCGCGCAATCACGACCCAACTGCAGCAGGTGCTGGATCGCTTCGTCACCACCGACACCGGTAAACATGTGAAATTGGTTCACATGGGAGACATCCCAGCGGACCCCGCGGTACGTCAGGCAATCATGCGACGTCAGCTGTTGCTACAGGCCATGCCCGGCAGCCCCGCTGCGCTTGCAATTTCTCAACTGGCAGTCAAGGTCGAAGAGACGGTGGGTCTCAAAGCCGAATAAGACTTGCGCTGGCCTGGCACAAGCTAGGCTGAGACTATCCAACCCTCCAGTGGATCCATGGTGGGCGGCAAGCCGTAAAGAGGCTCCCCTGCCACATGGCGCAGCTCTGCCCAAGCGGCTAACACCAAGCAAAGCACGGCATCCAAGCTGTCTCCGCTAGGGTCATCCACCAGCGCGTCACGCTGGGCGTGGCTTAACTTAAGACGAACGCCCCATCGGGTCTGCCCCATTTCGAGCGCGTTGACGAGGTCTTTGCGGGCAATCAACCTTTCGGGTGTTTGCTTCGCTTTTTCATCACTCTTGTAGCTTCGGCTCCCCAACACTGCTTTTGCGATCAAGCCGGGGTAAGCCTCCAACGCAACCCGGAGATCGGCATCTCCCCCTGCTGGCCGTATTTGCAGGCCCGGGAAATACGCGTTGGCAGCCATCAGGCGGGGTACGCCGACATGCAACATGAATGCTACGGGTGGGTTGACCCACTTCATGGAAGGGCTGGACTGCGCGGGAAAGTCGGTCGCGCGGTGGGCGAACTTGCCACCCACAGGGCGTGCGTCACAAAACGCAGCAAAAGCCGTACGGATGTCATCGCGACCCAACGCTGCGTAATGCCGTATGCAGGCTTCCCAGTCCAGAGGCCAACCCATTGCCACGACCAGCTCACGCGGCAAGCCAAAGGGCAAATCAAAGGCACCAAGCCACGACGGCTCACTCTCAAGGTAAGCGGAAAACTCATCCAGAGACGCAAGTCTCTCCAAACCCTGCAGTACCAACCGACCGCCGGCCTGTGCCCCCTTGGCGCACACGATACCTTTGCGCTTGGTTGGGCTACTGGAAAAATCACAACCGATCAGTACACCCATAGGAACCCCGGAGCTATTAACTGCGCCCTTGAGTATTTAGAAAGTGGGAAGGCCTGCAAGTGCGGTAGCCGGGCAGCGGCCCACGCCTTTGTCCAACTACATCAAGCGAATATGTAAGACGCCCTCAGGCTAGCTCAGTAGCTGGCATCCCAACAGGTCGATGCAACACCGCGACAAGCCCACCTCGGGCCTGTCAAGCGTCAACCAGGAGTCAAGCACGCCCGATGATGGAAGCCGTGGCCATGAGCTCTTCCAAAAGTGCCAAAGACACTTTGCCAGACACCGAGTAAGGGTCCAACTCTGGACGCTCTGCGTACTTCAGCAGAATGTTGGTGTTGATTTTGGACATATTGACCTGTCCCATCGTCCAACCACCGAAGCGGCGCTCGGTGATTTCCTCGTAGTGCAGCAACACGACGTCTTTGTGACGGGTGTCTTTTTGGATATGGCCATACAACTCACTGACGGCCATGCGCCCGCCTTCAATGGCCTGCAAGAAAATACCGCCCCCGTAGCACAGGATGCCGGTAATGCCGCACGTCGGGTTGTAGTTGCGCGATTGTGAAAGGATGGCCTCAATCGCGTCGGGATTAGAGTCAATCGCGCGGCTGGCGTAAAGCAAACGAACCAACATGGCATTAGCCTTTCTGGGGAATGAGGGAGAGAAATTCACGGCGCAGGTTGGGGTCTTTCAAGAAGACGCCGCGCATGACTGAGTTGATCATTTTGCTGTCCATGTCCTTGACGCCGCGCCAAGCCATGCAATAGTGGCTGGCTTCCATCACGATGGCCAAGCCATCGGGCTGGGTCTTTTCCTGGATCAGGTCGGCGAGTTGCACCACAGCCTCTTCCTGAATCTGGGGACGCCCCATGATCCACTCGGCCAAACGCGCGTATTTGGACAAACCGATCACATTGGTGTGCTCATTGGGCATCACACCGATCCAGATTTTCCCAATCACCGGGCAAAAGTGGTGGCTGCATGCACTGCGGACCGTAATGGGCCCGACGATCATCAACTCATTGAGGTGACCGACGTTGGGGAATTCAGTGATCGTGGGCGCCGGCACATAACGGCCGCGGAACACCTCATTGAGGTACATCTTGGCCACACGCCGCGCGGTGTTGTCGGTGTTGTGGTCATTTTCAATGTCAATCACCAAGCTGTTCAACACACCGCGCATTTGCACTTCGACCTCATCTAGCAGAGTCTCGAGCTCGCCGGGCTGAATGAATTCAGAAATGTTGTCGTTTGCGTGAAAGCGCTTGCGGGCGGCTTTCAATCGTTGGCGAATTTGAGTGGAAAGCGGAGTTCCTTCCAGCGCGTCTGTAGAGCTCATAGGGGATTTTGATGTCATGAAAGTCTCGCCATGGTACCAGTGATTGACTTTTAATGTTTTTAGCAAAAGGCCCTTATAAACATTGCGCCTAGCGCTATATATTTAATAGCGTCGCCCACTAAATAGCAAGATCAGTCGCATCACCCCGTAGGCCAGACGATCAAACACCCGTTCAAACCAGGGGCGGTGAGCATCTGCCGTCAGATCCCAAGGCCGGGTATGACCCTGAATCACCTGCTCCAGGGCGCCAGACAAGCGGCCTGCAAACTTTTCGTCGTGCACCACCACATTGGCTTCTCTCGCCAGAAGCAAGCTCAAGGGATCGAGATTGGACGACCCAACAGTAGCCCACACGCCGTCAACCACCGCTACCTTGGCATGCAAAAAACCGGGCATATATTCACAGATCTCTACCCCCCGCGCGGCCAAAAGGCTCAGTACCGGGCGGGCCGCGTGGTACTGCATGAAATATTCGTATTGACCTTGCACCACGACCTGCACACGCACACCACGTTTCACAGCGTGGATCAGTGCCCGCCGCAATCGACCACCGGGCAGGAAATAGGCATTCGCCAGCACCACGTGTTCGCGGGCAGCACCAATCGCCTTGAGATAGCTGCGCTCAATCGTCGTGCGATTGCGCACGTTATCGCGCAAGAGCAAGGCTGCCAGCACGCTGCCATCATCCCCTTTGGAAGCGCCCGGCGCATCGCTTGTCGGAGGCAAAAGCCGAAAGGCCTTCCAGCTCTGACGCACGCGGGCCCACTGAAGAGACTCCAACTGCCGGGTCGCTTGCAGGCGGGCCCAAAACCGGGCCATCACCGCATGGCATTGGGCGACCAAGGGGCCTGTCACCGCCACGGCGTAATCGAGTCGCGGCACACTGAGTGCGCCAAAGTGGGGGTCCAGCCAGTCATCCAGGATGTTGATACCGCCACAAAACGCCCGCTGTCCATCGACCACACACAATTTGCGGTGCAGACGCCGCCACCGGCCAGGAATCAACACCCCCGTGTAGCCGAAGGGTGCGTAGCGGTGCCACTGCACTCCACACTGGCGCCAACGCTCCATCCAATGGGCGGGCAGATAGGGGGTGCCTACACCATCCATCACCACGAATACCGCAACCCCACGCTGCGCTGCGCAGGCCAAGGCCTCGGCCACATCGGCACCTTGGCCGTTGAAATCAAAAATGTAAGTCTCCAGTCGCACCTCGTGTTGGGCGGCGTCGATAGCCCCCACCAGTGCCGGAAAAAACTCATCACCGCCACTCAACAAATGCAGCACATGGCCTGATCTGACCTCGGGAGGCTTCAGCATGCCGGCCACTCCGTGGGCAAATTCCACTCCGTCACCAAGGGCAGGTGATCTGACATGCGCGCCCACTGCGGGCCGCGCGGCACATGCGAGGCCGCAGGCAACAGGCCCCGGCCCAGCACATGATCCAGTTGCACCAGCGGCAGCCGGGAGGGAAAGGTCGCGCATCGTCGGGTCACAGGGGCCTGCAGTTCAGAACCTGTCAGTTGCTTCGCCACCCAAGGCCCGAGGTCATTGAAGTCGCCCGCGACCAGCAGCGGGCAGTGCCGCGGTATCTCACGCTCCACATAGCGAGCCAGCTGCTGCAGTTGACGTGCCCGACTCGTCCGGATCAGCCCCAAATGGACCACCAGCACATGCACACTGCGGCCCGCCACATCCAACTCCACATGCAAAAGACCCCGCTGCTCCAAGCGATGGTCAGACATATCTTCGTGTTGATGCGTCAGCACCGGCCATCGTGACAGCAAGGCATTGCCGTGCTCACCGTGGCGAGTCACTGCATTGGTGCGGTACACCGCGTGGTAGCCCTCGGGGGCCAGAAAGTCGGCTTGGGGCGCTTCAGGCCAATGCGGGAAATGCCGGGATTCACCGTGGTGCATTTTGCGAACCTCTTGCAAACACAGCACATCGGCCTCCATGCCGGCCATCGCATGGCTGAGGTTGTGAATCTCCAAACGGCGCATCGGACCAAAACCCTGGACACCCTTGTGGATGTTGTAAGTGACAACGCGCAAATTTGTCATGCTTTGCTCCTCCCCAATGGCAGCCGATCCCAGTGCATCAGCATCAAGACGGCCTCCGCATTGGAAGGAGAAAAGCAGAGGTCCGCTGCATCAGCCATCGGCAGCCAACAGCTGTCCGTGTGCTCCGTCGGGCTCAAATGAACATCGGGCTTATGCGGAACACCCAAGCCAAACACCCGCTCGGTGTTGTGCGTGACGCCGGGAGCGTATCGGTACAGCCAGCGGGGATAAATCGGATAAATGTTCTCCAGCCCCCAATCGACCAGCCCTTGCTCGAAGGGCCCGCCGGGTCGGCAGTCGAGGCCCGTCTCTTCCCAGACCTCCCGGGCTGCTGTGACGGCCCAGCGCTCCTCTGGAAAGTCTTTGGCCCCCGTCACGGATTGCCAAAAGGGTGGCGCCAAGGGGTCAGACTCCACACGGCGTATCAGCAGTACCTCGTGCTGGGGCGTGTAGATCACCACCAAGACCGACTGAGGAATTTTGTACGGCAACGTCATGGGCCTCGCAATGAAAAAGGGCGCCATAGAGGCGCCCTTTCATTGTGCACGACCCGCTGACGGGCCCACCACGTTTCAGGCTGTTTTGGCCAAATCCACATTGCGCAAGCGGATGTGCAGTTCGCGCAGCTGCTTTTCGTCCACCGGGCTCGGCGCTTGGGTCAACAAGCACTGGGCACGCTGAGTCTTGGGGAAAGCAATCACGTCACGGATGGACTCTGCACCGGTCATCAAGGTCACGATACGGTCCAAACCGAAGGCCAAGCCACCGTGTGGAGGCGCGCCGTACTGCAAGGCATCGAGCAGGAAGCCGAACTTGAGCTGGGCTTCTTCCGGTGTGATCTTCAGGGCATCGAACACCTTTTGCTGCACGTCGGCGCGGTGGATACGGACAGAGCCGCCACCCATTTCCCAGCCGTTCAACACCATGTCGTAGCCTTGCGAGATGCATTTCTCGGGCGCAGTGACCATCCAGTCTTCGTGACCGGCCTTGGGGGCAGTGAACGGGTGGTGCACGGCGGTGTAGCGCCCGTTTTCCTCGTCGAATTCGAACATGGGAAAGTCGACCACCCACATCGGACGCCAGCCGGCCGTGAACAAACCGTTCTTCTTGCCGAACTCGCTATGCCCGACCTTCAGGCGCAGGGCACCGATCGCGTCGTTGACGATCTTTTCTTTGTCTGCGCCGAAGAAGATCAGATCGCCGTTCTTGGCACCAGTGCGCTCCAGCACAGCGGCCAAAGCCGCGTCGTGGATGTTTTTCACGATTGGGCTTTGCAGGCCATCACGGCCCTTGGACAAATCGTTCACGCGGATGTAGGCCAAGCCTTTGGCGCCGTAGATCTTGACGAACTCGGTGTATGCATCGATTTCGCCACGGCTGATACCACCGCCTTCCACCGAGCCACCGGGAATGCGCAAGGCCACCACACGGCCACCCTTCATGGTGGCGGCGCCGGAGAAGACCTTGAAGTCCACATCCTTCATGACGTCGGTGAGCTCGGCAAACTCGAGGTTCACGCGCAAGTCAGGCTTGTCGGAGCCGTACAAGCGGGCTGCGTCCTGGTAGGTCATGACCGGGAATTCACCGAGGTCCACACCGATGGTGTTCTTGAACACGGTGGTGATCATGCCCTGGAACATGTCACGGATGTCCTCTTCAGTCAGGAAGGAGGTTTCGATATCGATCTGGGTGAACTCAGGTTGACGGTCAGCGCGCAAGTCTTCGTCGCGGAAGCACTTGGTGATCTGGTAGTAGCGGTCAAAGCCCGCCACCATCAACAACTGCTTGAACAGTTGGGGCGACTGGGGCAGCGCAAAGAATTGGCCATCATGCACACGGCTTGGCACCAAGTAGTCGCGCGCGCCTTCGGGCGTGCTCTTGGTCAACATCGGGGTTTCGATGTCCACAAAACCGTTGGCGTCCAAAAACTTGCGCACTTCCATCGCCACGCGGTAGCGCAGCATCAGGTTGTTTTGCATGTAGGGGCGGCGCAGATCCAACACGCGATGGGTCAAGCGGGTGGTCTCGGACAAGTTGTCTTCATCCAGCTGGAACGGAGGTGTGACCGACGCATTCAGCACCGTCAGCTCGTGGCACAGCACTTCAATCTTGCCGCTCTTGAGACCGTCGTTGGTGGTGCCTTCGGGACGAGCACGCACCAAGCCCTTGATTTGCACGCAATATTCGTTGCGGATCTCTTCAGCCACCTTGAACATGTCCGCGCGATCGGGGTCGCACACTACTTGCACATAGCCTTCGCGGTCACGCACGTCGACAAAAATCACGCCACCGTGGTCGCGGCGACGGTTCACCCAGCCACACAGGGTTACGGTTTGGCCCAACAGGGCTTCGGTCACAAGACCGCAATAGTGAGTACGCATAGCCATAGAGTGCTTTCGATTCGTCGCAGTGCCTGCGACGGGTTAGTAATAGGGTTATTGAGGCGCGCTACCCGGCTTCACGGGGAGTGCACTGGGGGCCACAGAGCCCATGGAAATCACATAAGTCAACGCTTCGTCCACGCTCATGTCGAGCTCAATGACGTCCTTACGCGGCAACATCAGAAAGAAACCGCTGGTAGGGTTAGGCGTGGTCGGGACATACACACTGACAAAAGCATCGCCCAAATGCGAGGCCACCTCTCCGCCCGGCGTACCAGTCTGGAAACCGATAGTCCAGCTGCCTTCGCGGGGGTATTGAATCAGCAGCGCGGTGCGAAACGCATTTCCATTGCTGGAGAACAAGGTGTCCGACACCTTTTTGACGCTGTTGTAGATGGATTTAACAATAGGAATGTTGGTAAACAACTTGTCCCACTGCTTGACCCACCAGCGCCCTGCCACATTGGATACCAAAGCGCCCGTCACCAGCAGAGCCGCAAACACCAAAACCACCCCTAAGCCGGGAATGCTGTGCAGGTGCTCAATGGTCGGCGCACTGCTGGTCGGTGCGACCGCCGATACGCCACTCAAAAAGCTGGCAAACACGGCGTCCAGCAAACCCACCAACCACAAAAGAACCCAGATCGTGATCGCCAACGGCAACCACACCATCAGGCCGGTAAGCAGGTATTTTTTAATGGGCACAGGTGCTCCGGTTCAGGTGGAGGTAGACGGTGTTGACGCCGCAGCAGGCGCAGGTGCGGCAGCCGGAGCTTCCGATTTCGAGTCCGTTTTTGCGTCGGTTTTGGGTGCTGCGCTGTCCGGGGCGGCAGGTGCCACACCGGTCGCTGGGGCACTGCCACCTTTGAAATCGGTCACATACCAACCGGAACCCTTGAGTTGGAAACCGGCGGCGGTTACTTGCTTTTTGAATGCCGGGGCATTGCACTGAGGGCAATCCTGCAGGGGTGCATCAGAGATTTTCTGCAATACATCCTTGGCAAACCCGCAGGACTCGCATTTATAGGCGTAAATGGGCATGGAAGTAGAGCTCAGACCTGAAGTTGCAAAACTCTCAATTATAGGTGCGCTGTCAGAACCACCGGAAGCGAGCCCACAGCTGCAGCACCACCAGCCCCACAGAAAACCCGATGACTATCGCCACCAGCGTCTGGAGCAAACGATTGATGCGCTTTTGCTCCACCAACAGCTCGCGGATCAACGCGTCATTGCCGGAGTTGGGTCGCTGCAAGTACTGGTGAAGCAGACCCGGCAACTCCGGCAACAGCTTGGCATAACGGGGCGCCTGGGCCTTGAGCTCCTGCAGCAATTTTTGCGGACCCACCTGCTGCAGCATCCACTGCTCCAAAAAGGGTTTGGCAGTGGCCCACAAGTCCAAGTCCGGATCCAGATCTCGCCCCAAACCTTCTATATTGAGCAAGGTTTTTTGCAGCAACACCAGCTGCGGCTGAATCTCGACCTGGAATCGTCGTGAGGTCTGAAAAAGCCGCATCAGCACCATGCCGAGCGAAATTTCCTTGAGTGGCCGGTCGAAATACGGCTCGCAAACAGCCCGCACCGCCGCTTCCAACTCGTCTACCCGGGTAGCCGCAGGCACCCAACCAGACTCGATGTGCAGCTCCGCCACCCGCTTGTAGTCGCGGCGAAAAAACGCCACAAAGTTCTGCGCGAGATACTCTTTGTCGACCTCGGTGAGAGTGCCGACAATGCCGAAATCCAGTGAGATATAGCGCCCGAAGGTCTCAGACGCCAAGCTCACCTGGATGTTGCCCGGATGCATATCCGCATGGAAAAACCCATCCCGGAACACTTGGGTGAAAAACAGCGTCACGCCGTCCCGCGCCAACTTGGGAATATCAACCCCCGCCGCACGCAAGGTATCGATCTGGCTGATGGGCACACCCACCATGCGCTCCATGACCAGCACTTCGGTGGTGCAATAGTCCCAGTGCATTTCAGGGATCAGCACCAGGTTCAAGCCCTCCATATTGCGGCGCAACTGCGCCGCGCTGGAGGCTTCGCGGACCAGGTCCAACTCATCGTGCAGGTATTTGTCAAACTCTGCCACGACCTCGCGGGGCTTGAGGCGCTTGCCGTCTGCAGACAGCCCCTCGACCCAACCGGCCATCATGCGCATGAGCGCGAGATCCTTGTCGATCACCCGCAACATGTCAGGCCGCAATACCTTGACGGCTACTGCGCGCTCCCGCCCCTGCCGGTCACGCAGCACGGCGAAATGCACTTGGGCAATCGATGCGCTCGCCACAGGAGTGCGCTCAAACGACACAAACAATTCCGATACCGGTTTGCCCAGTGCACGCTCAATCGTGGCCACCGCGATGGCTGAATCGAATGGGGGCACACGGTCTTGCAGCTTGGCCAACTCATTGGCGATATCCAGCGGCAACAAATCTCGGCGGGTCGACAAGACCTGGCCGAACTTGACAAAAATCGGGCCCAAACGCTCCAGCGCCTCACGCAGGCGTTGACCACGGGGCTCATCGAGAGAGCGACCGACCGACACAATGCGGGCCAGCAAGCGCAGCCAAGGCTTCTGGAAGCTGGTGAGTACCAGCTCGTCGAGCCCGTAGCGCAGGACAACCCAGACGATAAAAAACCCGCGGCCGAGGCGGCTCATGGCGTGGTGCCGGTCGAACCCGCAGGCGCGCGTTTGGCTACGAACTGCTGCAAGGCCTGGCCGGCGGTGCGGCAGGTTTGCATAAACATGTGCGCAGCTGCATCGCCCATGATCTTGGAGAGATCCTCTTCCACATCCCAGCGCACATGGTCAGCCAGCCAGTTGACTTCAGCGGCTAACTGCACGTCGCCCTCAATCCGCACCGAAGGTTTGGCACCTTGCATGACCGCCTGCGCAATCACAAAGGGGGAGTCTTCGGTGATCGTGAGAGAAAGGTCGGGGGTGGCTTCAGCGTCTGCCAGATCCAGCAGGCCCGCTGCTGTCGCCTGAACCCGGAAGGTGAATTCACGCCATTGCGCGTGAATGACGCGCCCTTTTTGTCGCGCCAGCCGCTCGATAGCCTGGGGCTCCTGCTGCAGCACGTGATTGAGCAAAAGCACCACACGACGGTGGCTTTCTTCAATCGCCCAAGCAGGCGGCGTCAGTGGAAGGGGAAAGTTCTGGAAGAGGCCTTCCAGCATAGAAAAAGGGGACTGTGTTGCCATAGTCCCCCATTATCTGCCTGAAAAATGACCGGCTTTACTGCAGGGCCTGAACCCCTGCCACCAACCAGCCGCTGCTGCCGTTTTTGGCCTTGGTCATGTTCCAGACTTCGCGGAAAGGGCTAGGGCCTGCCGACAACTCTTCGCGAATCATTCCGGAGAATTCCACGCTGGCCATGTACTCGTCAGGCAACTCCTCGATGCCCAGCAAACGGGCGTCAATCATCACCACATCGGTGTGGTTGGCACCCGTGCCGGTGTGGGCTTCCCGCTCGGCGAGCTGGGACTGGATTTCGCGGGTCATATCGTCGGTCATCATGGCGCGCAAGGCCGCCACGTCCGACCGATCCCAGGCTGCCTGCAGTGTCACAAAATTCGCTTTGGCAGACTTCAAAAAGCCTTCGGAATCAAACCCTGCAGGCACGCCCCAATTCTGGGAGCCCATCAGCGCGGAGCCGATCATCGATCCGCTGGAGGCCTGAGGTGCCTCAAAACCCATATGGTTTCGCTCCCATGGCCGAGCCGATGCGTCGTTGCCGACATTCTCAGCGCGGTACTGCTTCAAATCCTGCACCGGCGCCGGACCTGCGGGTACTCCTGCGCCCTGAAAAGCAAACGGAGAAGCCTGTTGCACTGAGGTCTTGCGGCTGCGCATAAACCACCCCACCAACATCATGACGCCCAATGCCAGCAGGCCGAACATCAAGATATTCCCGAACGCTTCACCGAAACCCAGTGAGTTCGCCAGCCAAGCCAAGCCCAAACCTGCTGCCAAGCCACCCAACATGGCGCCCCAAGGTCGTTTGGGCGCCTGTGCCGCAGCAGGCGCTGCCGCGGGGGCAGGCTTGGCCGCCGTGTTGTTGACGTTTTGCGCAGGAGCAGCCGGGCTTGCCGGTGACGCACCTGCTGAGTCCCGCTGGGTGACGTTGCTGGACTGCTTGCCGAACGATTTTCCTCCGCCCAGGCGTTTGGCGGCTTCTGCGTTAAAGCCCGAAAGGGATAGCGCGAGTGTCAATGCCAATGCCCACAATTTCATAGTTGTCTCCTGGGTGTAACTGTCTTCAGCACTTGATTCCAACATGCAAAGCGGCAATACCGCCAGTCAAATTGTGATAGTCCACATGACCAAAGCCCACTTTGTGCATCAGGGTCTTTAGTTCTTTCTGGCCCGGGTGCATGCGAATGGATTCGGCCAGGTAGCGGTAACTCGCGTCATCTCCGGCGATCATCTTGCCCAAACGGGGCAACACCTTGAAGGAGTACCAGTCGTACACCTTCTCCAAGGGGGGCGCCACCTTGGAAAACTCCAGTACCAACAGCTTGCCGCCGGGTTTCAAGACGCGTTGCATTTCTGCCAAAGCCACGTCTTTGTGGGTCATGTTGCGCAGACCAAAGGCCACGCTGACCACATTGAAGTAGTTGTCAGGGAAAGGCAACTTCTCTGCATCACACACTAGCGTGGGCAACACGATGCCGGCGTCCAGCAGGCGGTTGCGGCCGGTGGAGAGCATGGCCTGGTTGATATCGGTATGCACCACCTGGCCGGACTTGCCGACTTTTTTGGAGAAGGCCATAGCCAAGTCGCCGGTACCCCCGGCAATGTCCAGCGCCTTGTCGCCTTCTTTAAGGTTGGCCACCAGCACGGTGTAGGCCTTCCAGGCACGGTGCAGGCCGGCCGACATCAGGTCGTTCATCAGGTCGTATTTGGGGGCGACGGAGTCAAACACGCCACGCACGTGACTGGCCTTTTCCGACTCATCGACCGACTTGAAACCGAAATGGGTAGTACTCATATTTTTAATCCAATTGGGCTCCAGCGCTCATGGAATATGCGCAAGTAGCTCCTGAAACAATAGCAATCCGGCTGGGGGCATCAGTGGCTGGCACAGCCATGACTACCCTTGGGGGCCATGACTGCATCGCGCGCTACGCCCGCGGCCTTCAGCTTGTCTTCGTAATCCTGCCACAGGCGAGTCTGCTGGGAACCCAAAAAATACAGGTAGTCCCAGGTGTAAATGCCGGTGTCATGGCCGTCAGAGAAACGGGGCTGCACCGCGTAGTTGCCCACTTGCTCCAGCGCTTCCAGCGTGACATCGCGCTTGCCGGTTTGCAAGGTTTCCTGCCCCGGCCCGTGACCCTGCACCTCGGCCGACGGCGAGTAAACGCGCATCAGCTCAAATGGAATGCGAAACCGAGCCCCATCAGAAAAGCCCACCTCCAGCACACGGCTCTGGCCGTGCACCGTGAGGTCTTGCGGGGTCGGCGCGCCAGCGGTCAAACCTGCCATAGCGCCCCCTTACACCAGCACGCGCTCAATGCCACCGGCATTGGCGGTTTGCACGTACTCGGGCAACCATTCCTTGCCCAGAATCTGGTTGGCCATTTCGACCACGATGTAGTCGGCCTCCAGCAAGCCGTTGTTCAGATCGTTGCCGTAGCGGCTAAGGCCCTGCAAGCAGCTCGGGCAGCTGGTGAGGATCTTGACGTTGCCTTCCGCCTTGGCCGACTGTCCCTCGGGCGCGGTAAGGGCGCGCAATGCAGTTTCGCCTTTGCGCAGCTCTTCTTCCTTGCGGAAACGGATCTGGGTGGAAATGTCCGGGCGGGTCACGCCTAGCGTGCCGGACTCGCCGCAGCAGCGGTCATTCTTCAAGACAGCGTCACCCACGAGGGCCTTGACCGTTTTCATCGGGTCCTGCAGTTTCATGGGGCTGTGGCAGGGGTCGTGATACAGATAGCCGGCACCCGCGCCACCCTCCGGGACCAGGGTAATGCCCTTTTCCAGCAGGTACTCGTGGATGTCGATGATGCGACTGCCGGGGAAGATCTTGTCGAACTCGTAGCCCTGCAACTGGTCGTAACAGGTACCGCAGCTCACCACCACCGTCTTGATGTCCAGGTAGTTCAAGGTGTTGGCCACCCGGTGGAACAACACCCGGTTGTCGGTGATCATCTTCTCGGCTTTGTCCGCCTGGCCAGAGCCACGCTGGGGGTAACCGCAGCACAGGTAACCCGGCGGCAGCACGGTTTGCACGCCGGCATGCCAGAGCATGGCTTGGGTCGCCAAGCCCACTTGGCTGAACAAGCGCTCAGAACCGCAGCCGGGGAAGTAGAACACCGCCTCGGTCTCCGAAGTGGTCGACTTCGGGTTGCGGATGATGGGCACGTAATCCGCATCTTCAATATCCAGCAAAGCGCGGGCGGTCTTTTTAGGCAGGCCACCAGGCATCTTCTTGTTGATGAAGTGGATCACCTGCTCTTTGATGGGCGCAGTGCCCACGGTAGCCGGCGGCTTGGCGGTCTGCTTTTTGGCGGCCAGGCGCAATACCTGGTTGGCCAAGCGCTGCGCCTTGAAGCCCACGCCCACCATGGCCGAGCGCATCAACTTGATGGTCTCGGGGTTGGTCGCGTTCAAGAAAAACATGGCGGCCGCATTGCCGGGGCGGAAAGACTTCTGCCCCATCTTGCGCAACAAGTTGCGCATGTTCATAGTCACGTCGCCAAAGTCGATCTTCACCGGGCAGGGCGATTCGCACTTGTGGCAGACCGTACAGTGGTCGGCCACATCTTCAAACTCTTCCCAGTGTTTCACGCTAATGCCGCGGCGGGTCTGCTCCTCATAGAGGAAGGCTTCGACCAGCAATGAGGTGGCCAGAATCTTGTTGCGCGGGCTGTACAGCAGGTTAGCACGCGGCACATGGGTGGCGCACACCGGTTTGCACTTGCCGCAGCGCAGGCAGTCCTTGACCGAATCGGCAATCGCACCGATATCGCTCTGCTGCATGATCAAAGACTCGTGCCCCATCAGGCCGAACGACGGCGTGTAGGCGTTGGTCAAATCGGCATAGATCGCCGAGCCATCTGCGGTCAAATGTGGTGCGAACCCGCTACCAGGCTGCGCGGGCAGCTCCTGATTCCGTAGCAACTTGCCTTTGTTGAAGCGGCCTTCAGGGTCCACCTTGGCCTTGTAGGCAATAAATGGGGCCAGCTCAGCTTCGCTCAAAAACTCCAGCTTGGTGATACCAATGCCGTGCTCGCCGGAGATCACGCCATCCAGGCTACGGGCCAACGCCATGATGCGTTTGACTGCACCGTGGGCGGCTTGCAGCATGTCGTAATCATCGCTGTTGACGGGGATGTTGGTGTGCACATTGCCGTCGCCGGCGTGCATGTGCAGCGCCACCCAGACGCGGCCTTTGAGCACGCGCTTGTGGATGGCGGTGCACTCCGCCAAGATCGCATCGAACGCTGCGCCCGTAAATATCGCTTGTAGCGGCGTGCGGATTTGTGTCTTCCAGCTGGCGCGCAGGCGGTGGTCTTGCAACTCAGGGAACAGGGTTTCCACCCCATCCAGCCAGCCCTGCCATTGGCCACGCACTTGCGCGACCAAGTCCAGCGCCTGGGCCACACGGTCTTCCAGCAGCTCGGCCGACGGAATGTCGTTGGCGTCATCTGTCTTGCCCAAGGGCAAATCGCTGCGCTCGAAAAACTCGGTCAGCGCGTCGCACAGGGCCAGCTTGTTCTGCAAGCTCAGCTCGATGTTGATGCGTTCAATGCCGTCGGTGTACTCGGCCATGCGGGGCAAAGGGATCACCACGTCTTCATTGATCTTGAAGGCGTTGGTGTGTTTACTGATGGCAGCGGTGCGCTTGCGGTCCAGCCAGAATTTCTTGCGCGCTTCGGGGCTGATGGCCACAAAGCCCTCGCCACTGCGGCCGTTGGCCAAGCGCACCACTTCGCTGGTGACGCGGGCCACATCGTCGGCGTTGTCGCCGGCAATGTCACCGAACAGCACCATCTTGGGGAAGCCGCCGCGCTTGCTCTTGGTGGCGTATCCCACCGCTTTCAGGTAGCGGTCGTCCAAGTGCTCCAGGCCGGCTAGCAACACGCCGCTGCGTTTTTGCTCAGCGAACATGAAGTCCTTGATGTCCACAATGCTAGGCACCGCGTCCTTGGCATTGCCAAAGAACTCGAGGCACACCGTGCGGGTGTGGGCGGGCATCTTGTGCACCACCCAGCGCGCGCTGGTGATCAGGCCATCAGTGCCCTCTTTCTGGATGCCGGGCAAGCCGCTCAGGAACTTGTCGGTGACGTCTTTGCCCAATCCTTCTTTGCGGAAAGTGGCACCGGGAATGTCCAGGCGCTCTTTGCGGATCGGCGTTTTGCCGTCGGCCTTGTAGTACTGCAGCTCAAAGCTGGCCACATCCACGTCATGGATCTTGCCCATGTTGTGGTTGATACGGGTCACTTCCAGCCACTCGGCCTGCGGCGTCACCATGCGCCAGCTGGCCAGGTTGTCCAGCGCAGTGCCCCACAACACGGCCTTTTTGCCGCCGGCATTCATGGCAATGTTGCCGCCAATACACGAGGCTTCGGCAGAGGTCGGGTCCACCGCAAACACATAGCCGCCGCGCTCGGCGGCATCGGCTACGCGCTGAGTGACCACACCGGCCTCAGACCACACGGTGGCCACATCACGGTCCAAACCGGGGAGGCGCTTCATCTCCACCTCGGTCATGGCTTCGAGCTTTTCGGTGTTGATGACCACACTCTTCCAGGTCAGCGGAATCGCGCCTCCGGTGTACCCGGTGCCGCCCCCACGTGGAATGATGGTCAGCCCCAGCTCAATACAGCCTTTGACCAAACGGGCCATCTCTTCTTCCGAATCCGGGCATAGCACCACAAAGGGATACTCCACACGCCAGTCGGTAGCGTCGGTCACATGGCTTACACGGCTCAGACCGTCAAACTTGACGTTGTCTTTGGCGGTGAGCTTGTAGAGCAGCTTCTGGGTCTTCTTGCGCAGGGCGGCCACTTCAACAAAAGCGGCGTCAAACGCTTTAACCGCCGCCCGGGCAGCCACCAGCAGCTGGCCGACCATGGCGTCCCGCTCGGGATCGGCCTCGGGGGTACGGCGCTTTTCGACTTCCGAAAGGCGGTGGTTCAACGCATCGACCAACTGGCCGCGGCGTTTGGGGTTGTCCAGCAGGTCATCCTGCAGATAGGGGTTGCGCTGCACCACCCAGACATCGCCCAGCACTTCATAGAGCATGCGGGCCGAACGACCGGTCTGCCGCTCTCCGCGCAGCTGGTTCAACAACTCCCAGCTTTGAGAACCCAGCAAACGAATCACGATTTCCCGGTCAGAGAACGACGTGTAGTTGTACGGGATTTCACGAATGCGCTCTTGCGCATGCGCGCCCGGCTGGGCAGCGCTGAGGAGGTGATTGAGCGAGGTGGGAGCGTTCATCAGGGTGTGTAGTTGCTGCCATAGGCCCCAAAAAGGCCTTTTTTGATAGGTTTGCGATGGTACCGCACCGCCTATACACGGGCTTTTCTAATGGAAACCCCTGACCAATCGGTCAGAAACCTTGGTGTGTAATTAGAGTGACACAAAATTGAAATGAAGCACCCATAAAGTCGCCTCATTCGTTCATCAGGAAGATTCCATGTCTATTACCCGCAGAGCACTGTCTATTGCAGCCATTTCCGCTGCAGCATTCTCCATTCCGACACAAGCCCAGGCCCAAACCGACATCCAGTGGTGGCACTCCATGACCGCCGTCAACGGCGAATGGGTGAACGACTTGGCCAAAGAGTTCAACGCGAGCCAAAAGGAATACCGCATCCTGCCGACCTTCAAAGGCACTTACGACGAATCCATGACCGCTGCGGTCGCGGCCTTCCGCGCCGGCAACGCCCCGCACATCCTGCAAGTTTTCGAAGTCGGCACGGCCACCATGATGGCGAGCAAGAACGCGATCGTGCCCGTGGGCAAGGTCATGACCGACGCAGGCTACAAGTTTGACCCCAAGGTCTACGTGCCCGCAGTGGCCGGCTACTACACCGCCCCCAATGGCCAGATGCTGAGCTTCCCGTTCAACAGCTCGACCACCGTGTTTTATTACAACAAGGATGCGTTCAAGTCCGCAGGTCTGGACCCAGAGAAAGCACCTGCCACCTGGGCCGAAGTCGCACTGGCAGGCGCCAAGCTCAAGGCCAATGGCCACAAGTGCCCGCTGTCCATCGCGTGGCAAGGCTGGACCCAGCTGGAAAGCTTCTCCGCTTGGCATAACGTCGAATTTGCCACCAAGCAAAACGGCTTGGCTGGCTTGGATGCACGCTTGCGAATCAACTCCCCATTGCATGTGCGCCACATTGAAAACCTGGCGAACATGGCCAAACAAGGCATTTTTGTCTACAAGGGCCGCGGTAACGTGCCTGAAGCCAGCTTCGTATCCGGTGAGTGCGCCATGATGACCACCTCCAGCGGTTTCTACGGCAACGTCAAAAAGAACGCCAAGTTCAACTTCGGTTTGGCCCCGCTGCCGCACTACCAAGACGTCCCCGGCGCCCCGCAAAACACCGTTATCGGTGGTGCCAGCCTGTGGGTGATGTCCGGCAAAAAAGCAGAGGAATACAAAGGCATTGCCAAGTTCTTCGACTTTTTGTCCAAGCCTGAAATCCAGTCTGCCAGCCACAAGCGTACCGGCTACCTGCCGATCACAACTGCCGCGTTCCAGCTGACCGAAAAGTCGGGCTTCTACAAAGAGAACCCCGGTACTGACGTGGCGGTGAACCAGATGATCCGCAAGGTCACTGACAAATCCCGCGGTATCCGTTTGGGCAACTATGTCCAGATCCGCGCGATCGAGGACGAAGAGCTCGAACAAGTTTGGGCTGGCAAAAAAACTGCCAAAGAAGCGCTGGACTCCGTCGTGACACGCGGCAATGAACTCCTGGTGCGTTTCGAAAAAGCGAACCAGTAAGGTTTTTCACTTCCTCACAAGTGGCGGCTTATGCCGCCACTTTGCATTTCTGATCGGGACATATGGCTGCTGAAAAACGCGTCGTTTTCAAATCCGCATGGCTGCCTTGGGTGTTGATCGCACCGCAGGTAGCCGTCATCTCTATCTTCTTTTTCTGGCCTGCAGCGCAAGCGCTGCTGCAATCGGTGCAGCAAAGCGATGCCTTCGGCACCTCGGTGGTATTTGTCGGGCTCGACAATTTCCGCAATCTCTGGAACGACGCCTCCTACCTCGCCTCCTTCAAAACGACGGCGATTTTTTCGTTGCTGGTAGCGGTGCTGGGCTTGACGCTGTCGCTCACCCTGGCCATTTTTGCCGACCGGGTGGTCAAAGGGTCTGGCGTTTACCGTACCTTTTTGATCTGGCCGTATGCCGTGGCCCCTGCGGTGGCCGGCGTGCTTTGGCTGTTCATGTTTGCGCCCAGCATCGGCATCGTCAGCTATGGCATCCGGGAGCTCGGCATGTCGTGGGACCCGCTGCTCAACAGTGACCACGCCATGGCGCTGATCGTGATGGCCGCGGTGTGGAAGCAGATTTCTTATAACTTTTTGTTCTTCCTGGCGGGCCTGCAGTCCATCCCCAAGTCGCTGATAGAGGCGGCTTCCATGGATGGTGCCCGCCCTTGGCGCAGGTTCTGGACGATACAGCTCCCCTTGTTGTCCCCCACCACCTTCTTTTTGCTGGTCATCAACATCGTGTACGCGTTTTTTGACACGTTTGCGATTGTGGACGCGGCTACCAAAGGCGGCCCGGGCAAAGACACCGCCATCCTGGTCTACAAGGTGTATTTCGACGGCTTCAAGGCCATGGACCTCGGCGGCTCAGCGGCCCAGTCTGTGGTGCTGATGATCATCGTCATCGCCCTGACGGTGGTGCAATTTAGGTTTGTAGAGAAAAAGGTGAATTACTGATGGTCGAACGACGCCCCTGGCTGGACTTCTTGTCGCACGCCATTCTGATCATCGGGGTGCTCATCGTGGCATTCCCGATCTACATCACTTTTGTGGCTTCCACCCACACCGCCGATGCGGTGGTGCAGTCGCCCATGCCGCTGCTGCCCGGCAGCCACTTGCTCGACAACTACGCCACCGCGTTGGGTGGCGAACGTCAAGGCTCTGGGTCGCACGCCTCGGTGGGCCGCATGATGGTGGTCAGCCTGATCACGGCCTTGACCATCTCCATCGGCAAGATCGCGATCTCGCTGCTCTCGGCGTTTGCCATCGTGTACTTCCGCTTCCCGTTCCGCATGGGTTTCTTCTGGGCCATTTTTGTGACCCTGATGCTGCCGGTGGAGGTGCGTATCGGCCCGACCTACCAGGTGGTGGCAGATTTGGGGCTGCTTAACAGCTACGCGGGCCTGACAGTTCCCCTGATTGCCTCCGCCACCGCCACCTTTTTGTTCCGCCAGTTTTTCTTGACGGTGCCTGAAGAGTTGGTCGAAGCCGCCCGGGTCGATGGCGCCGGACCTATGCGCTTTTTCAAGGACATTCTGGTCCCCCTGTCGCGCACCAGCATTGCCGCCTTGTTTGTGATCCAGTTCATTTACGGCTGGAACCAGTACCTCTGGCCCCTGCTGGTCACCACCGAAGAAAACATGTACCCCGTGGTGATCGGCATCAAGCAAATGATTTCTGGTGGCGATGCGCAAACCGAGTGGAACATCGTCATGGCAACGGCCATGTTGGCCATGATTCCCCCGGCACTCGTCGTCATGTTGATGCAAAAGTGGTTCGTCAAAGGATTGGTGGACACCGAGAAATAAGCCCTCGCCACACCGACGCCCCCTCTTACAACCCCAATTACGGTAATTTATGGCTTCCATCGAACTCCACAACATCATCAAGCGCTACGGCAGCGGCAAAACGGCCAACCAAGTCATCCACGGGGTGAACGCCCAAATTCAGGATGGTGAATTCATCGTCATCGTCGGCCCCAGCGGCTGCGGCAAATCCACGCTCCTGCGCATGGTGGCCGGCCTGGAAGAAGTGAGCGAAGGCCAAATCTCTATCGGCGGGCGCGTGGTCAACGACCTGGAGCCCAGCGAGCGCGACATTGCCATGGTGTTCCAGAACTATGCGCTCTACCCGCACATGAGCGTGTTCGAGAACATGGCCTACGGCCTCAAAATCGCCAATGTGCCCATGGACGAGATCAAGCGCCGTGTGGACAAAGCCGCAAAGATTCTCGAACTCGCGCCCTACCTCGAGCGCAAGCCCAAGGCTCTGTCGGGCGGACAACGCCAGCGCGTCGCCATGGGTCGCGCCATCGTGCGCCAGCCCCAGGTGTTTTTGTTTGACGAACCCCTCTCCAACCTGGACGCCAAGCTGCGCGCCCAGACGCGACTGGAAATCCAGAAGCTGCACCGCGAGCTAGGCATAACCAGCCTGTTTGTCACGCACGACCAGGTCGAGGCCATGACCCTGGCCCAGCGCATGATTGTGATGAACGGCGGGGTGATGGAGCAGTTCGGCACCCCCGAAGAGGTCTACACCCGCCCGGCCAGCACCTTTGTGGCCAGCTTCATCGGCTCGCCGCCCATGAACCTGCTCAAAAACGCACCAGACGCCAAGCCCGGTGTGATCACCGGCATCCGCCCCGAGCATCTGGATATCACCCCCGGCGGCTGGGCCCTGCAGGTGGAAGCCGTCGAAATGCTGGGCGCCGAGCGCCTGATTTACGGCAAATGGGCGCACAAATTGAACGCCGCGGATGCAGACGAGACGGTCATCATCCGTATCGAAGAGTCGCAGCCGGCACCGGCTCTGGGTACCACGCTGCATGTGACGCCGCGCGCTGACCGCATTCACCACTTCGACGCTACGACCGGCAAGCGGTTGGAGTCGGTATGACGGCAGAAAACGTGTTCGACCTCCCCGCTTGGCCTTACCCCCGCTGGGTGGCGCACCGGGGTGCCGGCAAGCTGGCGCCTGAGAACACGCTGTCCGCCTTCCGCCTGGGCGCCAGCCACGGCTACCGCATGTTCGAATGCGACGTCAAACTTAGCGCGGATGGCGTGCCGTTCTTGCTGCACGACGCCACCCTCACCCGTACCACGAATGCATCTAATCAGGCTCTAGCGCAGGTGGAATCTGCGCGAGTAGCTATCAAAGATGTAGCGAACGAAGCGATTGCGGGCAATCACAGCTGGTCCACCCTGAGCCTGCTCGATGCCGGCAGTTGGCACAGCCGCGCGTATGCGGGTGAAACCATCCCGACGCTGGACGCGATTGCGCAGTACTGCATCCGCAACGGCTATTTGCTCAATATCGAGATCAAACCCACGCCGGGTACCGAGCGCTACACCGGCGAGGTCGTGGCCCAGCACGCCGCCCGCCTGTGGGCAGGTCAGGCGGTGCCGCCACTGCTGACCTCGTTCAACCCCGAAGCGCTGGAAGGCGCATTGGCGACCCAGCCTGAGTTGCCCCGTGGCCTGCTGTTGGACACGCTCTGGAGCGGCTGGCTGGAGACCGCCTTGCGTCTGGGCTGCCAGGCCGTTGTGTGCAACCACAAGCTCTGGGACAGCAGCACAGTGACCCAAGCCAAAGCGGCCGGCATGCGCACCCTGAGCTACACCGTGAACGACGAGCCCACCGCACAGCGACTGATGGACCTCCACACCGACGGCATCATCACCGACCGGGTGGACTTGTTCAGCCCCGCTTAAGCACCCAGTCCACCGCGGCGGCCATATCCTGGACCACCACAGTCGCCGCACTGAAATCTTGGGCGGCTGACATCGGGGTGGGTATAGCCACACACGCCACACCGGCAGCGATGGCAGACGCGACGCCGTGCTCGGTGTCTTCAAATGCCACGGCCTCGCTGGCTTGCAGGCCCATCTGCTGCAATGCCAGCAGGTAGCAATCGGGGGCCGGCTTGCTGTGCACCACCTCATCGGCAGACACCACCACCTCAAACTCCGGCGCCATGGCGTGCGAGCGCAAGGTGGCGGCAATGGCAAACATGCGCGCGCCAGTGACCACGCCTTTGCGCAGACCGGCAGCGTTCAGGCGAGCCAGTGATTCGCGCACGCCGAGCATCAGCGGGAAGGCGTGGGTTTGCAGATACACCGCTGCCGCGCTGTTTTTGGCCTCTGCCAGTGCCTCGGCACTGGGCGACAAGCCGTAGCGCTGCCGCACATCTTCCCCGTTGGCCAAGGCGGGCACGCCGGAGTAATGCTGCATGTACACGTCCCGCGGAATCTCTACGCCATAGGGCTGGAGCACCTGGTTCCACAAAGCGTGATGCACCGCCTCGGAATCGACCAAGGTGCCGTCGTGGTCAAACAAAACCGCCTTGAACCGTGATGACATAGAACTCCGGGGAAAAAAGAAACAGAAAAAAGAGGCCGCAGCGCTTCAGCGGCGCATGGCCCACCACTGGCTGGCGGCACAGGCCAGCACCATGGCGGCGTAGCTGAGCATCTTGCCGTCACGCCCGAAGAATACGAGACCGCCCACCAAGGCCACCAGACCCGCTACAAAATTGATAGCTACCTGCGCACGCAGACCGTGCGCTAGCGGCACTTTTTTATACAAAAGTGGAGCCAGAAGGGCCAGCAGAAGCCCCACAAACAAGGCAGGAGCCGCAAAATTCAACAGGTGGTTCAGGAGATCGAGTGGGCCCATGGCGGTCATTGCAAAGGCCAAGTGTGGCTTTAGTGCGGCTTTGGCGGGGTGGGTAGACGCTGGATTTTATAATCGGCGTCTAAACATATGGCAGTCTGGGCATTAGGCATCAATCACACCACCGCACCGCTGGATATGCGGGGCCGGTTTGCGTTCGCCAGTGACCAGATCGCACCGCAGCTCCACGGCCTGCGCCAGAGCATGGCCCGCCCCCCAGAAGCGGCCATCGTCTCCACCTGCAACCGCACCGAAATCTACTGCGCAGGCGATGAAGCCGCACTGGACCACACCCTCGCGTGGTTGGCCCAGAGCGGCGGCATCTCGGCCAACGAACTGCGCTCCCACACCTACCGCCTGGAAGACCAGGAAGCCGCCCGCCATGCCTTCCGCGTGGCCAGTGGCTTGGACAGCATGGTGCTGGGCGAGCCGCAAATCCTGGGGCAGCTCAAAGACGCGGTGCGCGCCGCTGACGAGGCAGGCGCTTTGGGCACCACGCTTTCGCAACTCTTCCAACGCTCGTTCGCCGTCGCCAAAGAGGTGCGCACCTCCACCGAGATCGGCGCGCACAGCATCAGCATGGCCGCTGCCGCCGTGCGCCTGGCCGGCAATTTGTTTGAAGACCTGGCCAAGGTCAAGGTGCTGTTTGTGGGTGCGGGCGAAATGATCGAGCTCTGCGCTACGCACTTTGCAGCCAAGAACCCTAAGGCCATCGCGATTGCCAACCGCACGCTGGAGCGGGGCGAAAAGTTGGCCAGCCGCTTCGGGGGTGAAGTCATGCGCCTGGCCGACTTGCCGGAGCGGCTGCACGAGTTTGATGCGGTCATCAGCTGCACCGCCAGCACCCTGCCCATCATTGGCTTGGGCGCCGTAGAGCGCGCACTGAAAAAACGCAAACACCGCCCCATGTTCATGGTCGACCTGGCCGTGCCGCGCGACATCGAGCCCGAAGTCAAAGCTTTGGGCGACGTGTACCTCTACACCGTCGACGACCTGGCCGGCGTGGTGCAAACCGCCCAAGCCAACCGCCAAGCCGCCGTGGCCCAAGCAGAGGCCATTGTGGATGCGGGGGTGCAAAGCTTTATGCACTGGGTGGACCAGCGCAGCGCGGTGCCCCTGATCCAGCAGCTCAACGCCCAAGCCGAAGAATGGCGCGCCGTGGAATTGGCCCGCGCCCGCAAGATGCTGGCCAAGGGCGAAGATGTGGATGCAGTGCTGGAAGCACTGGCCAAAGGTCTGAGCCAGAAGATGCTGCATGGCGCCATGGCCGAGCTGCACGCCGGAGATGCTGCAGCCCGCGAACGGGCGGGCAACGCGATTTCGCACTTTTTCTTGCGGAATAAGCGTTAGCTGCGCGGACGCCCACACTCCCCCAACCCCTCTCCCCCATAGGGCGAGAGGGGGGCTTTAACAGCCACATTTTGTTTTTTCGCTTCGACTTGGGCCTTACCGGCGTTGCGTAACCCGACTTCCAGATTGCACTCTCATGAAACCGTTTCTTCGCCAACAGCTTGCCAAGTACAAAGACCGCCAAGGGGAGCTGGAGTTTTTGCTCTCGCGCGAGGACATCATGAAAGACATGGAGCAGTTCCTTAAGCTCTCACGGGAGCACACCGATGTGGCAGCCGTGGCGGGGCGTTGGGAGCGTTTCCAGCAGCGCGAGGCTGATCTGGCCACAGGGCAGGAAATGCTGGGTGATGCGGCGGGCGATGAAGACATGCTCGCCATGGCGCAGGAGGAAATTGACGGTGCCACTGCCGAGATGGCCCAGTTAGAGGCCGAGCTGCAGCGCATGTTGCTGCCCAAGGACCCGGATGATGCGCGCCCTGCGTTTGTGGAAATCCGTGCCGGCACGGGGGGCGACGAATCCGCCCTTTTTGCCGCGGATCTGGCCCGCATGTACACCCGCTACTGCGACGCCAAAGGGCTGCGCACCGAAATCATGAGCGCGTCTGAAAGCGAGCTGGGTGGCTACAAGGAAGTGGTGCTGCGCATCGAAGGCAGCACAACCACCAGCGCGGGCTCCTGCGGCGCTTACGGCATGCTCAAGTTTGAATCAGGCGGCCACCGGGTGCAGCGCGTGCCCGCCACCGAAACCCAGGGCCGCATCCACACCAGCGCCTGCACGATTGCGGTGCTGGCCGAGCAGGACGAGGCGGAAGCCATCAAGATCAATCCCTCCGACCTGCGTATCGACACCTATCGCGCCAGCGGCGCCGGTGGCCAGCACATCAACAAGACCGACTCGGCAGTGCGTATCACGCACATCCCCACCGGTATCGTGGCCGAATGTCAGGATGGCCGCAGCCAGCACAGCAACAAGGCCCAGGCCCTGAAAGTGCTGACCGCCCGCATTCATGAAAAAGACCGCTCCGAGCGCGCCGCCAAAGACGCAGCAGAACGCAAGAGCCTGGTAGGCAGCGGCGACCGCAGCGACCGCATCCGCACTTACAACTACCCGCAAGGCCGGCTGACCGACCACCGCATCAACTTGACGCTGTACAAGCTGGACCGCGCGATGGAAGGTGATTTGGACGATGTAGTCGAGGCACTGCAAGCCTATGAAGCTGCGCAGCAGTTGGCTGCGCTGGAAAACAGTTTGAATTGATGTTGCTTGAGGGGTGGAGTTGGGGCGGCTGAGCGCTCACCGCAAATAACGGAGAGCGCTTGGGCGACATAGAGTTTTGCGCAGGTCAAGGAGGAGCCCGCAAAGCGGGCGGGGGACACGGAGCAAAACGCTATGTCGCCCAAGCGATCGGTCCATCGCAAAACCGCTTGGACTTTCAAAAAAGTCAGAGCTTGAACACCCCCACCACCTGCACCAAGTCGTTAGCCTGACTCTTCAAGCTACTGGCCGCGGCAGCCATCTCTTCCACCAAGGCCGCGTTTTGCTGCGTCGCTTGATCCATCGAAGTCACTGCCTCACCCACTTGCGCGACACCGGCACTTTGCTCATTGCTGGCGGCGCTGATCTCACCCATGATGTCCGTCACGCGCCGGATACTGCTGACCACTTCGGTCATGGTCTCGCCCGCTTTGTCGACCAAGGCAGTGCCCTGCTCTACCCGTTCCACGCTGGCGTTGATCAGGCTCTTGATTTCTTTGGCAGCCTCTGCACTGCGGCCGGCAAGTGAGCGGACTTCGCTCGCCACCACCGCAAAGCCGCGGCCCTGCTCGCCCGCGCGGGCAGCCTCTACCGCTGCGTTCAAAGCAAGAATATTGGTCTGAAAGGCGATGCCATCGATCACGCTGATGATGTCGCTGATCTTGCGGCTGGCTTCATTGATGCCCTTCATGGTGTCCACCACCTGACTCACCACTTCGCCACCCTGCACCGCGACCGTGGAGGCGCTCATGGCCAGCTGATTGGCTTGACGGGCGTTATCGGCGTTTTGTTTGACGGTGCTGTTGAGCTCTTCCATGCTGGCAGCGGTTTGCTCCAGCGCGCTGGCCTGGTGCTCGGTGCGGGCGCTCAGGTCGTTATTGCCTTGGGCAATTTCGGCGCTGGCATTGGCCACGCTGTCAGCACTGCCGCGCACTTGCGCCAAGACGCCGTGAATTTTGCCCACAAACTGGTTGAAGCCGTTGCCGATGGCGGCCAGCTCGTCGTTGCCCTGAACCGCGATTTTGGTACGCAAATCTGCTTCGCCGCTGGATACCTCGGCCATGGCCCGGCTCAGAGCCCGCAGGGGCTGCATTAAGCGCGACACCACGGTCACCAGAATGACCGCTGTGGCGAGTGCACACAGCAGTGCGACGCCCAATGTGTAAAAAGTCAGCTGCCGGGAAGATGCCGTCGCCACACTGTCCGGAAAGCTCATGCGCACAGCCCATGGCGCCGTGTCGGGATAGATCGCAACCGGCTGCAACAGGTGGTTGACGTTGCTGCTATCGGTGTACTCATACGGCTGGCCCTTTTGCACGGCCTCCAGCCCCGCAGCCGGGATGTCTTCGGCCTTTTTGTTCACCAGCGCAGCGTCCGGGTTGGTGGCGTACAGGCCGCCATTGGAGATCAGTGCAATGCTGCCCCCACCCAGCACTTTCACCTCCGCCAAGATGGTACTGAGTTGGGTCAAGGCGAAATCGGCACTGGCGGTGCCGAGGAACTTGCCGTCCACCACAATCGGCGACACCAGCGAGGCCATCAATACGTCTTTGCCCTCAATCGGGTACACGTATGGCTCTGTGAAGAACACTTTGCCCGTTTTCTTCGGTATGTCATACCAGTCGTTTGCCCCCGGCGCGGGGTCAAACACGATGGGGTCGACATGGAAGGCGCCGCCCGGTTTTCGGGTCCAGTAGGGCATGTGGCGACCGGTGGCGTCGTATTCGGGCGCTTTGCCGGCGAATTCAGCGTCTTTGCCATCGAGGGCATTGGGCTCCCAAGTGACTGCCGCGCCCACAAAATCCGGCGAACTGACCAGCGTGGACTTCACCATCGCATCGATTTGCGGGCGCAGGAGCGGAAGATTGCCCGCCTTGGTCGTCGCCATGGCGCCCGCCAGCCCCATCACCGAATACAAATTGGCCCTGATCCGCGACTGCACAGAGCCCGCAGCCTCCCGCGCTGACGTTCGGGCCAGCTCCATCGTGGCACTCTCGGCGGTGGCGCTACTGCGAAAACCAATCACTGTGGCGGTGATGGCAAGGCTGGCCACCACCAAGGCAGTGGCGGCCGCGCATATTTTGGTATTGAGGGAAAAGCTTTGACGACCCGACCAGGGTCCAGACGTGCCGGAAGACAATAGCAGGCTCATACACTCGGATTCCTGAAGAAATGCGCCTCACCAACGCGTGCTCCGGCCAATATGGGCCTGTATGTTGTTGTGAATCCAATGTACTTTGTTTGCCCCCCATACGCAAAGCAGAATAAGCCGGTTTTTGGGACATTTAGGCGTTTAGCCCCTGTTTCCCCTGCACCCTTCGCTATCAAATTTAGAGCAAATATGCCCTCCATTTCGCAAACCATCGCCACCCTGCAAACCCGGGGCCTGGATCTGACGGACAGCCGCCTGCTCTTGTTGCACGCGCTGGGTCAGCCGCGGGCAGGGAGGGCCTGGTTGCTGGCCCACGACACCGACATGGTGAGCGAAGCGGTCAACACCTCGCTACAGGGCTATGTTGCGCGCCGGTTAGCCGGCGAGCCGGTGGCTTACATCGTGGGGCACAAGGAGTTTTACGGGCTGAACCTGCAGGTCAACTCCGATGTGTTGGTACCCCGCCCTGACACCGAAACGCTGGTCGACTGGGCGCTCGATGTGTTGGAGCCCACGCCCGACGCCCGGGTGGTAGACCTGGGCACCGGTAGCGGTGCTATTGCGCTGGCACTCAAGGCTACGCGGCCTGCGCTGCAGGTGGAAGCGGTGGACTACAGCCACGCCGCACTGGCCGTCGCACAAGCCAATGCGCAGCGGCTGGGATTGGCGGTGACCTTCAGCCAAGGATCGTGGCTCAGTGGCACACAGGGCGTGTTTCAGGCCATCGTCTCCAACCCGCCCTATATACGCGAGGACGACGAACACCTGCCCGCCCTGCGCTTTGAGCCGCGCCAGGCTCTCACCGCGGGCAATGACGGGCTTAACGACATTCACACCATCATTGACCAAGCCAAGACCCGCCTGCAGCCCGGCGGCTGGCTGCTGCTGGAGCACGGCTATGACCAAGCCGCTGATGTGCGGGCGCTCTTGGAGGCTGCAGGCTTCGCCAACGTGCAAAGCCGCCAGGACTTGGCCGGAATCGAGCGCTGCAGCGGCGGGCAGTGGACCGCCCCAGATTTATAAGAAATTGAGCTCTAGCGCTCATATTTATTGCGCTAGCAGCTACTGAATTGATAGCAAATAGAAAGAACCCATGCCCACAACTCCCGCCTGCCCGCAATGCACTCTGGCAAACACCTACCCCGACGGCAGCAACTTTGTCTGCGCCGACTGCGGCTTTGAATGGCCACAGGCTGTTGCAGCGACGGATGACGAAGACAACGCAGTCGTCAAAGACTCCAACGGTCAGGTGCTGCAGGACGGCGATGCGGTGGTACTGATCAAAGACCTGAAAGTCAAAGGCAGCTCCACCGTGCTCAAGCAGGGCACCAAGGTCAAAAGCATCCGGCTGGTAGGCGGCGACCACGAGGTGGACTGCAAGATGGACGGCGGCAGCTTCATGCTCAAGGCCTGCTTCCTGAAAAAGGCATAAAAAAGCCGGGGCGCTTTCGCTGCCCCGGCTATTCATCAGTGAGCGTGATCAGGCCGCGACAGGCTCCGCAGCATCCACATCCACCAAGCCCAGGCGGTTCACGCCGCTGATCAGGGCTTTGACCGAAGCGGTCACGATGTTGGTGTCCATGCCCACACCGAAACGCTCGCCGCCCTTGCCGGTATCGCCGTTCGTAGCCACCAGCTCCAGGAAAGCACAGGCTTGTGCATCACCCGCGTCGGTGCTGGCTTTGGTGCTGCGCTCTTCATAGCTGCGCACCTGCACTTTGACGCCAATGGTTTGCAAAGCGTGCACTGCTGCGTCGATGGGGCCGTTACCCTCACCGGTGATCAGCATGGGCTGGCCGTCCACCTCAACGCCGATGCGGATGCCCTGCACATGGGCCTTGCCGGTCTGGCCGGGGTGGTCAAACAGGTGGTGCTCCACATAGCGCACTTTGGCGTCTGCGGCGTTCAGGTAGGTGGCGTCAAACAGGTCCCAAATGTTTTGCGCGCTCATTTCGCCGCCATGGCTGTCGGTGTAGCTTTGCACTTCGCCCGAAAACTCGACCTGCAGGCGGCGCGGCATGACCACGCCGAACTCGGCTTCCATCAAGTAGGCCACACCGCCCTTGCCGGACTGGCTGTTGACCCGGATCACCGAGTCGTAGCTGCGGCCCACATCGGCTGGATCAATGGGCATGTAGGGCACATTCCACATCGCATCCGGGCCGGCAGCCTTTTGGGCGGCAAAGCCTTTCTTGATGGCATCCTGGTGGGAGCCACTGAACGCGGTGAACACCAGGTCACCCACATACGGGTGGCGTGGGTGGATGGGCAACTGGTTGCAATGCTCGACGGTGCGGGCAATGGCGTTGATGTCCGAAAAATCAAGGCCGGGGCTGACACCCTGGGTGTATATGTTGAGGGCCAGGGTGACGAGGTCCACATTGCCGGTACGCTCACCATTGCCGAACAGGCAGCCTTCGACGCGGTCGGCGCCGGCCATCATGCCCAGTTCAGCCGCGGCCACGCCGGTGCCCCGATCGTTGTGCGGGTGCAGGCTCAAGATGACGCTGTCGCGGCGGGCCAAGTGGGTGTGCATCCACTCGATCTGGTCGGCATAAATGTTGGGGGTGGACACCTCCACGGTGGCCGGCAAATTGAGGATCACCTTGTTGGCGGGCGTGGCGCCCCACTCGGCGGTGACGGCATCACACACTTCGCAGGCGAATTCGAGCTCGGTGCTGGTGAACACCTCTGGGCTGTACTGCAGCACCCACTCGGTCTCCGGCATGGTGGCGGTGATCTCTTTGATCAGGCGCACCGAAGACACGGCCAACTCTTTCACTTCGGGCTTGCTCATGCCGAACACCACATCGCGGAACACGGGTGCAGTAGCGTTGTAGACGTGCACGATAGCGCGGCGGGCGCCCTTGAGGGACTCGATGGTGCGACGGATCAAGTGCTCGCGGGACTGAGTGAGCACTTCGATGGTCACGTCGTCGGGCACATGGCCGCCTTCGATCAATTCGCGCACAAAGTCAAAGTCGGTTTGCGAAGCGCTGGGGAAGCCCACCTCGATCTCTTTGAAACCCACTTGCAGCAGCGTGCGGAACATGCGCATCTTGCGCTCCGCATTCATGGGCTCAAACAGGGATTGGTTGCCGTCCCGCAAGTCCGTGCTCATCCAGATCGGCGGCTGGGTGATAGAGCGCGTGGGCCACTGCCGATTCGGCAAGTCAATGGCGGGGAAGGCGCGGTATTTGGTAGCGGGGTTGGACAACACGGCAAAAACTCCTGAAGGGCATGACACCAATATCTAGACTGGTATCTTAGCCCCGCAGGTCAGGCAGCCGATTGCGCAGTTTGCCTATTTTTAAAATTTATTGGCAGATCGTGCCAACAAACCAGCCCCTCAAGAAATTCAAGGAGGCCAGCAATTCAAATCCCGCAATCAATGGTGGTGTCCGTGCGCACCATGCACGTGGCCGTGTGCCACCTCTTCTTCGCTAGCAGCACGCACTTCCAGCACCTTCAGCGCAAAACGCAGCGTTTTGCCGGCCAAAGCGTGGTTGCCATCCAAATGCACGACCGGCCCTTTGATCTTGACCACGTTGAAGACAATGCTCTGGCCATCTTCCGAACGACCTTCCAACTGGCCGCCAACCTTGACGCCCGGGGGAAACTGGGTCTTGGGGATGGTTTGCAACAGCGCTTCGTTGTACTCACCAAATGCATCGGCGGGTGCAAGCTCGATGGTGGTGGCAAATCCGGCAGCCTGGCCTTCCAACGCCTCTTCAATCTTGGGGAAGGTGTTTCCGTAGCCGCCGTGCAGGTAAGCGATGGGCTCCTGGCTTTGGTCCAGCAACTTGCCGGTAGCGTCGGAAATCTTGAATTGCAGCGTGACTGCGGTGTTTTTGGTGATGTTCATGGACTTGATTATCCTAAAAAGCGGTCAAGGGGGTGCATCGTTCGCCCGTACCGACGACAGGCAAATGCGATGGTGAAATAATCGGGGTATCTAACTATCTACTTGGAAGTACTGACATGAGCGACGCACAACAACGTATTGACGAACTGGTGAAATCCAACGACATCCTGCTTTTCATGAAGGGCAACGCCAGCTTCCCGCAGTGCGGCTTTTCCGGCCGGGCCATTCAGATCCTCAAGGCGTGTGGCGTGGACACCAAAACCGTCAAGACCGTGAACGTGCTGGAAGACGACGGCATTCGCCAAGGCATCAAGGAATACAGCAACTGGCCCACCATTCCCCAGCTCTACATCAAGGGCGAGTTCATAGGCGGCTCGGACATCATGATGGAAATGTACGAATCCGGCGAACTGGTGCAAGTGCTGGGCACCCAAGCCGGCTAAATTCACCTGCGGACAGCCCGGCACCTTAGACCGGGCACTGCAGGTTTATTGCGTGTTGCAGGGAGTCTGCCGTGTCTACCGCCTTCACCGACGAGATCGAAGACATCGAGATTCGCAGCCGTCGGGTTTTTCAATTCGGGCTGCTGGTTTTCATTGCCTTCACGGGCACGGCGATCCAGTACAGCATGCAGTCCCGTTGGGATGTAGTGATCGCGCTCACTGTGGGTGCGGCCATGATGCCTCCCTGCCAGTGGCTGAATTACCGGGGCCATCATGAAACCGCTGCAGGGCTGGTGTTGAGCACCGCGACCCTGTCTTTGTTCAGCATTATGTGGTTCAGCGATGGCCTGCGGGACTCATCGCTCCTTGGTTACCCGGTCATTCTGATCGGCGCCGGCCAGTTGCTCAAACCCCGGCACTTTTGGGCACTGCTGGCACTCATGCTGGCGTGTGTATTGGCCCTCGGTCTGGGCACGCTGTACGGCTGGCGAACCGGCGTCACCCCGGGCACCGATATGGACCGGCTCTCGGACAGCCTGTCGATCTTGCTGGTGAACGGCTTTCTGATCTGGTTTCTGACCTACGACATGCAAAACGCACTAGTCCGCCTGCGCTCGCAGATTGCGCGGTTCCATGCCTCAGAAAAAAACCTCACCTACCTTGCGCAGCATGACGGGCTGACACGTTTGCCCAACCGCTTGTTGGGCAATGCTCTGCTGACCGACGCCATGCGGCAAGCCGCACTGAACGGCACCCATGTCGCCCTGCTCTTTGTGGATCTGGACAACTTCAAGGATGTAAATGACTCGGCGGGTCATTCCGCGGGCGATGATTTCCTGGTTCAGGTCGCCCAGCGCCTGCGCGAGACGGTGCGGCAAAGCGACGTGGTGTGCCGCCAGGGCGGAGATGAGTTTCTGATCGGTCTGACCGAACTCACCAGCGCCGACGATATCGCGCTGGTGAGCGAACAAGTGCTCCTCAAAATGCAAGCCCCCTTTCGCCTGCGGGGCGAAGAGGTGCTGGCATCGTGCTCGATTGGTGTGGCGATTTACCCCGCTCAAGGCACCACTTTTGACGAGTTGCTGCGGCATGCGGATCTCGCCATGTACGAGGCCAAGAAAGCGGGCCGCAACACCTACCGGATCTTCAGCGAAGACATTCGCAGCAGCATCACGGAAAGCCTTCACCTGATCTCCAGCTTGCGCCAAGCGGTTGCGCAAGAAGAGTTCGTGCTGCACTACCAGCCGGTGCTGGACCTGCGCACCGGAGCGCTCATCGGGGCAGAGGCACTGGTCCGCTGGCAAAACCCCAAGTTGGGGATGGTGTCGCCGGGGCTGTTCATTTCCTTGGCAGAAAAGTCCGGCCTGATTGTCGATATCGGCCAGTGGGTGCTCAACGAGGCCTGCCGCCAGATGCAGGCATGGCGAACCATGGGCGCAGGCCCGCTGTTCGTGTCGGTCAACCTCTCGCCGGTGCAATTCAGTCGCGGCAATATTGAAGCGGTGATTGCCCACGCCCTGCAGACCACTGGTCTGGACCCCAGTCAGTTGGAGCTTGAAGTCACCGAGTCCACCCTGATTGCCGACACCGAGAAGTTCATTGCCACCCTGTCGCGGATTCAGTCCTCGGGGATCCGACTGGCGATTGATGACTTCGGCACAGGCTATTCCAACCTGTCGTACTTGCAGCGGTTTCCGGTTCACAAGCTCAAAATCGACCAGTCCTTTGTTCGCCGCTTGCTGCAAGGCGAAAAAGACGTCGCCATGGTCAGCGCCATCATCCATTTGGCTGACAGCCTGGGACTCAAGGTCACCGCAGAGGGGGTGGAAAACGAAGCGACCTCCGAGGCCCTGCGTGGCATGGGCTGCAACCAGGGGCAAGGCTACCTGTATGCCAGGCCCATGCCCGCCGATGACTTTGAGGCTTATTGGCGCGCCCGGGCCTAACCGGCCCAATCCCAGAGGCGCTTGTTCGCCATGACGGCATTGGGATAAGGCGCCTTGCCACGCGAGCCGTTGTAGCGTCCCAAAGCCAAAAACATATCGCCCCGCTCGCGCTCCAGGTAATGGCGCAAGATGACACAGCCAAAGCGCAGGTTGGTTTGCATGTGAAACAGCTTGCCGGCATCACCGTCGCCGAGCACCCGTGTCCAGAACGGCATCACTTGCATATACCCCCGGGCGCCCACGCTGCTCACGGCAAATTTGCGGAAGTTGCTTTCTACTTGAATCAGGCCCATTACCAGCGACACATCCAGACCTGCGCGCTTGCTCTCGTACCAGACGGTCTGCAAGAACTCCCGCCGCACATCCCACTCCGGCTTTTTCTTTTTGAGTCGCTCGCTCATGGCACCCAGCCAGCGCAAGTAATTCAAGCGCGACTCAGTGTCTTGGAACTCAGGAATCGGCGGCGCTGAGTTGGAGATGGCCGACGACAGCGCTGTTCGCACCGAGTCCACCAAGGGCTCCTCAAGCTGCTTGCCTGCCCAAGCCTTCTGCTGCGAGAACGATAGCAAGCCGCCTAATAAAAATAAGCGCTGCAGCCCGATCCGGCGGGTAATGCCGGATGCGGCCACCGGCCTATTCATGCCTTCAACTTGCCCAGCAACAGCGCAGCAATATCGGCTACCGCCACGCTGGTGGCCGCGCTTTCGCGGCGGTGCTGATACTCGACCACTCCCTCTTTCAAACCGCGATCGCCAATGTTCACACGGTGGGGCACACCAATCAGCTCCCAGTCAGCAAACATAGCGCCTGGCCGCTCATTGCGATCATCCAGAATTACATCCACACCCGCAGCCAACAGCTCCTCGTAGAGCTTGTCGGCGGCTGCCTTGACGTCAGGGAAACGGTCTGGGTTAATTGCACACAGCACCACGGCAAAAGGTGCCAGTGCGTCGGGCCAGATGATGCCCTTGTCATCGTGGTTCTGCTCAACTGCCGCGGCAGGCAGGCGGGTGATCCCGATGCCGTAGCAACCCATTTCCATGAACTGGGGCTTGCCGTTCACATCCAGGAAGGTGGCATTCATCGCCTTGCTGTACTTGGTGCCCAGGTAGAACACGTGGCCGACTTCGATGCCGCGCTCAATCGCCAGCACGCCTTTACCATCGGGCGAGGCATCGCCCTCGACCACGTTGCGCAGATCCGCGACCATGTCGGGCTCTGGCAGATCACGGCCCCAGTTGACACCCTGAATGTGAAAGCCTTCTTCGTTGGCACCACAAATCCAGTCGGCCATGACCGCCACATCCCGGTCCGCCACGATCTTGAGCGGCTGCTTCAGGCCAATGGGGCCCAAGTAACCGGGCTTGCAGCCGAAGTGCTCTTCAATCTCACCCACGGTGGCAAATCGGAACTCTGCCAGACCCGGCAACTTGCCGACCTTGACCTCGTTCATGTCATGGTCACCGCGCAGCAGCAAGAGCCAGACTTGGGTCTTTTTGACCGCGCCGTGCTCATCTTTCTCGTCTGTCGCCAGCACCAAAGACTTCACGGTCGTGTTCAGTGCCACACCCAACAAAGCAGCCACATCCTCACAGGTGCTCTTTCCGGGTGTTGCTACTTTTTCCATAGCAGCTTGCGCAGACGCTCTGGGCGCTACAGGCGCCAATGCTTCTGCTTTTTCCATATTGGCAGCGTAGTCACTGGTCGGGCAATAGACGATGGCGTCTTCACCGGTGGCTGCGATCACCTGAAACTCTTCGCTCAAATCCCCACCGATGGCGCCGCTGTCTGCCGCAACTGCGCGGTACGTCAACCCGAAGCGGTCAAAAATGCGGCGGTAGGCCTTGGCCATGACTTGGTAGCTGGCCTTGGCAGAGTCCTGGTCGCGGTCAAAGCTGTACGCGTCCTTCATGATGAATTCACGGCCACGCATCAGGCCGAAGCGGGGGCGGCGCTCGTCGCGGAACTTGGTCTGGATCTGGTACAGGTTTTTGGGCAGCTGCTTGTAGCTCTTGATTTCCTGGCGGGCGATGTCCGTCACCACTTCTTCACTGGTGGGCTGCACTACGTAGTCGCGGTCATGGCGGTCTTTGATACGCAGCAGTTCAGGGCCCATCTTGTCAAAGCGGCCGGTCTCTTGCCACAGCTCCGCAGGCTGGACCACGGGCATCGTCAATTCGACGGCGCCAGCCCGGTTCATTTCTTCACGGACGATGGCTTCCACCTTGCGGATCACCCTTAAGCCCATGGGCATGTAGTTGTAAATGCCGGCACCCAACTTTTTGATCATGCCCGCACGCATCATCAGCTTGTGGCTCACCACTTCGGCATCGGTGGGTGCTTCTTTGAGGGTGGAAATCAGAAATTGGGAGGCTTTCATGGGTCGCTCGGTGAACTACAGGGAGCTTCAGACCTTGATGCACCGCATTCGCTGTGCATAATGAATGAAGTTTAAAAATTGGGGTTTGATTATGCTTGACCGGGACGGATTTCGGCCCAATGTCGGCATCGTCCTGCTCAACCAGAAAAATCAGGTATTTTGGGGCAAACGCATACGCACACACTCGTGGCAGTTCCCGCAGGGTGGCATTGACCGGGGGGAAACTCCCGAGCAGGCCATGTTCCGGGAGTTGCATGAAGAGGTGGGTCTCCAACCGGAGCATGTGAGCATTGTTGCCCGTACCCGCGACTGGTTGCGCTACGAGGTGCCGGACCGATTTGTCCGCAGAGATGCTCGCGGACATTACAAAGGGCAAAAGCAGATCTGGTTTCTTCTGCAGCTGGTGGGCCACGACTGGGATTTGAACCTGCGTGCCACCGACCACCCGGAATTCGATGCCTGGCGGTGGAACGACTATTGGGTTCCGCTGGATGCCGTGGTGGAATTCAAACGGGGCGTCTATGAAATGGCGCTGACCGAGTTATCTCGCTACTTGCCGCGTCACGAGAGTCGCAACCGCTATCTGCGGCATGGCGGTAATCGCACGCGCGATGCAGACAGCGGTTTCGACCGCCTGCAGCCTAACCATATGGAATTGCCACCTGGGGCGTCTTTCGAGCCGGATCCGGGGACCAATGCGCCCACACACCATGATTAACTTGCGATCCGCCCTGGCCTTCCTGATTTTCGGAGGGTGCATTGGCTTTGCTGGCGCCCAGAACACACTGGACAACCCTGATTGGACCGAAGAAAAGGAGCCCCCGGCTCCTGCATTTTCCACGTCCAAGGTGCTGCCCCTGGATATGCCCAACTTTGTAACCGTCAAAGTAGGTATTGATCCGTCCACCATCATGGTCGGGGGCGACGGCGTGGTGCGTTACGTAGCGGTGATGACCAACGCCAGCGGAACGAGCAATGCGATGTACGAAGGTATTCGCTGCCTCACCGGTGAGGTTAAAACCTACGCCCGAGCAGGCTCATCCGGAAATTGGTCCGTAGTGAGTACACCTGTCTGGCGGGATGTGATGGGCAATCTGCCTTCCCCCCACGCCCGCGTATTTGCCCGCCAAGCTGCGTGCGAATCGCGGGTCGCAGGCAGCAAAGCCGAAATTCTCAATGCACTGAAATTCGGAAAGAACTCGCCGAACTACCGGGCGCCCAGCGAGCAATAGTCACAGCACCAGCCAGCCGGGGCAGACTTGCCCCTTAACGGGTGAGCACCAGGTTGTCGCGGTGGACCATTTCGGGCTCTGCTGCGTAACCGAGCAGGCGCTCAAACTCTGCAGAAGGCTTGCGGCACAGCAGACGGGCTTCGGCACTGGCGTAGTTGGCCAGTCCACGGGCGATCTCGAGGCCGGTTTCGTCGCGCACGGCGATCACATCGCCACGCGAAAACTTGCCTTCAACCTGCAGCATGCCAATAGGCAGCAAGCTCTTGCCTTCATCCCGCACTTTGGCAGCTGCACCGGCATCCACCACCACGGCGCCGCGCATCTGCAGATGGTCGGCCATCCACTGCTTACGGGCCTGGTTCTTTTGGGTCTGGGCAATCAGCAAGGTGCCAATCGCATCGCCCTGCGTCAGACGGATCAAGGCATCTGGCTCACGCCCCCAGGCAATCACGGTCGACGCTCCAGAACCAGCAGCCCGCTTAGCCGCCAAAATCTTGGTCAGCATCCCACCACGGCCAATGCTGCTACCGGCACCGCCGGCCATCAACTCCAAGGCGGGGTCCCCAGCCTTCGCTTCGCTTACGAAAGTGGCGGCAGGGTCTTTGCGGGGATCCGCGGTAAACAGGCCTTTTTGGTCGGTGAGGATGACCAAGGCATCCGCCTCCACCAAATTGGCCACCAGAGCACCCAAGGTGTCGTTATCGCCGAACTTGATCTCATCGTTGACAACTGTGTCGTTCTCGTTGATCACCGGCACAACGCCCAGCTTCAACAGTGTCAGCAAGGTCGATCGGGCATTCAAGTAGCGCTCACGGTCGGCAAGATCGGCGTGGGTCAACAACACCTGGGCACTGCCCAAGTCGTTAGCGCGGAGCTTGGTCTCGTACATCTGAGCCAAGCCCATCTGACCCACGGCCGCAGCCGCTTGCAACTCCTGCACCGCTTTCGGCCGGGTTGCCCAGCCCAGACGCTTCATGCCTTCGGCAATGGCGCCGCTCGACACCATGATGACCTCACGGCCATCACGAATCAAATGTGCCAATTGGCGGCACCACTCACCGATAGCCTGCTCATCCAAACCGCGGCCATCATTGGTGACCAGACTGGAGCCGACCTTGACCACGACACGGCGTGCATCACGAAGAACAGATGAGCTGAATTTTTGATTCATTGATGCCTGTAGCCCTAATCGAATATGCGTGAGAAGCTATAAATATCGTAGCAATAACCAAAGGATCCGAAGATCAGAATTACTCCGTCGGCGCGTCTGAATCTGTCGATCCCGGCGCAAATCGCGGATCGATCTCGACGTGCGGCATCTCGGCGATCTGCTGTGCCTTGATGTGCTTGTAAATTTCTTTGATCAGAGGCTCGCAACCCTCACGGGTCAGCGCAGAAATCTCGAACACCGGTCCTTTGAACTTGTAGCGTTTGACAAAGTCTTTGATCAACGCAACCCTGTCATCCGTGGGGATCATGTCCAATTTGTTCAGCACCAGCCAGCGGGGCTTTTTGTACAACTCTTCGTCGTATTTCTTAAGCTCATTGACGATGGCTTTCGCTTGCGCAACGGTATCCACACCTTCATCAAAAGGCGCCATATCGATCACGTGTAAGAGCAAGCGGGTGCGCTGCAAATGCCGCAAAAACTGATGTCCAAGGCCTGCACCCTCGGCAGCGCCTTCAATCAAACCGGGCAAATCGGCTACGACAAAGCTCTGCTCGGGGCCGACGCGCACCACACCTAGGTTGGGGTGCAGTGTGGTGAAGGGGTAGTCGGCAATACGCGGGCGCGCATTCGATACCGCTGAAATGAAGGTGGATTTGCCCGCATTGGGCATACCCAGCAGGCCGACATCGGCCAGCACCTTGAGCTCTAGCTTCAGGTTGCGTTTTTCGCCAGGCCAGCCCGGAGTTTTTTGACGTGGTGCCCGGTTAATTGCGCTTTTAAAACGCATGTTCCCAAAGCCGCCGTCACCGCCTTTGGCGATGGTGATTACCTCGCCCGGCTGCAGCAGCTCAAACAGCACTTCGCCGGTTTCGGCGTCGGTAATGATGGTCCCGACCGGCATTTTGAGGGTGATGTCATCACCAGCTGCACCGAACATGTCGGAGCCCATGCCGTGCTCGCCGCGCTTGGCATCGTAGCGACGGGCAAAGCGGTAGTCCACCAGGGTATTCAGGTTGGGGTCCGCCACTGCGAACACGTGGCCGCCGCGGCCACCGTCTCCCCCGTTGGGGCCGCCGAATTCTTTGTACTTCTCATGCCGGAAGGAAACGCAACCCGCGCCACCGTCTCCCGCGGAGATATCAATGTAGGCTTCGTCAACAAACTTCATGGTCGTACACCGAGGTTAGAAATGAAAAACCCCGCGCGGAAGGCGCAGGGTTTCTCGGGGGAGCCAGTGCAGATTACGCTGCAGTGATGCTCACTGTGTGCTTGTTCAACGCACCCTTGACTGCGAACGACACTTTGCCGTCCACCAGTGCAAACAGAGTGTGGTCCACGCCCATGCCGACGTTGTCGCCAGCGTGGAACTTGGTACCGCGTTGACGCACGATGATGGAACCAGCGCTGATCAACTCACCGCCGAAAGCCTTCACACCGAGCATCTTTGGCTTGGAATCACGTCCGTTGCGCGTAGAGCCGCCGCCTTTTTTCTGTGCCATGACCTATTCCTTTAAGCCTTGATCGCGCCGATTTGCAGTTCGGTGAACTGCTGACGGTGACCTTGACGTTTCTGGTAGTGCTTACGACGACGCATCTTGAAGATACGCACTTTGTCGTGCTTTCCGTGGGAAATTACTGTGACCGTAACGGTCGCACCGGACACCAAGGGTGTGCCGACTTTCAGTTCAGCGCCGTTTCCGACTGCCAGAACCTGGTCGATCACGATCTCTTGGCCTACGTCCGCAGCAATCTGTTCTACTTTAATTTTTTCGCCAGCAGCAACACGATATTGCTTGCCGCCGGTTTTTATGACCGCGTACATGTTGACCTCTTCGACTAGGAAATTCTGCAAATGAATTTTTACAGAGCCTAGGAGTATAACATTTACTTGTAATTCGTCAAAGCAGCACAAAACAGCGCAGAGCAAGCCCTATCGGGCGTCCCTATAATCCACCAAAACAAACCGGTCTAACGCCTTGCAAGTCTCTACTCCTGCTTCTTCGACGGGGCTCTCCATCGTCGAACCCGACATGCGCGAAGTTGACGGGGTCATCGCTCACAGATTGGACTCCGGCGTACCCTTGGTGGGCAGCGTATCTCAATACATCATTTCTGCCGGTGGAAAGCGCCTGCGTCCCGCCCTGCTGCTGCTGTGCTGCGGAGCTTTGGGATACACAGGCACCCAGCGCTTCAACATGGCGGCTGTGGTCGAGTTCATTCACACCGCCACCCTGCTACATGATGATGTGGTGGACGAATCCGAGCTGCGCCGCGGCGCCCCCACCGCGAACGCAAGGTTTGGCAACCCTGCCAGCGTGCTGGTGGGCGACTTTTTGTACTCGCGCGCTTTCCAGATGATGGTTGAAGCCCAAAGCATGCGGATCATGCAGGTACTTGCCGATGCCACCAACATCATTTCAGAAGGCGAGGTGATGCAGCTCATGAACATGCACAACGCCGCGCTCGATGAAGCCGGCTACCTGCAAGTCATCCGCTCCAAAACTGCCAAACTTTTTGAGGCCAGCGCTCGTGTGGGCGCCATTTTGTCGGGCGGCACACCTGCACAGGAGGACGCCTGCGCCGAATACGGCCAGGCCATGGGCACTGCGTTTCAAGTGATTGACGATGTGCTCGACTACGCGGGCGACGCCGCTGTCATGGGCAAAAACCTTGGCGACGATTTGCGCGAAGGCAAAACCACCCTCCCCCTGATTGCCGCCATGCAGCGCGGCACCGACGCAGAGCGCGCCACCATTCAAACTGCGATTGAAACTGGCGACATCAGCATGCTAGACGCCGTGGTAGCTATCGTGCACAAAACCGGCGCACTCGATATTGCAAAAGCGTCCGCCCGCATCGAAGCTGAGCGCGCCATTGCGGCGGCCAAACAATTGCCTACCAATGCATATTCCGCTTGCTTGGTCAGCCTCGCCAGCCAACTGCTGGAGCGCAACCACTGAGCTGCGCTCAACGCACCCACCATGTAAAAAGGGCCTGTCAGAAGACAGACCCTTTTTACATGAAGCGCGCGTACTAATTAAGCAGCTTGCTTGCGGCGGCGGGCGATGGCACCCATCACGCCCAAACCGGCCAACAGCATGGCGTAGGTTTCTGGTTCTGGAACAGGTGCTGCGCTCAAGGCAACACCGTAAGTACCACCGTTGATGCCAGTCGCAACGCCCTTGATGTCGATGTGGTAGTTGCCAGCAGTCGGCAGGTTGAAGGTGTAACCGGTGCCATTGCCAGCAAACGAGCCGTAGTTGACGCTGCCGTTAGGGTGACTGTTGTTCCACAAGTTCACGGTCAAATTGGCGATATCCAAAAAGGTGAACGATGCAAAAGACAGCGTCAGGCTCGTCGCAGCAGCCGTCAGATTCGAAGGAGCTGCGATAGAGAAGTTGATAGTGTCTTCAAAGGAGCCTGGTGTATGGATGAACGATTTCGAAGTCTTTCCGATCGTGCCAGCATTGAAAGTTGCAGCTTGTGCGGAGCCAGCTGCCAAGGCGGACACAGCAATGGCCAAAGCCACGCTAGTTTTTGTGAAGTTCATGTTTATCCCTGTAATGTTGATTGCGTCAGCGACAGAATTTGCCGCTGCTCGCAAGCCCATTATCAAAAACATCCGCCAATCTATCGATAGTCCGATCCGACTACAAGATGGTCAAAAGCGTGAAAAAAGTCACACTTTTTGACCCTCAGCAGCATCAGCGACCGTACACGTCCTCGAACCGCACAATGTCGTCTTCACCCAGATAGCTGCCCGACTGCACTTCGATCATTTCCAGAGCGAGCTTGCCCGGATTTTCCAGGCGGTGGGTCGTGCCCAGGGGGATGTAAGTCGACTCGTTTTCCGACAGCAACAGGGTCTTGTCACCGACCGTCACCTTGGCTGTGCCGCTCACCACAATCCAATGCTCGGCGCGGTGATGGTGCATTTGCAATGACAAAGCAGCCCCCGGCTTGACCACGATCCGCTTCACTTGGAAGCGCTCACCATGGTCAATGCTGTCGTACCAGCCCCACGGGCGGAACACCTTGCGGTGCGCCTGACCCTCACTGCGGCCGGCTTGTTTCAAGCGGTCCACAATTTTCTTCACGTCCTGGGTTTTGTTTTTGTGGGCGACCAGAATCGCATCCGCGGTCTCGACCACAATCAAATCGTCCACGCCCACGCAGGCAATCAACCGCCCCTCCGACAAAGCTAAGGTGTTGCGACTGTCTTGCATCAACACATCGCCCTGCGCCACATTGCCGGCATCGTCCTTGGGGAGCACGTTCCATAAAGCCTCCCACGCCCCTACGTCCGACCAACCGGCAGACAAGGGAATGACCACCCCCGTGGGCAGGCCATCAAGCACCGCACCGCCTTGGCCCGCGAGCCGCTCCATCACGGCGTAGTCAATCGAGTCACTGGGGCACGCACTGAAAGCCTCTTTGCCTACACGCATAAACTCACCGTCTGCACGCCCCTCGCTCCAAGCCGTAGCGCAGGCTTGAGCAATATCAGGGCGGCAGCGCTCCATGGCCGCCAACCACACCGACGCCTTCATCATGAACAAGCCGCTGTTCCAAGAGTACGTGCCCTCATCCAGGTACGCCAGCGCGGTTTGCAAATCGGGCTTTTCCACAAAGCGTGCAATCTGCTTGGCGCCATCTGTACCAAAATCTGCGCCCGACTGGATGTAGCCGTAGCCTGTTTCAGGGGCATCCGGGGTGATGCCAAAAGTCACCACCGCACCCGCTTGCGCCAACTGCGCGCCCTTCACCACCGCGACACGGAAAGCCGCGCCATCCATGATCACGTGGTCTGCCGGCATCACCAGCAGCACCGGGTCCGCTCCGTTTTTAATAGCGGCGTGCGCAGCAATGGTGAGGGCTGGAGCCGTATTTCGCCCCAAAGGCTCCAACACCACCGTCCCCGGCTTGCCCATCAGGCGCATCTGCTCGGCGATCACAAAACGGTATTCCTCGTTGCACACCACCATCGGAGCGGCCAGCTCCACACCGGCAATCCCCTCGACGCGGCGCACAGTGGCTTGCAACAGCGAATCTTCGCCAATCAAAGGCAACAATTGCTTGGGGTACTTCTCGCGGGACAAAGGCCACAAACGGGTGCCGGAGCCGCCCGACAAAACCACGGGTTGAATCAACATCACAAATCCTTCACAAGTCAAAAATCAAGATCAAGCGCGGGCATCGCCCCAGCGCAGGCGCGAGGTGTCATCGCCGGCATACAGCGTCTCGCCATAGCGGTTCACGCAATACAAGCGCGAAACAATCATTTCGTGGAAATGCATATCCGGTGCAATCCGGGTGTACTCAAACAAAATGCCCCGGGTAATCCTTGCCCCTGAGCGGATCACACTACCGTGCCCGATCCAGGCCGGCCCGACGATGGTGGCTCCCTCTTCAATCTTTACGCTGGAGCCGATGTACACCGGTCCCTCAATCTTGACTTTGCCCCACGGAATGCTGGTGTTCAGGCCCACCCACACACCGGGCTGCACTTGTTTGCCGGGCATCGGCATGTTTTCCACCTCGCCCTTCAAAACCCGCTGCAACACCGTCCAATAGTCGCTCACCCGGCCGATATCAATCCAGTGAAACGGCCGGTTCTGTACATAAAACGGCGATCCATCCTGCGCAAGTCGCGGGAACAGCTCCGAGCCGATGTCGTACATCGTGTCCTTGGGCACTTTATCCAGGATCTCGGGCTCAAAAATGTAGATGCCGGTGCTGGCCAAGGTGGACTTGGCATCCTCCGGCTTGGGCTTCTCCTGAAACGAGCGAATCCGCCCATCCTCATCCGCAACAACCATGCCGTAGTTTTGCACCTCTTGCAGCGGCACCTCGAGGGCCACCACGCTGGCCAGCGCGCCTTTGGCTTTGTGCTCGGCAATCGCTGCGGTGATGTCGAGGTCGATCAGCGCATCCCCGCACAGCACCAAAGTGGTTTCGTCAAAAAAACCACTGAAATCCTGAATCCGACGCATGCCGCCAGCCGAGCCCATGGGGCGCGGCAATATATCGCCATGCTCGCGCACCCCTTCGTAGGAATAAGCGATCTCCACACCCCAGCGACTGCCATCGCCAAAGTACTGCTCAATCCGCTGGTGGTGGTACGCCACGTTGATGATGATTTCGCGGATGCCATGCCGCGCCAAATGCTCGATCAAATATTCCATCACCGGCTTGCCCAAAATAGGCACCATCGGTTTGGGCAAGTCTTTGGTCAGCGGGCGGACCCGTGTGCCTTGGCCTGCAGCCAGGATCATTCCTTTTGCCATTTTTACTCCCGTGATCTGATGTAACCCGCTCCACAAAGCGCGTGTTTCACAGCCTAAAAGTGTACTGGCTCAGGTATAGCTCTTTCGACCCCAATTGCGCACTCTCAGCCCACATCTGGTACCTAAAAAGGCGATACCGGAACGATACAAAGCGTACACAAAAACCAAAATTCTCTGGGCAAGTGTGACTTTTTTCACGCCGAACGAACTTCAATTGTCAAAAAGTAGTGGATTCACCCATTTGGGGGATAGGCCTAGTCATTTGGACTACGTAACATCGCGGCTTCGCTGTCACCCTAGCAATAACCCTCGGTTATTTAGTTACAAAAAATGTCTTTGTTGCCCTCGCTCTCTACCGAGGATCTCCATCACTACCACCGCGTGGTCACCCACTCGGTGGAGGTGCGCAGCCATTTCGACATGCTCATCTGGCTGCAGGGAGACATGCAGAAGTACCTGCCACATGACATCCTGATCGCAGCCTGGGGTGATTTCAGCAGCGGCCATGTGCAGCACGACATCATCTCCGCCCTGTCCGGCGTGCGCTCGCATGCAGCGCAGTCAGAGTTTTTGTCGCCGCTCATGGTGAGCTTGTTCAACCGCTGGGCTGAGTTCGGCAAAAAGCCGTTCAGCCTCAATGCCGGCGATTCCGGCTTCTCGCTGGACGAGTTTGGCCTGAAGAGCGCTCTGGGCGGCGCATTGCTCAAAATGCGCAGTGCCACCATCCACGGCATTACCGATGAGCGTGGCAGCCATGACTGCGTCTATGTCGTGTTCAGCGCCCGCAAGCAGTTCACCGACCTCGAGCGAAACGCCATGGCCATGGTTCTGCCCTATATAGATACCGCGCTGCGCCAAGTCGAACACCTGCCGCACCAGTCCGGTGTCAGCTCGTCAGCCCCTGCCAACCCGGCAGCAGAAACAAAAATACCCGAGCCCGATGTCCTCACCGAGCGCGAAGCCGAAATCCTGAAATGGGTCGCACTGGGCAAAACCAACCCCGAAATCGGCAGCATCCTCGACATCAGCGCGTTCACCGTCAAAAACCACATGCAGCGTGTTTTCAAAAAACTCGACGTCTCTAACCGCGCCCAAGCCGTGGGCAAATTCCGGGCATGGGTCAACCATGTCTAAGGCTCACATTACTTTTTCAGCGGCAGAGTTCAACCGCAGCACCGAACACGCCTCCATGGGCCGTGACAACCTGCTCGGCATCCTGGAGACCTGCCTCTGCCCCACCGCGCTGGTCGGCTCACTTTGGGTGCTGGCGTATTGGTTCGAGGGCAGCGTGCCCCCCGCCTACCTGCTGCTCGCCGTGCTCGCGTTCGCACTCACCTTTCCCGGCGAGCCCCGCTTGCAAGCCAGCAAGTCGGGCAGCGTGCTCGACATCTGCCTCAACTGGGTCTGGATCGCAGTCCTGCTTGGGCTCACCGGCTACGCCACCGGCTACATCCGCCAGTTCGACCTGCAAGCCCTCACCGCATGGTTGTGGGCGGCCCCGGCTACCGAAATTGCACTCACCTTCGGCCTGCGCATTGCTGCCCCCATCATCATCAGCCTGCAAGGCCCCAAGCAACGCGCCTTGATCGTCGGCATGAACGAACAAGGCCTGGCCCTTGCCGAAAAGCTCAAAAGCTCCCCTTACTCCAGGGTGGAGCTCGCCGGCTTTGTCGACAGCCGCAGCACTGACCGCCTGAACGCCAGCGCCCCCGTCCCCCTGCTCGGCAAACTCGATGAGCTCGCCACCCTGGCCAAATGCAACCGCATCCAGGTTATTTACTTGTCGCTCCCGATGGCCTCCCAGCCCCGGATCCTGCAAGTGCTAGATGAGCTCAAAGACACCACGGCATCCATTTACTTTGTGCCTGACATGTTTGTTACCGACCTGATCCAGGGTCAGCCCGGCGCAGTATGCGGCATGCCTGTGATCTCGGTCTGCGAAACCCCATTCCGCGGGACCAACGGCATCGTCAAACGCCTGAGCGACATCGTGTTTTCGATGGGTATCTTGATCTTGATTGCGCCGGTGCTATTGGCGATTGCTGCTGCGGTCAAATTCACCTCGCCCGGGCCCATCATCTTCAAGCAGCGCCGCTACGGCCTAGATGGCGAAGAGATTCTGGTCTACAAGTTCCGCTCCATGAGCGTGACCGAGGACGACGGCGTTGTCACCCAAGCTACCAAAAACGACAGCCGCATCACGCCCTTGGGCGCTTTTTTGCGTAAGACCTCGCTCGACGAGTTGCCCCAGTTCATCAACGTGCTGCAAGGCCGCATGAGCATTGTGGGCCCCCGCCCTCATGCGGTGGCACACAACGAGCTGTACCGCAAACTCATCAAAGGCTACATGGTCCGCCACAAGGTCAAACCCGGCATCACCGGCTGGGCGCAGGTCAACGGCTACCGCGGTGAAACCGACACCCTCGACAAAATGCAAGGCCGCATCGACTACGACCTTGACTACCTCCGCAACTGGTCACTCCGGCTGGACATTCATATCATCTTGCGCACCGTGCGCTTGGTGGCCAAAGACCAACAGGCCTATTAATCCATGCGCAGCCATTACCTTCTCTTGCCAGCCAGCCTGGCACTGCTGGGCTCGGCCCCGGTTTTCTCTCAGCAAGACCCGCTGACCCTGAGCGCGGGCTACTCAGTGCAGACCGACAGCAACCTCTTTCGCCTGCCCTCCAGCGCCAACCTGCAAAACACCATCGGCAAAAGCAGTGCTGCTGAAACCATCGGCGTCACCACCGTCGGGCTGGGGTTCAACACCCGCCAGAGCCTGCAAACGCTGGCCCTCAACCTGAACCTGGTGGACTACAGCTATCAAAATTTCAGCTACCTCAGCTTCACCGCCAACAACTACAACGCTTCTTGGGAATGGGCTATTACCCCCAAAGTGACCGGCAAATTCAGCACCGACCGCAAAGAAACGCTCAATAGTTTTACGGACTCCACCAACGTCAAACAACGCAACCTGCGGCTGGATACCACCACCCGCTTTGACGCCAGCTACGCGCTCGACGGGCCATGGCGCCTGATTGCAGGTGCCAGCACCACCCGCCAAGAAAACCAAGCCGGTCTGGTCACCGGCAGCGACTTCACCACCAACGCGATAGACGGCGGCGTGCGGTATCAATTTGCTACCGGCAGCTCTTTGAGCTACCTGATGCGCACCAACAAGGGCAGCTACCTCAACCGGGCAGTGCCCAACACTGGCGCGTTTGACGACCAATACACCCAGCTCGACAACGACCTGCGCCTGCGCTGGCTCATGGGCACAGGCAGCACGGTCAACGCTAACCTGACCCACATCAACCGCACCCACCCCCGCTACGGCCAGCGTGACTACAACGGCTTTAATTTCGGCGCCGGTGTCGACTGGGCCCTGACCGGCAAAACCAGCCTCAGCACCAGCATCAGCCACACGCTCGACGCCTATGCCGCCAGTAACAGTAACTACAGCAGCACAGACAAAATCAGTGTGTCGGCCGGCTGGCAAATCAGCCCCAAAGTCGGCTTGCGCCTGAAAAACGACTGGGCACAGCGCAGCTACTTGGGCAGCCCCAGCACCACTGCCAGTAGCAACCGCCAAGACATTACCCGTGACACCACCTTGTCTGTGAACTGGCAGGCCCACGAACAACTGGCCTTAAGCGCATCCCTGCAACAAAGCAGCCGTGGCGTGAACCAAGCCAACCTCGATTACGACAGCACCATGCTGTTTTTTACCGCACAACTCACCTACTAACCGGACCGCACCATGAACACCACACGCTTTACCGCCACCGTGTTGGCAGCCGCCATCGCCCTGACCCTGGTCGCCTGCGGCGACAAAAAAGACACCAAAGTAGCCACCCAGGTAGCCGCCAAAGTGGGCAGCGAAGAAATCTCGGTGCACCAGATCAACCAGGTTCTGAGCCGCACCAACACCAGCGGCGCCAACCCCGAGCAAGTGCAAGCCATGAGCCGCGAAGTGCTCGAGAAGCTGATCGACCAACAACTCGCTGTCGACCAAGCCACCGAGAACAAACTCAACCGCTCACCCGACGTGGTGTCCCAGATCGAGGCCGCCCGCCGCGACATCCTGGCCCGTGCCTATATCCAGCAACTGAGTGCCGGCGTGGCCAAGCCCAGCCCCGAAGACATCAAAAACTACTACACCAGCAACCCCCAGCTGTTCAGCGAGCGCCGCATTTTCAATGTGCAAGAAATCGTGGCGCCCAACGCTCCCGGCGTAGCCGCCACCCTCAAGGAACTAGTAGCCGCCGGCAAAAGTGCCGAAGAAATGGCCGCAGCCTTGAAGGCAAAAAACATCCAATTCAATGGCGGTGGCGCCACCCGCGCGGCTGAGCAAATTCCGCTGGATGTGCTGCCCAAAATCCACGCCCTCAAAGACGGCCAATCCACCGTGATCGAGGCACCCCAGGCCATCACCATGGTGCGGGTGGTTTCGTCCCAGCAGTCTGCAGTGCCTGAAGCCGCTGCACTCCCCCGCATTGAGCAGTTTCTTACCAACCAGCGCGCTGGCGAAGCTGTGGCCGCCAACCTCAAGCAACTGCGCAGCAATACCAAAATCAGCTACATGGGTGAGTTTGACAAAGCTGCAGCGCCCGCAACGGCCCCAGCACCCGCCGCTGCAACCGCACCTGCTGTGCCCGCAGAGCCCGTGCTGGCCCCCGCTGTGGATGACAAGGCCAAAGCCGTCATCGACAAGGGCATCTCCGGCCTGAAATAAGCCCCCACGGCCCTGTAAATCTGCCACCCGAGGTTTCCCCCACCATGAACAAGCTTTTACAACTCCTGAACGCCGGCCTGCTGGCCTTGGGTGCTCTCACGGCCCACGCGCAAGACGGCAAAGCCGACTACCCCTTGGGCGCGGGCGACACCATCCGGGTGCAAGTGTTCCAAAACCCTGACCTGACCATCGAGACCCGCGTGTCTGAGAGCGGCGTTATCACCTACCCGCTGATCGGCGCTGTTCCCTTAGGTGGCCTGTCGGTCGCCGCGGCTGAAAAGAAAATTGCCGACGCCCTGCAAAACGGCGGCTTTATTCAAAAGCCGCAGGTCAACATTGCACTCATCCAGATCCGCGGTAACCAGGTGTCTGTGCTGGGCCAAGTGGCACGGCCCGGCCGCTTTCCGCTGGAAACCGTTAACACCCGCCTGAGCGACATGCTGGCCAACGCTGGTGGGGCTACTGCCGGTGGCGACGATGTGGTGGTAGTGAGTGGCGTGCGCGATGGCAAGCCCTTCCGCAAAGAGATTGATATCCCCAACATCTTCTTGGGCAACAAGACCCAAGACAACCTGCTGCTGCAGGGCGGCGACACCATTTATGTGCACCGCGCACCGGTGTTCTTTATCTATGGTGAAGTGCAGCGCCCCGGCTCGTTCCGCATTGAGCGTGACATGACCATCATGCAGGCCCTAGCCCAAGGCGGTGGACCCAACGCCCGTGGCTCTGAAAAGCGCCTTCGCCTTCACCGCAAACTGCCCAATGGCAGCGTGCAACAAATCGAGCCCCAGCTGACCGACGCTGTGCAAGCAAATGACGTGCTCTACGTCAAAGAAAGCATCTTCTAAACCGGGCCCCACTGACCATGACACTCCAACAATTTCTGCTCATCCTGCGGGCCCGCTGGATGATCGCCCTGCTCGCCTTTGCGCTCACCGTGGCCACCACTGTGGCCGTGAGCCTGCTTATGGCCAAGCAATACACCGCCAGTGCTGCTGTGGTGCTCGACGTGCGCTCGCCCGACCCGGTTAGCGGCCTCATGCTGCAAGGCATGATGGCACCCGGTTACATGGCCACTCAGGTGGACATCATCAACAGCGACCGCGTTGCCCAGGCCGTGGTGAAAAACCTGCGCATGGAGAGCAGCCCCGCGGTGCAAGCCCAGTGGCAAGAAGCCACCCAAGGCAAAGGCTTGCTGCGCGACTGGCTGGCTACTGCGTTGCAAAAAAGCTTGGACGTCAAGCCCAGCCGCGAGAGCAACGTCATCAACATCAACTACACCGGCGCAGACCCTGAGTTTGCAGCAGCCATTGCCAACGCATTCGCCCAGGCGTATATGGATGTGAACCTTGACTTGCGTGTCGCGCCGGCCCGCCAGTTTGCTGCGTTTTTTGAAGAGCAAACCAAAACCGCCCGCGGCCGCCTCGAGGCAGCGCAACAAGCCCTGTCTGACTACCAGCAGGCCAACGGCATTACCTCTGCCGACGAGCGCATGGACTTTGAAACCGCCAAACTCAATGAGACCAGCAGCCAGCTCACCGGCGTGCAGGCCATGACGACTGACAGCCAAAGCAAACGCCAAAACAGCAAAGCCGACACCGTAGCCGAAGTCATGCAAAGCCCGCTGATCAACGGCCTGAAAGCCGACATTGCCCGCCTGGAAGCCAAGATCACCGAAACCAGCGGCAACCTCGGCAAAAACCACCCGCAAATCCAGCGCAGCGAGGCCGAGCTCGCCACCCTGAAAGCCCAGCTGGACGCAGAGACCCGCAAAATCACTGCCTCTATCGACACCACCTACCAGGTCGGCAAGCAGCGCGAGGCCCAGCTGCAAGGCGCCCTGGCGGCCCAAAAAGCCCGCGTGCTGGAGCTCAACAAACAGCGCGACGAGCTCAATGTGCTGCGCCGCGACATCGAATCCGCCCAGCGCGCTTTCGAGATCGTGAGCCAACGCGCTTCGCAAACCAATATCGAGAGTCAAACCAACCAAACCAATATAGCGGTGCTAAACCCTGCGAGCGCGCCACCAGCACCATCGAAGCCTCGTGTATTTATCAACGTGCTGGTATCGGTGTTTTTGGGCACGTTGTTAGGCGTTGGCCTGGCACTTCTGCTGGAGTTGATGAATCGCCGAGTCCGCTCTACCGACGACCTGGTCGAGGCTCTGGAGCTGCCTGTGCTGGGCGCCATCAGCTCGGCATCAGGCATGTTTAAACGCACCGCCTTGGGAGTCCGCTAATGAATAACAGCACAAAGACCATCGGCGACATTCTGGTTGCCACCGGCCGCCTAACGGTGGAAGACGCGGCCCGCATCGTCGAGCGCCAGCGCAAAGACCAGGTGCAATTCGGCGAGGCAGCCCTCGCCCTGAAGGTGCTGAGCAAAGACGACATCGACTTTGCACTCAGCAAGCAGTTTGACTACTCGTACCTCAGCGACCAAGACCAAAGCGTCAGCCCCGAGCTGGTAGCCGCCTACAAGCCCTTCAGCCGCGTGGGCGAAAACCTGCGCGCCGTGCGCAGCCAGCTCATGCTGCGCTGGTTTAACACCGACCCCGCCCGCAAAGTCATGGCCATCGTGAGCCCCGGCAATGGCGAGGGCCGCAGCTTCGTGGCAGCCAACCTGGCGATTGTGTTTGCCCAGCAAGGCGAGCGCACATTGTTGATTGATGCCGACATGCGCTCCAAGCCCGAGCGCGGGCAACAAGCCCTGTTCAAGCTGGGCAAGAGCGCGGGCTTGTCTGCCATATTGGCTAACCGCGCGGGCCTGGAGTCCGCACAACTCATCCCCGGCCTGCCGGGCTTGGCGGTGCTGCCTGCAGGCGCTACCCCACCCAACCCGCAAGAGCTGCTGGGCCGCCCGGCCTTTGGCGACTTGCTGCGCGCAGCCAGCCAGCAGTTTGATGTGATCATCATCGACACCCCCGCTGGCAGCGACTTTGCCGACGCTGAAATCACCGCCGCCCGCGCCGGCGCCGCCCTGCTGGTGGCCCGCCAGCATGTGAGCCTGGTGCCCCGCGCCACCCAACTGGCCCGCCGCTTGCAAGACAGCGGTGTTGCGCTGGTGGGCTCGGTGCTCAACGACGCATGAGCTCCACCATGAACCACATTCACACTGGCAAACCCGCGCTACCTGCACAGCTACTGGCCTGGCTACCCGTCATGCTAGGGCTGTCGGTGCTGTACTTGCCTAGCTTGTACGACTTGTTTACCGGCATCTGGGCGAAAGACGAGCAAATGCACGGGCCCATCGTGCTGGGCATTTCATGTTGGCTCATTTACCGCAACTGGCCCGCAATGCTGGAGGCCAGCCGCGGCGAGCAACCCAGCGCTTGGGGTTGGCCGGTGTTTGTATTCGGGCTGCTGCTCTATGCGCTGGGCCGCTCGCAAGACATTTTGATTCTTGAAGTCGGCTCGGTCATCTGGCTGCTGATTGCGCTAGCCCTGCTCAACTTTGGCCCCAAGGCGCTGAAGGCACAGTGGTTTGCGCTGTTTTTTATGTTGTTTATGGTGCCCTTGCCCGGCGCTGTAGTCGACACCGTGACCATGCCCATGAAGATGGCCGTGTCTTATGTAGCTGAGCATGTGCTGTTTTGGGTCGGCTACCCCATCGGCCGCAGTGGTGTGATTTTGCAAATCGGGCAATACATGTTGCTGGTGGCAGACGCCTGCGCGGGCCTGCACACGCTGCTGACCCTAGAGGCCTTGGGCCTGCTGTACCTGAACTTGGTGCGCCGCGATTCATTGTTTCGTAACGTGGGCCTTGCAATATTGATCGTGCCGATTTCGTTCACCGCCAACGTGATTCGCGTGATGGCACTCAGCTTGATCACCTACCACTTTGGCGACGAGGCCGGACAAGGCTTTTTGCACGGCTTCGCCGGCATGGTTTTGTTTTTAAGTGCCTTGTTGCTGATCATTGGGTTTGACGGGTTACTGGTCACCTTTGAGCAGTTCAAAAGCCAGCGCAAAGTAGCAGCAAAGGGTATGGCATGAAACTGCAATTCAAGAGCCTGTTGATGCTCGCGCTCATGGTGTGTGCAGCCTGGATTGCACACGCCAGCAAGCCCACTGAGCTGATGGCGCAAAACCGTGGCAACCCCAAGCTGGAGGCCATCGTGCCCGCCACCTTCGGGCCATGGCGGCAACTGCAGCAGTCTGCGGGTCAAGTGGTCAACCCACAGCAAACCGCACTGCTAGAGAGCCTGTATTCCCAAATCCTGACCCGCACCTATGTCAATGCGGATGGTGGCGCCATCATGCTGTCAATCGCCTATGGTGAAAACCAAAGCGATGGCCTCGCACTGCACTACCCCGATGTGTGCTACCCCGCCCAAGGCTTCAAGTTAAGCGGCAGCGCCAACAGTGTGCTGAGCACCAAATATGGCGACATACCGGTGCGGCGCTTGCAAACCGAGCTGGGCCAGCGCAAAGAGCCCCTCACCTATTGGTCCACTATCGGAAACAAAGCGGTGCAAGGTGGTACCGCACGCAAGCTGGAGCAATTGCGCTACGGATTCCATGGTCAAATTCCGGACGGCTTGATTTTTCGAGTCTCCAGTATTTCCGGCAACCCACCCTTGGCCTATGAATTGCAAGCGCAATTCATCAGCGACCTGCTGGACGCCATCCAACCCCCACAACGTCAATTTTTATCGGGCCTTTTGTAAGCAAACACTATGAAAAAAGTAGCACTCATCACCGGCGTAACCGGCCAAGACGGTTCTTATTTAGCTGAGCTTTTGCTCAAAAAAGGCTATGAGGTGCATGGCATCAAGCGCCGGGCATCGAGCTTTAACACCGACCGTATCGACCACCTGTACCAAGACCCCCATGTCTCGGCACGCAACTTCACACTGCACTACGGCGACCTGACCGACAGCAGCAACTTGATTCGCATCATCCAGCAGGTGCAGCCGGACGAAATTTACAACTTGGGCGCCATGAGCCATGTGGCGGTGTCGTTTGAATCCCCCGAATACACCGCAGACGCGGACGGCATGGGCACCCTGCGTATTCTGGAAGCCATCCGCATCCTGGGCCTGGAAAAGAAAACACGCTTTTACCAAGCGTCCACCTCTGAGCTGTATGGCCTGGTTCAAGAAATCCCCCAAAAGGAAACCACGCCCTTCTACCCCCGCAGCCCCTATGCAGTAGCCAAAATGTATGCCTACTGGATCACGGTGAACTATCGGGAGGCCTATGGCATGTATGCCTGCAACGGCATCTTGTTTAACCACGAAAGCCCGCTACGTGGCGAAACATTTGTAACCCGCAAGATCACTCGCGCCATCAGCCGCATTGCGCTGGGCCTGCAAGACTGCTTGTACTTGGGCAATATGAGCGCCCTGCGCGATTGGGGCCACGCCCGCGACTATGTCGAAATGCAGTGGCTGATGCTGCAGCAAGACAAGGCGGAAGACTTTGTGATCGCCACCGGCGTGCAGTACAGCGTGCGCCAGTTTGTGGAGTTTGCAGCGGCCGAGCTAGGCATTCAGTTGGCCTGGAGCGGCGAAGCTGAAAACGAAATCGGCACCGTAGTGGCTATTACCGGCACGGAAGCCAAGTGCAAAGTGGGCGACGTGATTGTGAAGGTAGACCCGCGCTACTACCGCCCCACTGAAGTGGAAACCCTGTTGGGCGACCCCACCAAGGCCAAAGAGAAGTTGGGCTGGGTGCCCACGACCAGCTTGCAAGAACTGGTGGCTGAAATGGTGCAAGCCGACTTTACGGCTGCCAAGCGCGATGCGCTGGTCAAGCTGGCCGGCTTCCAAACCTACGACCACCACGAGTAAGCCACTGCGCCATGGACAAGAATGCAAAAATCTATGTGGCGGGCCACCGTGGACTGGTGGGCTCGGCGATTGTGCGCAACCTGCAGGCTGCTGGTTACACCAACTTGCTGCTGCGCACCCACGCGGAGCTGGACCTGACCAACCAGATCGCCACCGCCGCTTTCTTTGAGACTGAGAGGCCGGACTACGTGTTTTTGGCAGCAGCCAAAGTGGGCGGTATTGTGGCCAACAACACCTACCCAGCCGAGTTCATCCGCGATAACTTGCTGATTCAAAGCAATATCATCCACGCGGCTTATGTGAACCAGGTCAAGCGCTTGTTGTTTTTGGGCTCCAGCTGCATTTACCCCAAGCTGGCCCCCCAGCCCATGCGCGAAGAGCACTTGCTGACCGGCCCCTTGGAGCCCACCAACCGCCCCTACGCCCTGGCCAAAATCGCCGGCGTGGAAATGTGCTGGAGCTACAACCGCCAGTACGGCACCAAGTATTTGGCCGCCATGCCCACCAACCTCTATGGCCCGGGCGACAACTACCACCCCGAAAACAGCCACGTGATCCCGGCGCTGATCCGCAAGTTTCATGAAGCAAAAATGAGTGGCGCCAGCACCGTGACCGTGTGGGGCACAGGCACACCTAAGCGCGAGTTTTTGTACAGCGATGACATGGCGGACGCTTGTGTGTTCTTGATGAACCTGCCGGATGACAAGTATGAAAGCTTGCTGGGTAGCGACGAATCAAAAACAGGCAAGTTCGAGCCACCGCTGATCAACATTGGCGTGGGTCACGATGTGAGCATCAGCGAACTGGCACAGACCGTGAGCGCCACTGTTGGTTTTACGGGCGGTATTACCTTCGACATTAGCAAGCCTGATGGAACACCACGCAAGTTGATGGATGTTGCCCGCCTGCACAGCATGGGATGGCAAGCACCCACCAAGCTGCAAGCAGGTTTACAGGTTGCCTACCAAGACTTCCAGTCGGCCGAAAAAACCAAGTAGCCAGACCACATGAAACATGACCTGGCGCGCCGCAGTGTTCAGGCCGTTTTCTGGAGCTACCTGGGAGCTGGCGGAAAAATAGCCGCTCAACTCGTCATTCAAATACTGCTGGCCCGCATGCTTGGGCCGTCAGTGTTTGGTCAATACGCCGCCGTTCTGGTGGTGATTGGGTTCGGGTGGCTATTCGCTGACAGCGGTTTTGGAGCAGCCTTAGTTCAAAAGAAAGACATCGACGACAACGATGTTGGCTACGCGCTTGGCTGGGTGCTGCTGCTATCGGTTGTTACCGGGGCAGCGATCATGGGTCTATCTCCATGGCTAGCAAAAGCCTTGGGGGACTCTGCGCTGTTGTTTCCACTCCTAGTGTGCGGCCCCATCATCGTGCTGCAAGCGCTGTCCAACATCAGTACTTCGTTGATGCGCCGCAACTTGGATATGAAACGCAACCAAATCATCCAGCTCATCGCCTACGTTGTTGGCTTTGGCGTGGTCGCCGTGGTTTTGGCTCAGCAGGGCGCAGGCGTATGGAGTCTCGTCATAGGGTTCCTGGTTCAAACACTCATCTCTCTTATTGCAGGCTACTGGGTAGTGCGACATACCCTTGTGCCTCGCCTTGAAGGTGATGCCGAACTGCGTAAATTCGGCTTCAGTGTGCTGGGGACCAACCTTGCCAATTGGGCTATCGACAACCTAGACCGCTTCCTCATTGGCCGGCAGTGGGGCATAGCGGCACTAGGGGCTTACTCGGCAGCATCCAACCTCTCACGAGTGCCTGTCACCTTATTGGTGTCGTCCTTCCAATCGGTCGTTTTATCGTCGGCATCACGTGTGCAAGACGATCACGAGCGTTTGCGTCGGGGCTTCAGTGCGGTGTTGTCTTTGGTCAGTTTGGTGACGTTTCCATTAGCGGCAGTGCTGGCACTCAAGGCAGACTTTGTCATACACACACTCTACGGCGACCAATGGGGGCAAGCAGGTGTGCTGTTTGCCGCTTTTTGCGTCGCGCTGCCTTCGTATGTGTTGCTGTCGGTCACAGGACCTACTCTTTGGGCAGTAGGTGCAGCTGCAAGTGAATTCAAGGTACAACTTTTTACAGCATTAGTTCTTCTCACGGGGCTGCTGCTGCTTGCTGGTCAACCACTTGCTGCAGCGATCTGGCTCATACCCTGTGTCTACCTCTTCAGGTTTTTGTTGGTTTATCGCGTATTGGGTAAACGAATTGGACTCGCCAATCGACAAACCCTTCAAGCGATTACCGGTGGCCTTGTTTTAACTGCCATGGTGATCTGTATTGAGCTCGCTACCACCTGGCTTGCACCGAACCTATCAAACCCCTTGCTGCTCAATGCAGTCCAAGGCGCTTTGCACGCCATCGCTTGCTTAACTATTTTGCGACTTGCTCCCCGCTTCTTTATGGGTACTGAACTCTGCACCATGTTGATAAACCGCCGCGCTGAATCCAAAGTGGCCCGTGTCGCGTGTCAAATCATCTCGCTGAAAGCACCCGCACCATGACGATACGCTTTTGCTTGTCACGGGTTCAAGGCCGTGGTGCTGGACTCGGCAATGAACTCATTCCTTGGGCACGTTCATTTTTGGCGGCACAAATGCTTGGAGCCCAATGCCTGTCGCCAGCGTTTGGCATGAACACTCGCCGCTATTGGCGTCACTTTGGCACTCCACGATATGACTTTGTCGTGAACCGCGCTATCGAAAAATTGTTGCCTGTGGTGCGCTATACGGAGGCCGATTTTTTGCGCCACGGCGGTGGCGATTTTGTGAATGCCTTTGCCCCCTTTGCTGAAGAACACAAACTACACAACCGTGGCCCCTATGTGTTGATTACTGACGGGATGTGGGGCGGCTTCAGACACATAGCAAAAGCGCGCGACTTTGTTTACAGCACCTTGTACCAAAGCCGCTTTGCTGCCAAAAATCTATTGGCCGTTCAGCGCCGACTCGACCCTACAAAAATTACAGTTGGGATGCATGTCAGACTGGGCGATTTTGGTGCTGTGCCCACCGAGCTATCAGCCTACCAAGGCAAGTTCAACCTCGCTTTGCCACTGCAGTGGTACCGCAACATAGCGACCAGCCTTGTACGCGAGCTGGGCGATAGGGTGCAATTTCTGATCGTTTCAGACGGCACTGGTGAGCAACTCGCCCCCCTGTTGCAGGGCCTGAGCGCCGTCACCACATCAGATCTGCCTGATTCTGATTGCTCTGACCTCCTCGCCTTGGCCGATACAGACTTGTTAGTTTGCTCGGTATCGTCTTTCAGTGCCACAGCTGCCTATCTATCCAAAGCGCCGTACCTCTGGTTTGAACCAAATTTACAAAAGCATCCGCAAGGCTTCTATTCCATCTGGGGGCATGAGCCCGAACAAATAAAGAAGACCAGTCCTACACAGCAGGCATTGAGAGAAGCTGGAGAACGGCTACTGCAAGGTCGTGGGATGGCGGTTGACATGCTGGGCAACCTCCCTAAGCACCTTACCAGCGACTTAATCGCAAACAAAGAACGCCTCTTGCAACAGCGCGACCTCATCCAGTACGGTGTCACCTCAATATGCCCTGAGCAGCAAGCCATATCTACAACATGAGCACATCGCATATGCACATCGGATTGGTTGGCCCCATTGCTACGGCAGATATCAAGCACCTATTAGACGGAGACATCACACGCCTTCCTAAGGGCTACGCTGGTGGGCCCTTGCTCGCAACACTGATTACTGAGTTACTGGCTCGCGGTCATACGGTGAGCGCATTCACACTCACTAACGACCTCCCACTAAAGACCGACGCAGCAGTCACAGCTATAGGTGCGGATAACCGGTTTTCGCTGCACTACGTGCCGATGCGACCCAAAGCATGGCGGCCTAACGGCTGGTTACCAGGCCGAATCATGGACTTCTTCAGATTCGAGATACAAGGACTCAAGCGCGCGATATTGGAGCGCAAGCCCGAAGTTTTGCACGCTCACTGGGTCTATGAGTTCGCTCTCGCAGCAATAGACACCGGCCTACCACACGTCATTACTTGCCATGACTCCCCGCTTACTATTGCAAAGCTAAACAGCAGAAGTCGCCCAACGCATAGCCTCTATCGCTGGTTAAGGGTTCTGATGGCCCGCAAAACCTTTAAGTCAGCAAAACTGGTCACGGCTGTTTCACCCTATATGCGGGATGAAGTTCAGGGAATGACCAAAACGCCCATCCAAGTGGTATCGAATCCCGTTGATGACCTTGCAATTGAGCTTTCGGCAATCAGAGATATAGACAATAGACCTGCCATTGCAATGATCTGTAATGGCTGGACCGCTTGGAAAAACCCGGAACCCGGGTTAGTTGCATTTAATAAGTTACTTGGACGCGTCCCGGCCGCTTCCCTACACTTATATGGCAATGACTTTGGAGCGGGGCAGATTGCCGAAAAATGGTGCAAGGCAAAGGGGATAGAGAAAAACATGAAATTCCACGGTGCGGTACCACATAAACAGTTACTTCATTCGTTGGCAAAGCATGACCTCCTATTACATACATCACTCGAAGAATCATTTGGTATGGCACTCGCAGAGGCTATGGCAATGGGGTGTCCCGTAGTGGGTGGAGAGGAAAGTGGCGCAGTACCATGGGTACTCAATAACTGTGGCGTTCTCTGCGATATCAAAGATGAAAATGATATCTATCGAGCACTAATGATTGCTATTGACCCTGAGAACTATAAGGAACTTGCGAAAAAAAGCATTGCCAATGCATCAGACAGATTCACCACATCAGTGATAGTCGACGGATATACAAAAGCCTATGCCTCGGCATTGAGCAACAATACAGTAAGCCTGCAATTAGATAGAAAACAGACTATCTAAAATACTATGCAATACTTACTCCCAACATCAGCTATATTTATAGCATTTTTCATAGCATTCGTATTTACTGCATCAATAGCAGTTATTTTTCGAATAACAAAAAATCGCAGCCAAGAGTTCTTCTGGACTTGGTTAATAACACTCTTAGGTATTATTCCAGTTTTAACCGATCTTCGCGCAACTAGGGGCAGCACTGAAGAAAGCCTGTCGTCAGTAGGATGGACACCTCCAGGATACATAAGCTTTATATCTGAATGGGGGGCTAAAGGAATAACCTATCTGATACTAACTTTCGCATTGGCACACATCGCGTTACACCTCAGATTCCGTTCTCAACAAAAAAATCCTGGAACACCCATATTTCTTGCTTTTTGCGGTATGGCTCTGCCAATTTTTATCAGCGCCTTTGCCGGCACTAAGCCATCCTTTTCTCAATTTCTTGTTTTTGCACCGTTGATCATCACACTGGCGTATCTCAAACGACCAACAGAAAACTGGCAATGGTACTCAAACAAATTTAGATATGTATTCATAGCATATCTTTTACTAAGCGGAATCGCAGTGGCAGTGGCACCAAGTCTAACCACGAGCACTGCATTGACATTAATTCCCAAATTCGACTTTCGTGTGAATGGCATCTTTTCACATTCCAACACACTTGCAATTGCGGCATTAGGCTATCTCACGCTCGACTTCGCAAATAGACGAGAGAGGCGCTACTACGACTATGCCGCGACCATATTTGCACTCTTGATGCTTCTACTTACACAATCAAAGACAGCTATTGGGTGCACAATATTCAGCTTAGCGATCCTGTCGCTCGCGAGAATAAAATCGAATAGCAAACACAGAAATCCAGGTGTCCTCAGCCTTGGTTTAGTCACGTTTATTTTCTTAGCCCTTCCGATACTGTTCGGCGTTGCATTACTCATCACCCAGTATGGCAGCCAAATCGGTCAAGGGTTAGATAATCAGGCCTTTAAATCGCTCAGCACTCTAACTGGACGAACAAATATTTGGGCAATAACACTTCAATCATGGCGTGAAAATATAATATTTGGCTATGGTCCAAGCCTTTGGAGTATGGAATACAGGCTTACCTACGCACCACAATACGCTCTTGTTGTAGGCATGGCACACAATCAAATAGTTCAAACACTAGGCGAATCAGGTCTGATCGGTTTAAGTGGTCTACTTATCTACTGCGTAGTTTTGCTAAATTATGGCTTCAAGTTTTTTAGAGAAACCAACGGAGCATCACTGGCATTTGCTGGATCTTTCATAATTCGTGGAGTATCTGAAACACCATTCAGACACATCGCAATTGATGTTATGTTCTTCATGCACTTCGCCTTTTTTGTGCTCTGCCTAAGCCTTCTTGAATCAAAGAAAAATGCACTTAAGTAAAGGCATTTAATCATATGAGAATCCTTGCCGTAGCTTACATTTTTCTGATTTGCAATAGCGGCCTAGCACAGCAAAACATTGAAAACCCACATAGCACCCGTCCGATCCCCGATAGTTATTTTGGAATGCATATTCGATATGGAGCAACAACAACAAATTGGCCAAAGCCACACTTCAGCACTTGGCGCGTAATCACACCCGAGACTGAGTGGCGAGGTCTGGAGCCTATAAAAGGCCAGTGGCAGTTCAATAATCTAGACAATGCGGTTTATAGAGCCAATTTTCGTAATATGGAAGTGATTTTGACGCTCGGCCAAACACCAAAGTGGGCGTCTGCGAGGCCAAATGAGATAGTTCCAAATGGTCCGGGCGCTTCAGCTGAACCTCGCGACTTGAATGATTGGGAGAATTACATCCGCACAGTTGCACTCAGATACAAAGGGCGCATCAAATACTACGAATTATGGAATGAGCCTCGATTTTTAGAAGTTGATCCCTATCGCCCAATGGCTGGATTTACGGGATCTGCGAGGCAAATGGTTGAAATGGGAAAAATCGCTAAGCGAGTTTTGTCAGAAGTTGACCCGAACGCAAAGTTAATATCCCCTTCGGCAGACTCTGGTTTACATGGCATCAAGAGACTAAATGCATGGCTTGCTGCGGGCGGAGGCGAAGTCAGCGATATCATTGGTTACCACATTTATACAACCCCACCTGAAACCATACCTGAAGTAGTTGCTGAGTTGCGAAGAACTGTTAATCGATTCGGATTGAAGAACACAGAAATTTGGAATACTGAGTCTGGCTTCCTATTTGAAAGTAGTGACAAAAAAATAACCCCATATGGGTATGAAGTTTTTGCAGAAGTCTTGCCCCAAAAAACAGCTGCAGCATACACATCGCGCTCACTTATTTTAGGTGCTGCGAGTGGACTCGATAGGTTCTACTGGTACTCTTGGGACATCCCCGGAATGGCACTTACCGAAGGAAAGGGTAAAGACATCAATCAAGTTGGAGTTGCCTATTTAGGAACTGTCAGATGGTTGCGGGGCGCTTCATTACCGAGATGCGGCATCGAAGATAAATCCATCTGGATTTGTGAATTGATCCGAGGAGATCTTACGGCACGCATTGTGTGGAATACCGGGATGGAGCGCCAATGGGACATTCCACCGAGTTGGAATGCGCTCCGAATTGAAGCCTTAGATGGAAGCGCCACGAATGCAAAACAGAAGTCACGAGTTGCACTAGACGGTATGCCTATTTTAGTGATATCGAGTCAAGGTGCGTGGGGCAAATAGCGTTCTCGGATTCCATATTTATTGTCGAATTGGCATTTCCCCCATCAACGAAAACTATCACAATGAATTCCAATAGAACTGCAGTGTTAATTGCCTGCCACAACAGACGAAGCAAAACAATTGCGTGTCTACGAAACCTCGCAATCTGCGCCAATGAAGCCAATATCGAATTTAAGATTTTTTTGTTTGATGATGGATCATCAGATGGAACGGCTGATGCGGCTAAACACCTAAATCTCAATATCGAAGTGATACGCGGCGATGGTAGTTTTTTTTGGAACCGAAGCATGCACCACATATTTGGATTAGCTATGCGTCATGGTTACGAAAACTATCTTTGGCTTAATGACGACACCATGCTAGTGCCAGATGCCTTCAAGTACCTGAATTCGGCGATGGAATTTGCAGGTTCGGAGCAGGCGATTATTGTTGGCGCGGTTAACGACCCCGAAACTGGCTGCGTCACTTATGGCGGCCTACGTGATGAAAGTCCACTCATACGACCGTTTTTGGCTTCCCTGCTTTCCCCGAGCGGCATCCCACAAGATGTAGATGTCATGAACGGAAATGTAGTTTTAATTCCTCACGAGATCGCTCTGCAGCTCAAGAACTTAGACCCTACTTTTGAGCACGGCATGGGGGACACCGACTATTCAAAGAGAGCAAAGAAACTTGGAATACGCCTACTTCTCACGGCCGATTTCGTTGGCGCCTGCGCTCGAAATCCGGTTAGTGGCACTCACAATGATCGCACGCTCTCCGCGCGGCAGCGCTTGAAACAGATTTTTTCAAGAAAAGGACTGCCGTGGCGGTCTTGGCTAACAATGTGCTGGCGTCATGGTGGATTGCTTTGGCCGATCCACTTTCTGCGAGGTTACGTCAGGGTCATAGCCGGGAAGAAGGTATGAAAATCCTTCTCAGTGCCTTCGCCTGTGCTCCAAACACCGGAAGTGAGGCGGGAGGTGGATGGGTCTATGCATGTGAACTCGCTAAGAAACACCAAGTCTGGGTTCTTACTGATGTCTCACGCAAACTGTTGATAGAAAAGTTTTCAGACCCGCTGCCATCAAACCTCCAGTTCGTCTACTACCGCCCTAGTTGGTTATCAACACTGTCGTTGAACTCCAAAACTGCCCACTTGATTTACCAGGCGTGGCAGATGGGCGCATGGCGCATAGCCAAGAAGCTAGATGAGGACCACGACTTCGACGTCTGTTGGCACCTTACCTATGGTGTTTTTCGGCAACCTAGCTGGATGTGGAAAGTTGGCAAGCCTTTTGTCTTTGGTCCGGTAGGCGGAGGCGAGCGGGCGCCTATGCGCCTTTGGAAGAGCATGCCTATTAAAGAGAAGTTGCGGGAACTGGCCCGAGATGTTGTGAACCAAGTTGCCTGGATACTGCCGGGCCTACGTGCCACTTACAAACAGGCTGACTTGGTGATTGCACGCACAGATGACACTCGGCAAATACTGCCTGCGTGGGCCCTCGCAAAAACAAAAGTCCAACAAGAAATTGGTGGGTACCCTGCACGCGTTGATGCTGCACACCGCAAACCGCATGCCGGCGCTTTGAAAGTACTTTTCGCAGGTCGCTTGCTAGGATGGAAGGGCGTCCATCTCGCAATAAACGCATTCGCTCAGTTCTTAGCCGAAGGCGGCAAAGGGGAATTCACGATTGTGGGCGAGGGTCCGACGGACCCCGCACTCAGGACTCAGGTGAATCAATTGGGCTTGAGCTCCAGTGTCCACTTCATTGGGAAGCTTCCCCAAAACGAGCTATTCCGCAGATACACCGAGTTCGATGTACTCCTTTTCCCAAGCTTGCACGATTCAGGCGGCAACGTGGTGATCGAAGCTTTGTCATTTGGCCTCCCGGTAATCTGCCTAGATCTCGGTGGGCCCAGTTGCTTTGTAGACGCAAGCTGCGGCGCTGTAGTGCCAGCACAACAGGCGACTGAATCTGAGGTAACGGTCGCTTTGTCGCAAGCGTTGAAGAACATGCTCGACGATGCTGCGTGGCATCAACAATTGAGTATCAATGCACTCGCACGGGCAAATGACTTGACATGGGAAAGACAGATTGAACGGGTGATGTCACTTATCGAGCAAGCCACTGGCAAAAAATAGAGCGCAAATGAAGAAAGTAGTCATATTCCAATATCGCCTGCTGCACTACCGCACCAAGCTTTTCGAACTGTTGAAACGGGCCTGCGAAGCAAAAGGCGTCCAGCTAGAGCTAGTACATGGGCAAGCTTCGCGACGAGAGTCTGTCAAGAAGGACGAAGGCGTGCTGCCTTGGGCACACACGGTAATAAATCGTTTTTGGGAGGTCGGCCCCCGTGACTTGGTGTGGCAACCCTACCCCGCCCACTTGGAAGACGCAGATTTGGTTGTCGTGATGCAAGAGAGTCGCATCCTGTCTAACTACCCTTTGCTGCTGAGTCGACTATGGTCAAAGCGAAAAGTGGGTTATTGGGGCCATGGCAAGAACTTCCAAAGTGACGCCCCGACTGGCTTACGCGAGCAATGGAAAAACTTTTTGATCCGGCGGGTGGACTGGTGGTTTGCATACACCGATATGACGGTGGACATTCTGGCCAAGGCTGGCTACCCCTCGTCACAAATTACCTGCCTAGATAACGCGATAGACACGAGTAGCTTCAAGGCTGATTTGGCCTCTTGGTCAACGGCTGAGGTGCTCGCCGCCAAACAGCAACTAGACATTGCTGGCAACGCACCAGTCGGTGTGTTTTGCGGATCCCTCTACCCAGACAAGAAATTGGGCTTGCTGGTTGCAGCGGCCGACTTGATTCGCCAGCGTATGCCGGAGTTTGCGCTGGTGGTGATTGGGGATGGCCCCTCCATGCCTGAAATGCGCGATGCAGCAGCTACCCGCCCCTGGATGCACCTGATGGGTGTACGCAAAGGGCGCGAAAAAGCGCTTTACTTCCGTATGGGCGACGTGATGCTGAACCCCGGTTTGGTGGGCCTGCATATCGTGGATGCGTTTTGCGCTGGCATGGTGATGATGACTACCCGCACCGCCCGCCACTCCCCCGAGGTGGCCTACCTCCGGGACGGCGAAAACGGTGTGTACAGCGACGACACGCCCGAGGCCTATAGCCAAGCGGTGCTGAACGTGATTCAAGACAAAGCGCGTTTGGGCCGCATGAAGGCCAGCGCTTTGGCAGATAGTGAGCATTACACCCTTGAACACATGGTGGAGCGCTTTGCGGACGGTATCGAGGCAGCGGTAAATGGCTAAAGCGGGGCACAAAGTTTTAAGCGCGTTTATCGACGCAGTCGCCTGGCCCGAAGCGCTCACGCGCATAGCCACATGGGCAGCCGCACGCGAGAGCCGCTATGTGTGTATCTGCAATGCGCACTCGGTGGTTACTGCCGGGCAAGACCCGGCCTTTGGCACCGTGGTGGCACAAGCCGATATGGCAACACCCGACGGGGCCCCGGTCGCCTGGATGATGCGCAAGCTAGGATTCGCCAACCAGCAGCGCATTAACGGGCCGGACCTGATGTGGAAGTATTGCGCAGAGGCGGCTGGGCGCAACGAGTCGATTTACCTGTACGGCGGCACCGAAGAAACGCTCACCATATTGCAAGCCAAGCTAGCAACGACTTACCCGGCACTGCGGGTGGCGGGGGCGTATTCGCCGCCGTTTCGCACACTCACCGCCGAGGAAGATGCAGCGGTGGTAGAGCGCATCAACACATCGGGCGCGGGCACGGTGTGGGTGAGCTTGGGTTGCCCCAAGCAGGAGTTATGGATGGCTGCGCACCGCGGGCGCATTCAGGCGGTGATGATTGGGGTGGGCGCTGCGTTTGATTACCACGCGGGCACCATTCAGCGGGCACCGCTGTGGATGCAAAACGCGGGCTTGGAGTGGCTGCACCGCTTGGTGTCTGAGCCCCGCCGCTTGTGGCGGCGGTACTTGGTGACCAACACTTTGTTTATTGCGGGAGCAGCCCGCCAACTGCTAGCGCGCCGCCATGCTGAGTAAAGACGTTTTTTTAGGCGTGGTAGACGCTGCGCCCCTAGTGGCGATGGACCTTGTGGTGGTGCGCGGCGGCAACGAGATATTGCTGGGCTTGCGCAACAACCGGCCGGCAGAGGGCTCTTGGTTTGTGCCGGGCGGGCGCATCCGCAAAAACGAAACCATGCAGGCAGCCCTGGCCCGGGTGGCGCACGACGAGCTGGGCCTGCAGCTGGCTGATTTGCCGGTGCCGCCCCGTCATATGGGTGCCTTTGAGCACTTTTACAATGACTGTTTTGCGGGGGATGTGGGAGTGTCTACCCACTATGTGGTGATGGGTAACCTGGTGCAACTGCATGCTGGCACCGAGCTTGCTGCGGCCGATGCCCAGCACAGCGCACTGCGCTGGTGGCCGCTGGCCGAGGCACAAGCCTCTGCCGATGTGCACCGCTTTACCAAAGACTATGTGGATGCCATATTGCTATCAAAAATATAGCTGTTAGCGCAGTTTATATGAGCGCTACAGGCCTTTTTTATTTAAATTAGAGAGGGAGTGAGAGATGAAAATTACAGTGATTGGGACCGGATACGTGGGCCTGGTGTCAGGCGCTTGTTTTGCGGATGTGGGCAACGATGTGCTGTGCCTGGATGTGGACCCGGCCAAGATTAAGATTTTGGAAGACGGCGGCATCCCCATCTACGAGCCGGGCCTGCAAGAGATGGTCAAGCGCAATGTGGCGGCGGGCCGCTTGCACTTCACCACCGATGTGGAAAAAGCTGCGCACTTTGGCACGGTGCAGTTCATTGCGGTGGGCACCCCGCCGGATGAAGATGGCTCGGCCGACATGAAATATGTGATTGCGGCCGCCCGCAATATCGGCAAGTACATGACCGACTACAAGGTGGTGGTAGACAAGAGCACCGTGCCCGTGGGCACTGCTGACCGGGTGAAAGCCGCCATTGCCGACGAGCTGGCCAAGCGCGGGGTGAACACGCCTTTCAGCGTGGTGAGCAACCCCGAGTTTTTGAAAGAAGGCGCAGCCATTGACGACTTTATGCGCCCCGACCGCATTGTGGTGGGCTGCGAGGACGAGCAGGCCGCGCTCAATATGCGCGCGCTGTATGCGCCGATCCAGCGCAACCACGACCGTTTGATCGTGATGGATATCCGCAGCGCGGAGCTGACCAAATACGCCGCGAACGCCATGTTGGCGACGCGCATCAGCTTTATGAACGAGCTGGCCAACCTGGCCGAAAAGCTGGGTGCCGATATTGAAAACGTGCGCAAGGGCATTGGCTCGGACCCGCGCATTGGCTACGACTTTTTGTACGCCGGTGCGGGTTATGGGGGCTCGTGCTTTCCCAAAGACGTGCAGGCCCTGGTGAAAACCGCGCAAGACGATGCCGGCATTCACCTGCAGGTGCTGACCGCGGTAGAAGCCGCCAACGACGCCCAAAAGCGCGTACTGGGCGGCAAGGTGCTAAAACGCTTTGGCACCGATTTGACGGGCAAGCACTTTGCAATATGGGGCTTGGCCTTTAAAGCCAACACCGACGACATGCGCAAGGCCACCAGCCGCGATGTGATTCAAGATTTGCTGGATGCAGGGGCCACCATAACGGCCTATGACCCGGTGGCGATGAAAGAGGCGCAGCACTGCTTCCCGGATGAGCCGCGCCTGAGCTATGCCGATAGCCAGACGGCTGCGCTGGAGGGGGCGGATGCGCTGATCATCGTGACCGAGTGGCGCGAGTTCCGCAGCCCGGATTTTGAGAACATCAAATCCAAGCTCAAGCAGCCTGTGATTTTTGATGGCCGCAACCTGTACGACCCCAAGCTGGTGCGCAGCATGGGCATTGAGTACCAAGCTATCGGACGCTAACGCAATGACAGTGTTGACCCTGCAAGATTTAGCTATCCAATCCGGCGTGGCATTTGGCACCAGCGGTGCGCGCGGCAAGGTGGTGGACATGACCTCGGGCTTGTGCCACGCCTACACCACCGCGTTTTTGAACGCCGTAGTGCCCAAGGCCACCACCATTGTGCTGGGCCACGATTTGCGCCCCAGCAGCCCGGCGATTGCGGCGGCCTGCGCGGCAGCGATTCAAAGTTTGGGTATGCAGGTGGTGTACGGTGGCGCCCTGCCCACGCCGGCACTGGCGCTGTATGCGGCGCAACTGGGCGCACCGGCGATTGTGGTCACGGGCAGCCATATTCCGTTTGACCGCAATGGCATCAAGTTTTACCGCGAAGAAGGCGAGATCACCAAAGCCGACGAGCGCGCCATGCTGGACTTTTTGGTGGGAGTGCCCCGGGACTTGAAGCTCCCTGCCCTGCCCGCCCCCGACCCACAGGTCGAGCAGGCCTATGTGCGCCGGTATGTGGATTTCTTTGGCACTGAGGCGCTGGCGGGCGAGACGGTTGCCGTCTACGAGCACAGCAGTGTGGCGCGTGATGTGCTGCGCACTATTTTGGAGGCGCTGGGCGCAGAGGTGATTTCGCTGGGCCGAACCGATGTGTTTGTACCCATCGACACCGAGGCGGTGCGCCACGAGGATATTGAGCAGGCCCGCGAGTGGGCGGAGTTGCATGACTTTGATGCGATTGTGTCTACCGACGGCGATGCCGATCGCCCCCTGATTGGCGACGAGCGCGGTGAGTGGCTGCGCGGCGATGTGGTGGGCATTTTGACGGCGCAGCAGCTCCAAGCGACTGCGGTAGTCACTCCCGTGAGCAGCAATAGCGCACTGGAGAGCACCCAGAGTTTTGCGCAGGTGGTGCGCACCCGGATTGGCTCGCCCTATGTGATTGAGGGCATGCAAAACGCCGCCAAGGCGGGTGCAGAGCTGGTGGTGGGTTTTGAGGCCAATGGCGGCTTTTTGCTGGGCAGCCAGGTGCTGCGGGACGGCCGCCGCCTGGGGCCTTTGCCCACACGCGATGCGGTGCTGCCGATGCTGGCCCTGCTGTGCGGCGCCAAAGCGGGCAAGCTGAAAATGTCCGAGGTGGGTTACCGCCTGCCCAAGCGGTTTACCGCCAGCGACCGGATTCAAAACTTTGCCACTGCCAGCAGCCTGGCGCTGATCGTGCGCTTGCGCATGGACCATGCCGCCTTGCGCGAGCTGATGGCCCCCCAAGCAGGCGAAGTGGTTTCGATCGACGAGACCGATGGTTTGCGAGTGCTGTTTGCGTCAGGCGACATCGTTCACTTGCGCCCCAGCGGCAATGCCCCCGAGCTGCGCTGCTACGCCGAGAGCACCACGGTCGATCAGGCCAAACAATTGTGCGATGACTGCCTGTTGCGGGTTCTGAAGGTGGCTGCACAGGCGTAGCTTGCACGCCACGGGTCAGCCAAAAGGACTATGTACAACTCTCGCGGCCGACCCTACCCTGCATACACGCTGCAATGGTGCGGCTTTTGACTCACAGGAGAGGTTATGACTATGAAAACAGCTTTAGCTGCAGTGGTGATGGCGGTTGCGTCGCTGGGAGCTCAGGCTTCCACTTCGGCCCCCGCATTGGTGACCGGTAGCTTTAACCAGGCGCTGAGCACGGTGGATGTGTTGGGCTTGTCGAACTTGACCGGCACGATTGACTATCTGGTGAGCGCAGTGGGTGCCTCGGGCACGAGCTACACCGCGAGCCCCATCGCCAACTTGACTACGTCGCTGTACAAGGGTGGCGCTCTGCAGGGTACTGCAACAGGCAGCACATTCACCTTTAGCAACTTGGGTAGCGGCACTTATTCGCTGTGGGCCTCTGGCCAAGTGTTGGGTGGCGGGTTTAATCTGGTGATCGCCCAGTACGACGTGACGCCGGTACCCGAACCTGAGTCTTACGCCATGTTGTTGGCCGGCTTGGGAGTGATGGGCGTGATTGCCCGCCGCCGCAAGAAGGCTATGGCCTGAAAGGCGCCGGCCCCACACGCTGGAGCCCCAATCAAAAAGGGCTGCAATTGCAGCCCTTTTTGTTTTTAGGAGCGCTGCAGGCCCCGCGGTTGACCCCGCCGCCGGGCCACCATCACCAGGCCAAGACCCGCGAGCAAGAGCGCATAGGTTTCGGGCTCGGGTACGGGGGTAATGCTGAGTGCGATGTTGTCGACCCCCACATAGCGCGCGTAGTTGAAGCCAATGCCACTGAACTGCACCGAGGTCAGCCCGGTAAAGCCTGCGAAATAACTGCTGTCGTAATGGGTGAAGCGGCCGGGCGTCAGCGCAAGAGGCTGGCTGGTGCTGACCATGCCACCGTAGAGCTTGGTGCCGGTTATTTGGATGCTGAGCTGGTCAGTAAGTGTGCCGCCACCGCCACCGAGCATGCCTGCAAGGTCGAGGCTGAGCAGCGCAAATGTGCCGCTCGTACCTGGGGCAAGGCTAAGTGTTTCGCTCTGGTTGCTCAGCCCGTAGTAGGCCAAAAATTTACCGGCTGGCACGGGCTCCACCAGATACCCGGCCCCGCTGAGTACAAAGTGGGTGTTACTGCTGTGCTGCAACTGCACACCGGCAGCCAAGGTACCCGAGGGAGCAGAGAGCGCATCAAACGTGAGCGTGAGGGCTTGGGCGTGCGCTCCGGCGGAAAAGAGTAGCGCCGCAGTGGTTGCAAGTGTGGAGGCAATGGCCCGGAAGGCGCTGGGTAGCAGCATAAAGGTCTCCCGAAAAATATGTATCAAAGAATGCCGATCAAGGTGGCGTTGGCTGTAGTGCCGTTGGGGCCGTTCAGGGTGCAAACGACGGTCTCCCCGTCGGGCACCGGCAAGGGCAGCCCGCCGCCCAAGCTGTAGTTGGCAGGCAGGCCCCCTTGCAGGAGCAAGGCGCCGTCTGCGCAATCGGTAACCGCAACGCCTTTGCTGGCGTTGGCCTTGCGGGTGGCCACATTGATGGCAGCCCCGGCGGAGATGGCACCTGCCACGCCTTGGGTGGCGGCGGTTTGGGCGTCGCTGCGCAAATCGACAAACTTGGGGATGGCCACGGCAGACAAGATGCCGAGGATGACGATCACCATGACGAGCTCAATCAGGGTGAAACCGGTTTGCGGGTGACGGGAGTTCGATAAAGCGCGCATGGTGGGCTGAAATGCAAGGCTGTAACCAGTTGTTACAGGATAGTACGCAGGCGCAGCGAGGAAGGGAATAGTCCGGATGGATGAGCCGAATGGACTAACGACAGTCGTTTTGCGAGCGCGGGTGCGCCTCGAAAGATAATCAGGGCTGCAACCCCTATGCGAGAAAGCCACCATGACGATTCTGGTTACCGGCGGCGCCGGCTTTATCGGCAGCAACTTTGTGCTGGATTGGTTGGCCGAGACCCACGAAACGGTGGTCAACCTGGATAAGCTGACCTACGCCGGCAACTTGCAAAACCTGGCCACGGTGGCTGACAACCCGTTTCACATTTTTGTGCAAGGCGACATTGGCGATGCGGAACTGATCACCCGCTTGCTACAAGAACACCAGCCCCGGGCTGTGCTGAACTTTGCCGCAGAGAGCCATGTGGACCGCTCTATCCATGGGCCTGGAGAGTTTATTCAGACCAATATTGTGGGCACCTTTCACTTGCTGGAAAGCGTGCGCGCTTACTGGGGTGCTCTGGGAGCGGACGTCAAAGCGGCCTTCCGGTTTTTGCATGTCTCCACGGACGAGGTGTACGGCTCTTTGGCCAAGACGGACCCGGCTTTTGCAGAAACCAACCGCTACGAGCCCAATAGTCCGTATAGCGCGAGCAAAGCCGCTAGCGACCACTTGGTCCGTGCGTATCACCATACCTATGGCCTGCCGGTACTGACCACCCACTGCAGCAATAACTACGGGCCTTACCAATTTCCGGAAAAGCTGATTCCGCTGCTGATCGTCAATGCGCAAGCCGGCAAGCCTTTGCCGGTGTATGGGGACGGTCAGCAAATCCGCGATTGGCTGTATGTCAAAGACCACTGCAGCGCCATTCGCCGCGTGCTTGAGGCGGGCGTGCTTGGTGAAACCTATAACGTGGGTGGCTGGAATGAAAAGCCGAACCTCGATATCGTGCACACCGTCTGCGCCTTGCTGGACGAACTCAAGCCGCGCGCGGACGGCAAGCCATACAAAGAGCAAATCACCTTTGTGACCGACCGGCCCGGGCATGACCGCCGCTATGCGATTGACGCCCGCAAAATTGAGCAGCAATTGGACTGGAAACCGGCAGAGACGTTTGAGACCGGCATCCGCAAAACGGTGCAGTGGTACCTGGACAACCCGCAGTGGGTGGATAACGTGTTGAGCGGCGGCTACCGAGTCGCAGCATCCAACGCCAAGGCGGCAGCATGAAGATTTTGCTATTTGGACGTGGCGGCCAAGTAGGCTGGGAATTACAGCGGTCTTTGAGCGTGCTGGGTGAGGTAGTGGCCCTGGACTTTAACGCGAGCCAGAACCCACAAGGCTTGTGCGGCGACTTTACGGATTTGGCGGGCTTGGAACGCACGGTAGAGGCAGTGCGCCCAGACGTGATCGTCAATGCGGCTGCGCACACTGCTGTCGACAAAGCTGAGAGCGAACCAGAGCTTGCAAAAACCATTAATGCCCTAGCGCCCGCAGCTCTTGCGCAAGCAGCTATCAAAACAGGAGCATGGCTGATTCACTACAGCACAGACTATGTGTTTGATGGCAGTGGCATCAGCCTTTGGACCGAGGCCGATGCCACGGGCCCTTTGAGTGTGTACGGCCAGACCAAGCTTGAAGGCGAACAGGCGGTTGCCTTGAACCCCAAGCATTTGATTTTGCGCACCAGCTGGGTATATGCAACCCGGGGTGGCAACTTTGCCAAGACTATGCTGCGCCTGGCGGGTGAGCGCGAGTCGCTGACGGTGATTAACGACCAATTCGGCGCCCCCACCTCGGCAGAGTTGTTGGCCGATGTGACGGCCCATGCCTTACGCACCCTGCAAACCCGCCCAGAATTGGCGGGTCTGTATCACTGCGTTGCTGCCGGGGAGACCACTTGGCACGGCTATGCGCAGTTTGTACTGGCTGAGGCGGCAGCTTTGGGGCTGCCACTTAAAGCCACCGCGGACAAGGTGCCCCCCACCCCGACAAGCAGTTACCCCACACCGGCCAAGCGGCCGCTGAACTCGCGCTTGGACACCCGCAAGCTGCAAGCCGCGTTTGGCTTGACTCTGCCCCACTGGCAAGCGGGCGTGAAACGTATGTTGATTGAGATATCAGGGAAGTAAAACAATGAACACACCATCGCACAACACCGGTGCCAAAGCCCGCAAGGGCATTATTTTGGCGGGGGGGACCGGTATTCGCCTGTACCCCGCAACCCAGGCTGTCAGCAAGCAGCTGCTGCCGATCTACGACAAGCCCATGATTTACTACCCCTTGAGTGTGCTGCTGCTGGCAGGCATCAAGGAGGTGCTGGTGATCAGCACGCCGCAAGACACCCCCCGGTTTGAGCAGTTGCTGGGCGACGGCAGCCAGTGGGGTGTTCACATTGAATACGCGGTGCAGCCCTCACCGGACGGGTTGGCACAGGCGTTTTTGATTGGTGAAAAGTTTCTGGACAGTGCCCCCTGCGCGATGGTGCTGGGCGACAACATCTTTTACGGGCACGATTTCGTGGGGTTGCTGCAGAACGCCACCGCGCAAACGAGCGGTGCTACCGTGTTTGCCTATGCGGTCAATGACCCGGAGCGCTATGGCGTGGTGGAGTTCGACGCAGCGGGTAAGGCTATCAGCCTGGAAGAAAAACCCAAGGCCCCGAAGTCGCGCTATGCAGTGACCGGCCTGTATTTTTATGACGCCAACGTGGTTGAGATGGCCAAGCAGGTAAAGCCCTCTGCCCGGGGCGAGTTGGAGATTACCGACCTGAATCGCATGTACCTGGAGCGTGGCGCATTAGATGTACAGACCATGGGCCGCGGCTATGCGTGGCTGGACACAGGAACCCATGAATCGATGCTGGAGGCGAGCCAGTTCATCCACACCATTGAAAACCGCCAAGGCCTGAAGGTGGCTTGCCCTGAGGAGATTGCGTGGCGTAGCGGGTGGATTGACGATGCGCAATTACAAGTGTTAGCGCAGTCGTTGGCAAAGTCAGGCTACGGCCAGTACCTGCTGCGTTTGTTGAAAGAAAAGGTTTTTTGATGCAAGTCACCCGAACTGCTATTGCAGATGTGTTGCTGCTGGAGCCCAAAGTATTTGGGGATGAGCGCGGCTTTTTCTTTGAGAGCTTTAACGAGCGCGTGTTTCGTGAGGTCACCGGAGTGACATTGCCCTTTGTGCAAGATAACCACTCCAAGTCAGGCTATGGCGTGCTGCGCGGGCTGCACTACCAAACCCAAAACCCCCAAGGCAAACTGGTGCGGGTGGCTCAGGGCGAGGTTTTTGATGTGGCCGTAGATATTCGGCCTGAATCTCCGACCTACGGAAAATGGGTGGGCGAGATACTCTCTGCCGCGAACAAGCGGCAACTGTGGGTGCCACCGGGACTGGCGCATGGTTTTGTGGTTTTGTCGGAAACCGCTGAGTTTTTGTACAAAACCACCGACTACTACGCGCCTGCTTTTGAGAAATGTATTGCCTGGAATGACCCTACTTTGGCGATCGAATGGCCTGCCATGTCTATAGCGCCCAAGTTGTCAGCCAAGGACATGGCCGGGGATTCTTTCACCTCGGTGTGAAAAGCGCCACGCTTGGGGGTCGAAAATTCGTAACTGGGTGATTCCGGCGCCCTGCGAATGCGTGGCTTGCGCTATCCTTCACGGCTTATGGCATCCGCTGATTCATTGACCCGCGACCCCGCTTCTGTTGCCCTGCCGGGAATTGGCAGGGCGCTGGTGCTAGCCGGCAAGCTTCCCCAGCAAACGGCTGAAGAAATCTACCGCAAAGCGCTGTTGAGCAAAAACAGTTTTATGGCGGAATTGGTGGGGTCGGCGGCGGTATCGTCGTTGGATCTGGCACAAACCCTGTCTGCAGCCTTTGCGGCACCGCTACTGGACCTCGATGCAGTCGATGTGCAACGCCTGCCCAAGGGCCTGCTAGACGCCAAGATTTGCACGGAATTCAGGGTGTTGGTGCTGAGCAAGCGCGGTAACCGCTTGATCATTGCTACCGCAGACCCTTCAGACCAGCAGGCTGCGGAGCGCATCAAGTTTGCGACCCAGATGGGTTTTGACTGGGTTATTGCGGAGTACGACAAGCTCTCTAAGATTGTGGACGCCAATACGGTCACTGCGACCGAGGCGATGGAAGAGATCATTGGTGGCGACTTCGAGTTTGATGAAGCCGCTGCCGAGTCCGCTGTTGAGACTACCCAAGCGGCGACCGCGGATGTCGAAGATGCACCGGTGGTGCGTTTCCTGCACAAAATGCTAATGGATGCGTTCAGCATGCGGGCCTCGGACTTGCACTTTGAGCCCTACGAGCACCAGTACCGGGTGCGCTTCCGCATTGACGGGGAATTGCGCGAAATAGCCAGCCCACCGATTGCGATCAAAGACAAGCTGGCCTCACGGATCAAGGTGATCTCGCGGATGGATATTTCGGAGAAGCGGGTCCCGCAAGACGGCCGTATGAAGCTCAAGGTGGGCGCGGACCGGGTGATTGACTTCCGGGTCAGCACACTGCCGACGCTGTTTGGCGAAAAGATTGTGATCCGTATCCTGGACCCGAGCAGTGCCAAGCTGGGCATTGATGCGCTGGGCTACGAGGCCGAGGAAAAAGAACGCCTGCTCAAGGCAATTGGACGGCCTTACGGGATGATTCTGGTTACCGGGCCTACGGGTTCCGGCAAAACGGTGTCGCTGTACACCTGCCTGAATATGCTGAACCAGCCGGGGGTGAACATTGCCACGGCGGAGGACCCCTCCGAAATCAACTTGCCGGGTGTCAACCAGGTGAACGTGAATGAAAAGGCGGGGCTGACCTTTGCTGCGGCGCTGAAGTCGTTTTTGCGGCAGGATCCGGACATCATCATGGTGGGTGAAATCCGGGACCTGGAAACGGCGGACATTTCGATCAAGGCGGCGCAAACCGGCCACTTGGTACTGTCGACCTTGCACACCAACGATGCCCCGACAACGCTCACGCGGATGCGGAACATGGGCATTCAGCCGTTCAACATTGCATCCAGCGTCATTTTGATCACTGCGCAGCGCTTGGCGCGGCGTTTGTGCGGGCAATGCAAGCAACCGGCCGATGTGCCGGAGTTGGCGCTACTGGACGCTGGATTCAAGCAGGCTGATCTGGATGGGAGCTGGAAGCCTTATCGGGCAGTGGGTTGCTCGGCTTGCAACAACGGATACAAAGGCCGGGTGGGCATCTACCAAGTGATGCCCATCAGTGAAGAGATTCAACGCATTATTTTGCGTGATGGCAGTGCAATGGATATCGCCGCCCAGTCAGAGTTGGAGGGCGTGCGCTCGTTGCGTCAGTCCGGCTTGCACAAAGTGAAACAAGGGCTGACTTCGTTGGAAGAAGTGCTTGCTGTGACCAACGAGTAAAAGGGCAACCCCGGGAGATCTATGGCAACAGGAAAATCTGCGCCCACCAAAGACGTGGTTTTTGAATGGGAAGGCAAAGACCGCAACGGCAAGCAAGTCCGGGGCGAGACGCGGGCCGTGGGTGAAAACCAAGTGAAGTCCATGTTGCGCCGACAAGGCGTTACGCCGACCAAAATCAAAAAGCGGCGCATGCGCTCGGGCAAATCGATCAAGCCCAAAGACATGGCGATCTTTACCCGGCAGTTGGCGACGATGATGAAGGCTGGTGTGCCATTGCTGCAAGCCTTTGACATTGTCGGGCGCGGTAACCCGAACCCCAGTGTGACCAAGTTGCTGAGCGACATCCGCGCGGATGTGGAAACCGGTACCTCGCTGAGTGCGGCCTTCCGCAAATACCCGCTGTACTTTGACAATCTGTATTGCAACTTGGTAGAAGCTGGCGAGTCGGCCGGTATTCTGGATCAGTTGCTGGACCGCTTGGCGGTCTATATGGAGAAGACAGAGGCTATCAAATCCAAGATCAAGTCTGCGCTGATGTACCCGATTGCGGTGCTGGTGGTGGCTTTTGTGGTGGTTTCGGTGATCATGATTTTTGTGATCCCGTCGTTCAAGCAGGTCTTCAGCTCTTTCGGCGGAGAGCTGCCGGCGCCCACCTTGTTTGTGATCGCCCTGAGTGAGATTTTTATTGAGTACTGGTGGCTGATATTCGGCGGGATTGGCGGTGGGTTGTACTTTTTCATGCAGGCTTGGCGCCGCAACGAGAAAGTGCAGGCCTTCATGGACCGCGTCATGCTCAAACTGCCCATCTTCGGTGTCATGGTGGAAAAGAGCTGTGTGGCCCGTTGGACCCGTACGCTGTCCACCATGTTTGCGGCCGGGGTGCCCCTAGTGGAAGCTCTGGACTCGGTGGGCGGGGCATCAGGCAACGTGGTGTACCTGAATGCGACCCAAAAGATCCAGCAGGAAGTGTCTACCGGCACCTCACTGACTGCAGCCATGTCGAATGCGAATTTGTTTCCGTCGATGGTGTTGCAGATGTGTGCCATCGGGGAAGAGTCGGGCTCTATTGACCATATGTTGGGTAAGGCGGCCGACTTTTTTGAAGCGGAAGTCGATGACATGGTGGCAGGCATCTCCAGCCTGATGGAGCCCATCATCATTGTGGTGCTGGGCACGCTGATCGGTGGGATTGTGGTGTCGATGTACCTCCCGATCTTCAAGTTGGGACAAGTGGTTTGATGAGCACCGGTTTGCAATGGTTGGACGTGGGTGTATTGGGTTTGCTGGGGCTACTGATCGGCAGCTTCTTGAATGTGGTGGTCCACAGGCTGCCCAAGATGATGGAACAACAATGGGCTGCGGAATATGCCGAGATGGCAGGCAAAGAGCCGCCTGCACAAGCCCCGTTTAACTTGATGGTGCCACGGTCGCGCTGCCCGCACTGCGGCCACCTGATCGCTTGGTACGAAAACATCCCGGTCGTCAGTTATGTGGCTTTGCGCGGCCGTTGCGCTGAATGCAAAAAGCCGATCAGCGTGCGCTACCCGCTTGTTGAGCTGGTGACTGGCGGACTCTTTGGGTTCTGCGCATGGCAATGGGGCTTGTCTGTTACAGCCTTGGTTTGGTGTGTCTTTTGCGCAGCGCTGGTGAGTTTGGCGATGATTGACTGGGACACCACCCTGCTGCCGGATGACATTACGCTGCCCTTGGTATGGCTCGGCTTGGTGGCCTCCGCCCTGGGGTGGACCGCGGTACCCTTGCATACCGCCCTGTGGGGTGCGATTGCGGGGTATTTATCGTTATGGTCGATTTACTGGCTGTTCAAGTTGGTGACTGGCAAGGAAGGCATGGGCTATGGTGACTTCAAGCTGTTTGCCGCGCTGGGTGCATGGTTTGGCTGGCCGGTGTTGATCCCCATGATCTTGTTGGCGTCCGTAATAGGTGCGCTCGTGGGTATTGCGATGAAGTTCACCAGCGGTTTGCGGGAAGGGGGCTATGTGCCCTTTGGGCCATTTCTGGCGGGCGCGGGCTTTGCCGCGTTAATCATCGGGCCTGACACCTTGCGCCAGATGGCCAACTTGTAAGCAGGACCCACAAGATGCGGGTCGGGCTCACAGGTGGTATCGGCAGCGGGAAGAGCACGGTTGCCGCTTTCTTGGGGCAGTGCGGTGCAGCAGTCGTGGATGCCGACGCGATTTCGCGTGCGGCAACTGCCACGGGTGGAAGCGCCATTGCCTCCATCAGCGCCGCATTCGGAACGGACATGATCGATGCCACGGGTGCACTAGACCGGGTAAAAATGCGGGCAAAGGTGTTCCAAGATATTGAGGCCCGCAAGCTGCTGGAGTCCATCATTCACCCACTGGTCGGCGCCGCTATTGAGACTGCCACCCGGGAGGCTCAGACCGGTGGTGCGCGATGTGTGGTGCTGGACATTCCCCTGTTGGTCGAGTCTGCGCATTGGCGGAAGCGGCTCGATAAGGTGCTCGTGGTGGACTGCTCTAACGAGACGCAGATCCGCAGGGTCGTGCAGAGAAACGCACTTCAAGCCCGCGAAGTGCAGGCTGTCATCGATAGCCAAGCCCCACGCCTCACCAGGCTTGCGGCTTCCGACTGTGTGATCTTTAACGAGGACCTGTCTTTGCTGCAACTTGAAGCGGTGACGAGGCAAATGGGCGCAAAGTTCGGGCTATGATCGACCGCCGACCGGAAATACCAGCGTGATCCTTTACGAATACCCCTTCAACGAACGCATCCGCACGTATTTGCGGCTGGAACACTTGTTTCTGCGTCTAGCCGAGTTGATGGGGCGACCTGATCCCCTAGACCACCACTTCGCGTTGACCACCATTTTTGAGGTCATGGACGTGGGTGCACGCGCTGACCTGAAGTCGGATGTACTGAAGGACTTGGACAAGCAAAAGCAGGTGTTGAATGGCTACCGGGGCAACCCCGCGATCTCCGAGGCGGCACTCGACAAAATTGTGAACCAACTCGACCAGTGCTTTACCGACTTGAATGCACTGGCCGGCAAGTCGGGCCAATCGCTCACCGAGAACGACTGGCTAATGAGTATCCGTAGCCGTGTGGGTATCCCGGGAGGCACCTGCGAGTTTGATTTGCCCGCCTACTATGCATGGCAGCACCGTGATGCGACTGCACGACAGCAAGATTTGCAGCGCTGGGCCTCGACACTAGCGCCTTTGGCAGCCTCGATTCACCTGCTCTTGAAGATGCTGCGTGACTCGGGTGCCCCGCAGAAGGTGATGGCGGTCGCTGGGCAATTCCAGCAAAATCTGCCCCAGGGCCGCACTTTCCAACTGCTACGCTTGGCGGTGGACCCTGCCCTACAGGTGATCCCTGAGATCAGCGGTAACCGGCTGATGGTATCTATCCGCTTTATGCGACACGAAGCCGACGACCGGCTGCACTCCAGTGCGCAAGATACGGGCTTTGAACTGACCTTGTGCTCTTGATAGGCGCCGCGCCGAATGACGATGGACTCTCCGATGTTGGTGTCAAACGCAGTTTCGATTTGATACAGCTGTCGAACGCAAACGCGGCGTGGATTTGATACACCGTTGTGTGGGGCGATTGTCTGTTTTGTCTTTGCTTGTCTTTCAAGCAGTCAGTGGCTCGCCACTGACTGCTTGGCGCCCTTAGGCTGCCTGTTCCTCCTGTGTATCAAGGTGACTGCGTTTTCGTTTGAGTAGGGTATTGCTGCTGGCGGCAATCACACCGGCACGCCGCTTATCTTTCAGGCGATAGGAGTCTCCTGAAATCGGGACCACATGGGCGTGGTGGAGCAGTCGGTCAAGTAGCGCCGCTGTCAGCGTGGCATCGTCTGCAAACGTCTGGTCCCATTGCCCAAACGGCAGATTGGAGGTCAGGATGAGACTTCCCACTTCATAGCGTTTGGCAATGACTTGGAACAGAAGATTCGCCTGTTCCCGATTCATGGGAAGGTACCCGACCTCGTCAATGATCAACAGCCGGTAGGGACGCACGATGCGTTTGATAGCCTCTTCCAGGGTGTTCTGCCGTAGTGCCGTGCTCAGTGTCATCAGCAGATCTGCCGCCGTGATGAAACGCGTCTTGATTCCAGCCTGGGTTGCCCTGTAGCCCAAGGCGATGGCCAAGTGGGTTTTGCCCACCCCACTGGCGCCCAGCAAGACCACGTTCTCGCTGCGCTCCACGAAGGCCAGACTGCCAAGCTCCTGTACCAGGGGTTTGGGCACGCCGCTGGCAAACTGGAAGTCAAACTCATCAAGCGTCTTGATGGCGGGGAAGCCCGCTATGCGCGTGAGCATGGCGCGTGTTCTCTCCACTCTGGCTAGAGCCTCGCCACGCAAGGCTTGCTCCAGGAACTCCAGGTACCCCAGCTCTTTCTTGGCCGCCATTTGCCCCAAGTGGGCAAGCTGATCGGGTAAGTTGAGCAGGCGCAGCTGATCACACAGTTCACGCAGTCTTTCCATTTGCAGGCTCATGGTCGTCCTCCTGCTGAGGCTTGGTTGTGCACCAGCGTGTCATACATCGCCAGAGGATGCTGCAGGCCTCGCCATGCCGCGGCTGGAATTGGCCGGACTGCTGCGCCGCTACCGGTGACTTTTTGCAATTGACGCACTGTTCGCCCACTGTAGGCGCTGGGGATGGCCAGCAGATGTGTGCGCTCCTGTTGCAAAGCCAGTGCCGGCACACACCCAGTGGTTCCGTGGATCCGCACATTGGCAACGTCACGCAGCCAGGTGCGCATTTCCCGATTGGCTGTGTCCGCGTCCACCACCAAGCATTGCTGCTTCATACTCGCCACCAATGGCACCCAGAAGCTGCGCCGGATGTAGCCATTCATGCGTTCGACTTTGCCCTTGGTCTTGGCCCGATAGGGCTTGCACACCCGCGGCACAAAGCCATGGTGGTGCGCAAAGTCAGCAAAGGCACCCTGGAACTGGTGCAGGTTCTTGCCGTAGGCGTCACGCTTGAGGATGACGGTCTTCATGTTGTCGTACAGCACTTCACGGGTGACTCCACCAAAGCTCTCGAACGCCCTGACATGGCACGCCAGTAGTGTCTCCAGCTTCATGTCTGTGACAAACTCCGCGAAGGTCGCCCGGCTGTGGCCAAGCGTTGCCACAAACGCCGCCAACATGCCGTCTTTATGCCCAGACTTGCGGAACTCGATCCAGTCCATCTGCATTTGCTCACCGGGCTGGGTCTCGAACCGCACAACCGGATCCGGGCGCGCCTGTGGACGCAACTCCTTGAGGTACTCCTGCAGGATGCGCACGGAGCCCGTATACCCCTGTGCGGCAATCTCACGCTGCAGCACCGTTGCGGGAATCCAATCAGGCTTGGCCGCCTGAATACGTCCAGCCAAGTAGTCCTTGAATGGATCGAGCTTGCTTTTACGTTCCGGCAGTTTCTTCATGGCCGGCGGACCGCCCTCCAAATACTTACGCACCGTGTTGACTGCCATTCCAGTTTGCGCCGATATCTCGCGCAAGCTCAGCCTGTGCTTCCTTAAAACCTTGAGTTCCATGTACTCCTCGTTCGTAATCATTGCCAGTCCCATCCATGGTTCGGATGGCTTGGCACGTTAGTCGAGGTGTATCAATTCCTCACCGCGTTTGCGTGTCATTTTCATACTGCGCGTGACATTGGAAAAGCTGGTGCGCTGCCCCGCGTGTGGTGGCGATAGCGTTTACGGACCGCGCAATCTGTTTCGCCCTTTTTGCAGCGAGCGTTGCAAGAACTTGGACTTGGGTGCTTGGGCGAGCGAGTCGTTCAGAGTGCCCACGGAGGCACCACCCGACGAGGCGCCATTCGGCGACCCGAAACTACAGTAAATCAGCCAATCACCGGCGCAGAATCTGCGCTGGTAGCTCCTGAAACAGTAGCACCCGTGTGATTGCGCTCTGCGGCAAACCAGTCAAGCACCGGGATGGTACCCGGTAAGACAGGCTCTACCGCTACTGGAAGCTGTTGCCACGCAAAGCTCTGGGACTCGCGCATTTCCAGCTCGCCACTCCACTCAAAGACTTTGCAAAAGTGCAGACGCACCAGCGCGTGTGGGTAGTCGACCATTTCAACCCGCCAAGGTAAGGCGGGGCCAATGTGAATGCCGATTTCTTCTATGAGCTCACGACGCAGTGCCTGCTCAATGGTTTCACCCGCTTCGACCTTGCCGCCGGGGAACTCCCAATAGCCTGCGTAGGGCTTGCCTTGGGGCCTGGATGTCAACAAAAACGCACCATCCGGGCGAACCAACACGCCCACGGCAACGTCCACAGCAGGACGGTCTGAACTGCCCGTACGCTGGGCTTGAGGATCAGCGACCAATGGGGTGGATGCCGTCAAGATGCGGCCCGCCCCGAATAATCGCGTGCAAACTGATAGGCGACACGGCCGCTCCGCGCTCCGCGCTCGAGTGCCCACAAGAGGGCCTCAGAGCGGGCAGCCTCAATGGCTGCTGAATCGAAACCCAAGGCGGTCAACCACTGGTTGACGATCGATAGATACTCATCTTGGCTGAATGGGTAAAAGCTTACCCACAGACCAAAGCGCTCAGACAAGGAGATTTTCTCCTCTACCCCTTCGCCGGGATGCACTTCCCCATCTTCGGTGTGCTTGTAGCTCAGGTTGTCGGACATGTATTCGGGCAAAAGATGCCGCCGATTACTGGTCGCATAGATCAACACATTCGGGGTGGAGGCTGCAACGGATCCGTCCAGCACCGACTTCAATGCTTTGTAGCCTGGCTCGCCATCATCAAAGCTCAAATCATCACAAAAGATGATGAATTTTTCCGGCCTTGCCGCAATCAGTTCGATGATGTCTTGGAGATCTATCAGGTCTGCCTTGTCCACCTCGATGAGGCGCAAGCCTGAAGGTGCGTAGGTCTGAAGGCATGCCCGAATAAGAGATGACTTTCCGGTACCGCGGGCACCGGTTAACAAGACATTGTTTGCCAAGCCACCGCGCACAAACTGCGCTGTATTGCGTTGGATTTTTTCCTTTTGGTCGTCAATCTCGCGCAGTGAGTCCAATGACATGGCACCCACATGCTGCACCGGGGAGATAACACCCTGGCCGCCGGACCGGCGACGATACCGGAAGGCGATCGACGCATTCCAATCTGGCGCTGTCAATGAGTGCGGAAGTGAGGCCTCCACACGCTGCATGAACAGTTCAGCCCGCGCGAAGAAGCGCTCTAGTGCATCAGACATCAAGCAATCCCGTTCAGGAGCGATAGTCGGCGTTGATCGTCACGTAGTCGTGGCTGAAGTCGCAGGTCCAGACCGTCTGGCTGGCAGCGCCCCGCCCCAAATGGACGCGCACGGTAATCTCGCTTTGCTTCATGACGCGCTGACCATCCTCCTCACGGTAGGCGGGATTTCGACCACCGCGGGTTGCGACGTGCACATCGTCCAAGAACAGCTCGATGAGTGACTGATCTAAATCCTGGATACCTGCGTAGCCCACGGCAGCAAGAATACGGCCGAGGTTGGGGTCGCTGGCAAAAAATGCGGTTTTCACCAAGGGTGAGTGCGCAATGGCATAGGCCACGAGACGGCACTCCGCTTCGGTTCCGCCACCCTCGACTTGCACGGAAATGAACTTGGTTGCGCCCTCGCCGTCACGGACGATGGCTTGCGCCAACTTGCGAGCAACCTCCAGCATTGCGCGCTTTAGAGGGGCGGCAGAGGCCGCGTCCAGATCAGTGACAGTTGGATTGCCCGCCTTGTTGGAAGCAATCACCAACAACGAATCATTGGTAGAGGTATCGCCATCTACCGTCACCCGGTTGAACGAACCTTCGGCAAGTTCGCGTGCTAGGGCGGGCATCACGGACGCATCGATACAGGCGTCGGTAGCAATGAACCCCAACATCGTGGCCATATTCGGGCGAATCATGCCCGCGCCTTTGCTGATACCCGTGACCGTGATCGGGAAGCCGTCCACCATGGCCGTTGCGCTGAAAGCTTTGGGCTGGGTGTCCGTGGTCATGATGCCCTCGGCCGCCTTGAGCCAGTTGCTTTCCCGGGCATCCAAAATGGCCGCGTCCAAGCCGGCCACGATCCGGTCCACTGGCAGTGGCTCCATGATCACGCCGGTGGAGAATGGCAGTACTTGCGTGGCCTTGAGGCTGAGCTTGCCCGCAAGAGCGGAGCAGGTTTCCTTGGCGCGCGCGAGCCCATCGGCTCCAGTGCCGGCGTTGGCATTGCCGGTGTTGATCACGACTGCGCGAATGTCACTGGCTGCGAGATGCTCGCGACAAATTTGTACCGGAGCTGCACAAAAGCGGTTCGTCGTAAACACGCCGCCAACAGCGCAGCCAGGGTCCAGCAGCATCACGGTCACATCTTTGCGGCCCGGCTTGCGAACGCCTGCCTCGGTAACACCGATACGGACACCGGGCACCGGCAACAAGTCGGCTGCAACAGGCAGCGGGAGATTCACTGGCATACAAAGACTTTCAAGAGAGTTTGCCGTGGCACTGTTTATATTTTTTACCGCTGCCGCAAGGACAAGGGTCGTTGCGGCCAACACGGGGCACATCGGACTCGGCAGTTTTTACGGTAGTGGCATCAGTCGTCGTTTCGACTTCACCAGTCTCTGTGGGAGCGGTGTAGGTGACGTTGGCGATGCTTTCCCCGCGCGATTCAATCGCGTCGGCTGCCTGCTCCAATTGTTCGTTGGATTGGATCTTGACGGTCATCAAGATTTTGGTAACGTCATTTTTGACGGAGTCGAGCAACTGCCCGAATAGTTCAAACGCTTCGCGTTTGTATTCTTGCTTGGGTTGCTTTTGTGCGTAACCGCGCAGATGGATACCTTGGCGCAGGTAGTCCAAGGCACTCAGATGGTCACGCCAGTGGCTATCGATACTCTGCAAGAGCACCATGCGCTCGAACTGGGTGAAGTTTTCTTTGCCAACCAAGTTCACTTTGCTCTCAAAAGCCTCGTTCGCAGCCGTAGTGACGGTGGTCACGATTTCATCATCCGTAATGGAGCTGGCGCTGCTTACTTGTTTCTGGAGATCGAGGTTTAGTTGCCATTCATCTGACAGCATCTTCTGGAGCGCTGGAATGTCCCATTGCTCTTCTACCGACTCTGCCGGGACGAACTGACGCACCATGTCTTCAAACGCACCTTCGCGCAGACCCGCAATCTGAGCCTCCAGATCGGTGGCATCCAAAATTGCGTTGCGTTGCTGGTAGATGACCTTGCGCTGATCGTTGGACACATCGTCGTATTCCAACAGCTGCTTGCGCATGTCGAAGTTGCGCGCTTCTACTTTGCGCTGCGCGCTCTCAATGCTACGGGTCACGATACCGGCTTCAATGGCCTCACCCTCAGGCATTTTGAGGCGATCCATGATGGATTTCACCCGGTCTCCGGCAAAGATCCGCATCAAAGAGTCATCAAGACTCAGATAGAAGCGGGATGAACCAGGATCACCTTGGCGGCCTGAGCGACCGCGAAGTTGGTTGTCGATCCGGCGAGACTCGTGGCGCTCGGTCGCAATGATTCGCAGGCCACCCAGCGCCTTGATAGCTTCGTGGTCTTTTTGCCACTGGCTTTTCAACTCCGCGACCTTGGCTTGCTTGGCAGCTTCGTCCAAAGAGGCATCGCCCTCAATCGCCTCCAGCAGCTTGTCCATGTTGCCGCCAAGAACAATATCGGTACCACGGCCCGCCATGTTGGTCGCGATGGTGATCATCTTTGCGCGACCGGCCTGAGCCACAATGTCTGCTTCGCGCGCGTGTTGCTTGGCGTTCAAGACCTGATGAGGCAACTTTTCTTTATCAAGGAGCTCAGCAATGATTTCTGAGTTTTCAATTGATGTGGTTCCCACCAGAACAGGCTGGCCCCTGTCATAGCATTCGCGGATGTCTTTGATCGCCGCATCGTACTTTTCGCGGGTTGTCTTGTAGACACGGTCCAACTGGTCGTCCCGGCGGCTGATACGGTTTGGCGGGATCACTACAGTCTCGAGACCATAGATCTCTTGAAACTCGTAGGCCTCGGTGTCTGCGGTGCCGGTCATACCCGCCAGCTTGCTGTAGAGGCGGAAATAATTCTGGAAGGTAATGGATGCGAGGGTCTGATTCTCCGCCTGGATCTGCACCCCCTCTTTGGCTTCTACCGCTTGGTGCAAGCCGTCGCTCCAACGGCGACCAGTCATCAAACGGCCGGTGTATTCATCAACAATGACGATTTCACCGTTTTGCACAACGTAGTGCTGGTCGCGGTGATACAAATGATTGGCGCGCAACGCTGCGTACAGGTGATGCATCAGCGTGATGTTTGCCGGGTCGTACAAAGAAGAGCCCGCAGGTATCAAGCCCAGCTCTGCAAAAATGGACTCGGCTACTTCGTGCCCTTGTTCCGTCAAGAAAACTTGGTGACTCTTCTCATCTAGAGTGAAGTCGCCAGGCTTGGTAATGCCTTGCCCAGTGATGGGATCAGCTTCCCCCTCTTGCTTGACCAAGCGCGGAATCGCTTTGTTAATGGCGAGATAGAGTTCGGTGTGGTCTTCAGCTTGACCACTGATGATGAGTGGTGTGCGGGCTTCGTCGATCAAAATGGAATCGACCTCATCCACGATGGCAAAGTTCAGTCCGCGTTGCACCCGGTCACCCGCCTCGTAGACCATGTTGTCGCGGAGGTAGTCGAAACCGTACTCGTTGTTCGTACCGTAGGTGATGTCAGAGTTGTAGGCCTGCTGCTTGTCTTCACGCGGGGCTTGGGGCATGTTTATGCCGACGGTCAGTCCCAAGAAGTTATAGAGGCGCCCCATCCATCGCGCGTCGCGGCTGGCAAGGTAATCGTTGACGGTAACAACGTGGACACCTTTACCGCTCAGTGCATTCAGAAACACCGGCAACGTCGCGGTGAGCGTTTTGCCCTCACCGGTGCGCATTTCTGAAATCTTCCCGTAGTGCAGTGCCATTCCACCCAACATTTGCACATCGAAGTGGCGCATTTTCATGACGCGCTTGGAGCCTTCGCGTACGAGAGCGAAAGCTTCCGGAAGGATGGCATCGAGTGTCTCGCCTTTGGCGACACGGTCTTTGAACTCTTGCGTCTTGGCACGGAGTCCGTCATCGGTAAGGGCCTCGAACTCAGGCTCTAGTGCATTGATGCGAGTTACTACGACCCGATACTGCTTGAGCAAACGATCGTTGCGGCTGCCAAAAATTTTGGTAAGGAAGTTAATAGCCATCAATGCGAGCACTGCCCGACGGACCCACCATGGGCTCACCGGACTGCACAGTCCTTTGTTTGTCTTGAGAAAGTGGAGGCTCTTTGCGGGAAGTCAAGCCAGACTAATGGCCAGCGCTAAGCATCGAGTCAATCGACTGATTTTAGCGCTGTAGAACAGACGCCTTGGAAGAGGCAGACCGCTCAGTGCCCAAACCTTTTCCAGCATTCAGAAACTTCTGTGGATCTTGAGGGACGCCCTGAACCAAGACTTCAAAGTGGAGGTGTGCGCCTGTCGATCGCCCGGTGTTACCGACATCCGCGATACGCTGTCCACGCTTGATCAGATCGCCCTTTTTCACATGGACTTTAGAGGCGTGCGCGTATCTCGTGATGAGGTCGTTACCATGATCCACCTCCAGCATGTTTCCGTATTGTGGGTGGTATTCCTGCGTTACCACCATACCGCCGGCAGCAGCGTAGATGGGGGTACCGACCCCCGCAGGAAAATCAAGCCCTGTATGCAGAGCCGAACGGCCTGTGATGGGATCGATCCGCCACCCAAAGATGGAGCCCAGATTGGCATCCAACACTGGTTGCTGCGTAGGCACCATCATTTTCTTTATCTTTTGCTCGAAGAGACGGGACTCAATGACTGTCATCACGTCCGCATTTTTACTGGCTGCGCCATCCAAAGAAGCCAGAGTTGCATCAAGCTCTTCGATGGAAAGGTCACGACCGGCGATCAGCGCTCCGCCGCGCCCTGGTGCGACTGTAATTTCAGCCGGATTGATACCAGCGAGCCCGGAAACACGTTCGCCGAGCGACTCTAGCTGCAACATCTTGGCCTGCATCTCGCCAAGGCGCTTGGCAAGCACCTCGATATTTTCTTTCACGTATCGATCGCGCTGGGCGATTTCGTCTTTGGCGACGAGACGTACCAGCGATCCAATCACTGGCCAGCCTTCTCGCGCACCCTTCATGAATACCCAGTGGTAAAGCCCCGCGGATACCAGCATCAACACCAATGAAGCCAGCAGTGTCGCGAATATCAATTTAAAGCCATTGAGATGGAAAGCGCGGGACCTTGCCATCCACGCATCCGTGATAATCACCTGCATCCAGCGAACCCCTTATTGCATCTTGCAAACATGATCAGAAACCACCGCTCTGTTTCAGCACTACAGGCGGCCCACGAGTCGCCCACGTTGTCACACCTTGCTGCACTCGCGAAGGAGTCGAGCGCTCGCCTTAAAAGCCTGGAGGGGCTCATTCCGGGAGGAATGTTGAAGAACATCAAACCGGGGCCGATTGAAGGCTCTACCTGGTGCTTACTGCTAGACAATAACGCCGTAGCGGCCAAACTACGACAGCTTATGCCCGCACTGCAAGCGCACTTACGATCAAAGGGGTGGAAGGTTACCTCAATTCGACTCAAGGTACAAATGTCGTCGCTTACACGATAAATAAGCGAGAAAGAAATGGTGCCGGTTATCGGATTCGAACTGATGACCTACCGCTTACAAGGCGGTTGCTCTACCAACTGAGCTAAACCGGCACGGGCTAAATTCTACACCAGCAATTTAGCGCTTCTCGAGAGAAAGCACTATTTAATTCGCGTCAGTGCTGGGCGCGATGCTGGTGTTGGAGACTTGGGCGGTGTAGGCTCTGCGCCTGCCTCTTGAGCAACGTCCACTGCCGTCAACGCCGCACCCGGTGCCTTGCTGACTGCCTCGACATCAAGTGACTGCGCTTTGGCGGTCTTCGTCGAGATGGGAAACGCCATGCCCTGGCCATTCTCACGGGCATAAATAGCCAGAACATGATCGACAGGCACCAGAATGTCACGAGCCACACCTCCAAACCGGCCCTTGAATTCGATGTATTCGTTTCCAAGCTTTAAGGCGCTGGTGGCATCGAAGCTGACATTGAGGACGATTTCGCCGTCCTTGACAAACTCTATGGGGACCCGCACCCCATCATCCACCTGAACGGCGATGAAAGGCGTAAAGCCGCTATCGGTGCACCATTCGTACAAGGCACGAATCAAATAGGGGCGAGTGGAAGGGGCGTCCATGGAGTCGAGCATAGATCCATCCTGCGTTATTTACGCATGACCTTTTCAGAGGGGGTCAATGCTTCAATGTAAGCGGGGCGCGAAAAGATACGCTCTGCGTACTTCAACAGCGGAGCAGCGTTTTTGCTGAGTTCGATACCGTAGTAATCCAGACGCCACAACAAGGGGGCGATGGCCACGTCCAACATCGAGAAGCTTTCACCCAACATGTATTTGTTCTTCAAAAACACCGGAGCAAGCTGAGTCAAGCGGTCGCGGATATGCGCGCGAGCCTTTTCCAAGGCCTTTTCATTGCCTTTGGTCGCACGCGCTTCCAAGGTATTTACGTGCACAAACAATTCCTTTTCAAAATTCAAAAGGAACAGGCGTACGCGTGCACGATCCACGGGGTCTCCGGGCATCAACTGTGGATGTGGAAAACGCTCATCAATATACTCATTGATAATGTTCGATTCATACAAAATCAGGTCCCGCTCGACGAGGATTGGCACTTGACCGTAAGGATTCATCACGCTGATGTCTTCAGGCTTGTTGTAGAGATCTACGTCGCGGATCTCAAAATCCATGCCCTTCTCGAACAAAACGAAACGACACCGATGGGAAAAGGGGCAGGTTGTTCCTGAATACAGCACCATCATGGCGAAAGACTCCTAAAAAATGCAAAAAGAGTGGGACGCGTCAGCGGGCCCACTCTGAATCTGTCACTAGCCACCCTCACCGGGAGCAGGACAGTCGAAAACTCTATTTCACGTCTTTCCAGAAGGCAGCATTCAAACGCCACGCAAACAAGGTTAAGACTGCAAGGAAAAGCAACACCCAAACGCCCACACGAACGCGGGTGTTTTGAGCGGGCTCGCCCATCCACTGAAGGTAGTTGACCAAGTCACCAACCGTTTGGTCGTATTGAGCAGGAGACATAGTACCCGGCGTTACTTGCTGCCAGCCTTTGAAGACTTTTTCTTCATGCCCGTGATTTACAACCGTCTCAAAGATGGGAACGCGCTTACCCTGAAGCTCCCACAACACGTGAGGCATTCCAACGTTCGGGAACGCCAAGTTGTTCCATCCCGTGGCCTTGGTGTCATCGGCATAGTAGGTCCGCATATACGTGTAAAGGTAGTCAGCACCTGAACCACCTGCGCCTGCACGTGAGCGCGCAATCACGGTCAAGTCAGGCGGGTTTGCGCCAAACCACTCTTTAGCCTGCCGCGGATCAATTGCAGCCTTCATGGTCTCGCCGACTTTATCGGTCGTAAACAGCAGGTTATCTTTGATCTGCTGATCCGTCAGACCAATATCTTTGAGACGGTTAAACCGCATGAACGCTGCCGAATGGCAATTCAGGCAGTAATTGACGAAGACTTTTGCGCCATTCTGCAAGGAGACCAAATCGTTGGTTTTAGATGGCGCCTTGTCCCAGGCAATGCCACCGGACGCGGCTTTGGCTCCGCCCACCAAACTCAAAACAAGAGCCAAGCCGAAAATGATTTTTTTCATACTTTAATCTCCAGCACTCAGTGGGCTGCAAATGTCACACGGGCTGGCACAGGCTTGCTTTCACCCACAGTGCTCCACCATGGCATCAGCAAGAAAAAGCCGAAGTAAAACAAGGTACCTACTTGGGAGACACGCTCGCCAATCGGAGATGGGGGCTGCACGCCAAGGTAAGCCAAGATCACAAAATTGATCACAAAAATGCCGTACAAATACTTGTGCCAATCCGGACGGTAGCGAATGGACTTCACAGGGCTGTTGTCCAGCCACGGCAAGAAGAACAAGATCACAACCGCGCCACCCATGACCACTACGCCCCAGAACTTAGCGTCGATCGACAGCATGGCTACAGAGACGAGCACTGCAGCACCCACGATGGCAGCCTTGAAAATATTGGGCAACTTCGCCTTGATTACACCGAAGGCAGCTGCACCAATCACACAGGCGATCAGCGCGTACATCATCTCGCTAGTGATAGCCCGCAACATGGAATAGAAAGGCGTGAAATACCAGACTGGAGCAATGTGGGCTGGAGTCTTTAGCGGATCAGCGGGGATGAAGTTGTTGTACTCCAAGAAATACCCGCCGAACTCTGGTGCGAAGAAAATGATGGCAGTGAACACCATCAAGAACATGCTCACCGCAAAGATGTCGTGCACGGTGTAGTAAGGATGGAAGGGAACGCCGTCCAAGGGGTGACCCTGGGCATCGCGCGGGGCGTTGGGCCCTTTGATTTCGACGCCGTCTGGGTTGTTAGAGCCCACATCGTGCAACGCAAGCAAGTGCGCAACCACCAGGCCCAACAACACCAATGGAACAGCAATCACGTGGAAGCTGAAGAAGCGGTTCAACGTGGCATCACCCACCACAAAATCTCCGCGAATCAGCAGCGCGAGGTCAGGCCCGACCAAGGGGACCGCGGCGAACAAGTTCACGATAACTTGTGCACCCCAATAAGACATTTGACCCCAGGGCAGCAGATAGCCCATGAAGGCTTCGGCCATCAGGCACAAGAAAATCGCACAACCAAAAATCCACACCAACTCGCGAGGCTTGCGGTAGCTACCGTAGATCAGGCCGCGGAACATGTGCAGGTACACAACGACAAAGAATGCAGAAGCACCAGTGGAGTGCATGTAGCGGATCAGCCAGCCCCAAGGCACATCACGCATGATGTACTCCACAGAGGCAAACGCCAAATTGGCGTCAGGCTTGTAGTGCATGACCAAAAAAATCCCGGTGACGATTTGAATCACCAGCACCAGCAAAGCCAGCGAGCCGAAGATGTACCAGAAGTTAAAGTTCTTCGGAGCGTAGTACTCCGACATGTGAACTTTGTAGGCATCAAAAGCCGTAGGAAAACGGTTCTCGAACCAATTGGTTACCTTTTCCCCGGAAGAGGCGTTAGGCGAAATGTCCTTGAATGCTCGGGCCATGTCTTATTCCTCAGGCTTCTTTGTCTTCGCCGATAAGCAGCTTGCTGTCGGACAGGAACATATGGGGGGGGACTTCAAGGTTGTCAGGCGCCGGTTTGTTCTTGAAGACCCGGCCAGCCATATCGAATGTCGAACCATGACATGGGCACAAGAAGCCACCCTTCCAATCATCAGGAAGCGAGGGCTGAGCGCCGGTCTGGAATTTGTCAGAGGGAGAGCAACCAAGGTGAGAGCAGATACCCACTGCCACAAAGAACTCCGGCTTGATGGAGCGCGCTTCATTGCGGGCGTATTCCGGCGTCAGCTCGTCAGGCTTGCGCTCTGACTTGGGATCTGCTAGTTGGCTATCGATACCGGCCAAAGCAGCCACTTGCTCTGGCGTACGTCGAACAATCCACACAGGCTTGCCGCGCCATTCAACAGTGACCTTCTCGCCGGGTTTTAGTTCAGCGATGTCTACCTCAACGGCTGCTCCTGCGGCCTTCGCGCGCTCAGACGGCTGAAAGGTACTCACAAAGGGAATGGCGGTTGCAACACCACCTACCGCACCAGCACAACCGGAGGCAATCAGCCAAGTCCGCTTGCTGGCGTCGATCTTTTTGCTGTCGACAAGTGTTTCACTCATGAGAATCCTCAACGAACGTCGCTAGTAGATTAGACAAGAATTGTAGCTGACGGATGTAGGGTTATTCAACGAACAGGGACTTGCGCAAGTCACCTTCGCAATGCCCTTGTGATTTCGGGGATACTAGCGCTTTTATCAATTAAGGAGAGTTACCCCATGGGCATGCTGCAAGAATTCAAAGAGTTCGCCGTCAAAGGTAATGTGGTCGACTTGGCAGTCGGTGTGATCATTGGTGGAGCGTTCGGCAAAATTGTCGACTCGGTGGTAGGCGACTTGATCATGCCTTTGATCGGTGCTGTCGTTGGCAAACTTGACTTTTCCAACCTCTTTGTGGTCTTGGGAAGCATTCCTCCTGGCACCGGCACCACTCTGGATGCACTCAAAAAAGCGGGCGTACCTGTGTTTGCTTATGGCAACTTCATCACCGTCGCAGTGAACTTTGCGATCTTGGCTTTCATCATCTTCCTGATGATCAAGCAAATCAACCGCTTGAAGAAAGAGGCTCCGGCTGCGGCACCTGCGCCTGTGGTTACTCCGGAAGACGTGTTGTTGTTGCGTGAAATCCGCGACAGTCTGAAGAAGTAAATTCGACAGCAGGATTTGCTACATTTTTAATTGCGAATCCTGCTTTACGTACCGGGGCCAAGTGCTTATTTAGTTGATTTTTACGAGGCGCTTCGCAGTATCAACCGACTCCAACAGGCTTCGATAGTCTGCAACACCGCGGCCCGCAATATCGAATGCAGTGCCATGATCCGGGCTGGTGCGTACCAAAGGCAAGCCTAGGGTCACATTCACACCCTGCTCCACCCCCAAGTATTTGACAGGGATAAGCCCTTGGTCGTGGTACATCGCCACCACCACATCAAATTCGCCGGGGTGGTCGTCTGTATTCCTCGCGCGCATAAAAACAGTATCGGGTGCAATAGGGCCGTAGACATCGGCCCCCTCAGACATGACTGCCGCAATCGCCGGTGCGATGGTCTCGATCTCCTCTTGCCCAAACAGCCCGCCCTCGCCCGCATGCGGGTTCAGACCCGCGACAGCAATCCGAGGCTCACGGCCTAATGCATTGCGCAAGGCGACACGGGTGATTCTCAGCGTATCGACGATGTTTTCGAAGGTGATCGCTTCCAGCGCTTTTCGGAGCGACACATGGATGCTGACCAGCACGGTTCGTAACTCATGGTTGGCCAGCATCATGCGCACTGGCATCGCTTCAACCGATAGACCTTGGGCATGGGCCGCACGCGCCTGCAGCAACTCGGTGTGCCCGGGGTACGCGTTGTAAGGCGCACCAGCAGCACTCATCGCCTCTTTGTGCAAGGGCGCCGTCACTAACGCAGCGATATCTCCACGCAACGCCGCATCTGCCGCCCAGACGACGCATCGGCCGGCGAACTCGCCCGCCGCCGCACTCACCATGCCATAGGGGACCTCAGGAAGCGCCGGGCCGACTTGGAGCACAGGAATACACCCGGGCGGAATGCGGCCCATGTCGTCGAGAGCGGTCAGGACTGCCACGGGTGCCACCAATCCGCCCTCCGCTACCAAACGGCTGGCGCGCCGCATAGCTTGCACGTCCCCCGCAACAAAACAGTCCCGCATCAACGCTGGCGCCTGTTGGTAACACCGGGCAATGATTTCGGGCCCGATTCCAGCTGCATCACCAAGGGTGATGGCTATCCAAGGAGTTGTCATGCGGGATTCGGGATATCAATGAAGGTATGGGTCAAACCGTGTTGCTCAGCCACCCAGGCTCCTACCGCCTGAGCACCATAGCGTTCGCTGGCATGGTGCCCACAGGCAATGTACGACACGCCGCATTCGCGTGCATAGTGGGCCTGAGGCTCTGAAATTTCGCCTGTAATGAACACCTGCGCTCCAGCGGCAATGGCAGGCTCAAAGTAACTCTGCGCCCCGCCGGTACACCACGCCACCTTGCTGACAGGCCCCGAAAATCCGGAAACACACGTCACGCTGCGACCCAATACGTTTTCGATATGCGCTGCGAGCGCTGTATCGCTCTCCCAGGCCGTTGACGCAGCGCCCAAATGCCCTAACGCTTGCTCTCCGAAGGTGGCCTGCGTTTCCAGTCCGAGCAGCTTACCCAGCTGGGCGTTGTTTCCGAGTTCAGGGTGCGCATCCAGCGGCAAGTGGTAAGCCAGCAGGTTGATGTTGTGGGTCATTAACAAGCCCAGGCGTTTTCGCATCCAACCACTCACCTGACCATCAAACCCTTTCCAGAATAAACCGTGGTGCACCAAAACTGCATCCGCCTTTTGATCGATCGCGGCTTGAATGAGCGCCTCGCTGGCTGTCACCCCACTAACCAAGTGTCCGATACCGGTGCGCCCTTCGACCTGCAATCCGTTATGGCAATAGTCCTTGAAGCGCTCCGGTTGAAGCAGTGTTTGTAGCGTTTGGATGAGCTGTTGGCGATCAATCATGGTGTGTCGGGCTCTCGTTTTTATTGACTATTGTCTCTGAGGGCGATGCCGGCTCTAGGCTACTATCGCACCCCTGCCCAGCGGCGATCCAGCGCAAGGCCATCTTGCCAAGCAAGAAGGCAAAACCACTGCGCACCGGCCACCAGACCGCAGGCCACACCCGCACAAGCATCGCCTGTGGATTTGCTACCGCACCACAGCGGTACCGCCGCGACACGCTGTCCCATTGCAAGGCCACGCAAGCCCCATTGCGGCGCCGACTGAGCACAACACCCACAGGGCACGGCTCCGCCAAGCAGCAAACGCCGCAACCATTGCACTCAGCCCCCCACTTCGGTTTGAGAGGCGCGTCCGGCTCGATCAGGATGGTGCGGTAAGAATCGGTCATAGTCCGTGCAGCAGCACACAGCTTAGCAGCCTACAATTTGCACGTGGCGCCCGCTGGTGTGTGCCCTTTGCAGAGTGATTTCATGAAAAGACTTTGGTTGCTGTTCTCTCAAACGTGCACCGTATTGCTGGCTTCGTATTTTGTAGTTGCGACGTTAAAACCCCAGTGGATCAGCGCCGGTACCAGCAGTCGTGGTGTCATCTCGATGTTTGAGTCACCCGCCCCACCAGCAGGGGAGATTCCTCCCGGCAGTTTGCGCATGGCAGCGCAGGTGGCGTCGTCCGCAGTAGTCAGCATCGCCACCAGCAAAGCGGCGGCGCAGCACCCCAATGCCGATGACCCGTGGTTCAAGTTTTTCTACGGCGACCAGAGCGATGAACCTCAGGGCGGCTTGGGCAGCGGCGTGATTGTCAGCCCGCAGGGCTACATCCTCACCAACAACCATGTGATCGAAGAGGCAGACGAGATCGAGGTCGTCCTCAACGACGGGCGCAAATCCGTCGCCAAAGTCATCGGCACGGATCCCGATAGCGACCTCGCAGTATTGAAAGTCGAATTGGACAAGCTGCCCACCATCGTGCTGGGCAATGCAGATGCCCTGCGTGTGGGCGACCAAGTTTTAGCCATCGGCAACCCGTTTGGCGTCGGGCAGACGGTGACCAGCGGAATTGTGAGCGCGCTGGGGCGTAACCAGTTGGGCATCAACACCTTTGAAAACTTTATCCAAACCGATGCAGCGATCAACCCCGGCAACTCGGGCGGCGCCTTGGTGGATACCAACGGCAACTTGCTGGGGATTAACACCGCCATCTACTCCCGCTCGGGTGGCAGCATGGGCATCGGTTTTGCCATTCCCGTGACGACCGCCAAGCAGGTGCTCGAAGACATTGTGAAAGACGGCAAAGTCACCCGGGGCTGGATCGGCGTGGAACCCAACGACCTCTCTCCCGAGCTGGCTGAAACCTTTGATGTGAAGGCCCAAGAGGGTGTCATCATCACTGGCGTGCTGCAAAACGGGCCTGCCGCTCAAGCGGGCATCCGCCCGGGCGATGTGATCGTGAGCATAGGCGGGACGCCCGTTCGAGATGTCACCCAGCTGCTGGCTCTGGTGTCATCGCTCAAGCCCGGTATCGAATCTGCTTTTGTGGTTCAGCGCAAAGAAGCTCAGGTGAACCTGAAGCTCACCCCTGGCGTACGACCCAAGCCCAAGGCAGTCAAGCGCTGAAAGCAAAACCCCCGCACAAAGGCGGGGGGTGGGTTTTGGAGCGGGGCTCGACTCAGGCGGACTTTGATTCTTCCGCAGGGGCCTGGGTGTGCTTGATAAAAATCTGCGCAGCCCAAATACCGATTTCATACAAGATACACATCGGGATCGCTAAAGCCAGCTGAGACACCACATCCGGCGGAGTCACGATCGCGGCGATCACAAAGGCGAGCACGATGAAGTAGCTGCGGAAAGCCTTGAGCTTTTCGATAGACACGATCCCCATTCGCGCCAGCACAACCACCACGATTGGCACCTCAAACGCCAAACCGAAGGCCAAGAACATAGACAGGACAAAGTCCAAATAGGCCTCAATATCCGGAGTCGCGGCAATGCTTTTGGGCGCGAAGCTTTGGATGAACTTGAACACCTGCCCAAAAACAAAGAAGTAACAAAACGCCACGCCAATAAAGAACAACACTGTGCTCGAAACCACCAAAGGGAGTACCAGTTTCTTCTCGTGGCTGTAGAGGCCGGGGGCCACAAAAGCCCACATTTGCCAGAGAACCACCGGAAGCGCAATCAAGAATGCGGTCATCAGCATGATCTTGAGCGGCACCAGGAAGGGCGAAATCACCGAGGTGGCAATCAGCTTGCCCCCTTCAGGCAGGGAGGCAATCAACGGCTGGGCCAAAAAGTCATACAGTGCGGCTGGTCCCGGGTACAAAGCCAACACCGCCATGGCGATACCCACCGCAATGGCAGCTTTGACCAAGCGATCGCGCAACTCCATCAAATGCTGGACGAAGGGTTGCTCTGTGCCGGCAAGCTCGTCTTGCGGTTGATTTTCAGTAGACATGGGTAGAGTATTGAGCGCCGCTCAGCGGGCGCGGGGAGGACGGAACCGGGCTACTCGTGCAGCACCCGACAAAGCACGGGTACGCACCCCGTTGCGGGCCTTGTACCACTGCGGCATGGCACCTTGCTTCAAACGCCAGTTTTTGTTGGGATGTTTATAGCTCGGTGGCTCGGGCGCCAGCGCTGCATCAGCGACCTCGGACCACGACTTCTCAAAGTCTGAGGCAGATGTCTGGATGGAGTTTTCTACATCGCGCGCGGCACCTTCGACGGTTTCGCGCATTTTCTTCAACTCGTCCAAGTCCATCGACCGGTTGACCTCAGCCTTCACATCTGACACATAGCGTTGCGCCTTACCAAGCAAGGCACCCACCGTGCGCGCAACCCGGGGCAGCTTTTCAGGCCCGATGACGATCAACGCCACCGCGCCGATCAGCGCCATTTTGGCAATTCCGAGATCAATCACGCAGATTCAGCTCAGGACTTTTGCTTGGCTTCCACGTCGATCGTGGTTTTCTCAGCGGCATTGGCCACTTGTTGTGCAGGAGCGGCTTTGTCGTCGGCAGCAGGCGTAGTGCCGTCTTTCATGCCGTCTTTGAAACCTTTGACCGCACCGCCCAGGTCAGAGCCGATGTTCTTGAGTTTCTTGGTGCCGAACACCATGACGACGATCAGCAGAACGATCAACCAGTGCCAAATAGAAAATGAACCCATGATGTACTCCTAACAATAAATTGAATTCTAGTCGCCCACTTGAAGCGACTAACCTTTCAGCCAGGGGCGAGAACCACCCATGATGTGAAAATGTAAATGATGGACTTCCTGCCCACCCTCTGACCCGGTATTGGTAACCAAACGGTAGCCGCCTTCGGGGTAAGGGTTGCATCCCTCCTTCAAAGCCAACTGTGGCACCAGGGCCATCATGTGGGCCATCAGGGTGCCATGCTCTGCAGTGATGTGCGCCATACTGGGAATATGCGCCTTGGGTATCAGCAAAAAATGCACCGGCGCCCAGGGATTGATGTCGTGGAAGGCATAAACATGCTCATCCTCAAACACCGCCTTGGATGGAATCTGCTTGGCCACGATCTTGCAAAAAATGCAATTCGCATCGTGGGCGTGATGGGTGTGCTCGCTCATGCACCGATCTCCTGACCTTTATTCATTGCCATAAAGCCTGTGACGATACGGTAAAGAAACCACAGTGATATGACAGCCCAGGCCACAGCGCCCGGAAAATACAAAAGCAGAAACAGAGGGAAAGTCAGCAAATACGCCAACCCGGCAAACAACACCGAGCGGATACGCCAGCGGAAATGCGAAGCATGCCAAGTACCGGCTGCGTCATCACGCTTGACCAAATCGATGATCAGGGCCACCAGCAACAGCGTCAAGCCAAACTGCCCGCCGGGAATCAAGGCCGCTACCGCCACGATGAGGTGCAGTACATAGCTGATGGTGCCCACCGTGTTCAGCCCCTGCAACTTGAGCAAAAGGGCTTGGTCTGAGGTAGCGGGGGTGGTGAAGTCTTGGCTCATTGCGCGGCTCCTTATTTGGACTCGGCTTCGCGCGCCACCGCTTTGCGCAGGGCTTTTTCTTCAAGACCACTGGTGCCCAAGCGACGCTGCAACTCGGTGATGACATCTGCGGGACTCAGGCCGTAATGGGCCAGCGCCACCATGCTGTGGAACCACAGGTCTGCCATCTCGTAAACGATCTTTGTCTTGTCCCCGCCGTGGTCCGCATCTTTGGCGGCCAACACTACTTCGGTGGCTTCTTCTCCGATTTTCTTCAAAAAGGCGTCAGGGCCTTTGTGGAGCAGGCGCGCCACATAGCTCGCCTCGGGGTCGCCCCCGTTGGCCGCTTTGCGACTTTCGATGACAGCCGCCAAATGGGCTAGCGCATCTTGAGAAGTGAGTGTGTCCTGCATGGTGTGAATACGCGCTTTACTTGTAAATGGATTCAGGGTCTTTGAGCACCGGGTCAACCGCTTGCCAGACACCGTCCTTCAGCACACTGAAGAAACAGCTGTGGCGCCCGGTGTGGCAAGCGATACCGGGCTCATGGCCCAGCTGGGTCACTTTGAGCAAGATAACGTCACTGTCACAGTCCATACGGATCTCATGGACTTTCTGCACATGGCCGGACTCTTCGCCTTTGAACCAGAGCTTGTCGCGCGAACGGCTGAAATACACCGCCTGACCGAGCTCTACGGTTTTTTGCAGCGCCTCGCGGTTCATCCAGGCAAACATCAGCACATCACCCGTGGTTTGCTCTTGTGCAATGACAGGGACCAAGCCTTTGGAGTCCCAACGGATGTGCTTGATCCAGCTCACTGGGGGGGTCATTTGAGAGTCCATTTGCTATTTTTTTGATAGCTGCTCGCGCAGCATTGTTGGGCGCCAGAGCCCTAAAAGGCTTAAATTCTGACCGGGATACCCCGCTGCGCCATACGCGCTTTCGCCTGGCCCACCGTGTATTCGCCGTAATGGAAGATGCTGGCTGCCAGCACCGCATCGGCGCCACCCTGCTGCACGCCATCTGCCAGGTGGTCGAGGTTACCCACGCCGCCACTGGCAATCACCGGTACGCTGATCGCATCGGCCACCGCGCGGGTCAGGGCCAAATCAAAGCCACTCTTGGTGCCATCACGGTCCATGCTGGTGAGCAAGATCTCGCCGGCACCGCGGCGCGCCATCTCCGTAGCCCATACCACTGCATCCAGCCCCGTGTTTTTACGGCCGCCGTGGCTATACACATCCCAGCCCGCACCGCGGGTGACTGCGTCTTCGGCGGACCGGCGCTTGGCGTCAATCGCCACCACAATCGCCTGTGAGCCGTATTTGAGCGATGCGTCTTCAATCACCTGCGGATTGGCCAAGGCCGCCGAGTTGAAACTCACCTTGTCGGCACCTGCGTTCAGCAAGCGCCGCACGTCCTCGACCACCCGCACACCACCACCCACGGTAAGCGGAATGAACACTTGCGAAGCTACCGCCTCAATGATGTGCAGAATCAAATCCCGCCCATCACTGGTAGCGGTGATATCGAGAAACGTGAGTTCGTCAGCGCCCTGGTCGTTGTAGCGCGCAGCAATTTCTACCGGATCGCCGGCGTCACGCAGCTCAACAAAGTTCACGCCTTTGACGACGCGACCGCCGGTCACGTCGAGGCAAGGAATAATTCTCTTAGCGAGCATGGTGGCCCTCACGGTCGCTCACTGCGTGTAGCTTCCTGCCCCCCGAGGGGGCCGTGTTTTGCCTTGGGACGGCCCGGCGGCAAAACTTGTTCATCCGTTCAACTCGTCGGCGCGGAGCTGCGCTTTTTCAAAGTCGAGGTCGCCGCTGTAAATGGCGCGGCCGCAGATCACACCTTCCACGCCTTCGTCTTCCACAGCGCACAGTGCTTCGATGTCAGCCATGTTAGACAGGCCGCCAGAGGCGATGACAGGAATCGTGAGCGCTTGCGCGAGCTTGACGGTGGCGTCGATGTTGATGCCGGACAGCATGCCGTCGCGGCCGATGTCGGTGTAAATGATGCCTTCGACACCGTAGTCTTCAAACTTTTTGCCGAGGTCGATCACGTCGTGGCGGGTGAGCTTGCTCCAGCCGTCGGTGGCCACTTTGCCGTCGCGGGCGTCCAGGCCCACGATGATGTGACCGCCGAACGCGGTGCAAGCGTCCTGCAAAAAGCCGGGGTTCTTAACCGCTGCAGTACCGATGATGACGTAGCGCAAGCCAGCATCCAGATAGCGCTCGATGGTGTCCAGATCGCGGATACCGCCACCCAGCTGCACATCAATCTCGCCGCCCACTTCCTTCAATATCTTGCGAATGGCCACCTCGTTCTTGGGATGGCCCGCAAACGCGCCATTCAAATCTACGAGGTGCAGGCGGCGCGCGCCCTTGTCAACCCAGCTTCGGGCCATGACCGCGGGGTCTTCGCCAAAGGTGGTGGATTGGTCCATATCGCCTTGTTTGAGGCGAACGCAGTGGCCGTCTTTGAGGTCAATTGCAGGAATTAAAAGCATGGTGCTTCAGGGTTGGAGGAAAAAGAGGTCGCTTTGCCAAATGCAGGAGTGCGGCAAGGATAAAAATTCAAGGGTTCCAGTGCAGGAAATTGCGATACAGGGCTAAACCATGTTCGGCGCTTTTCTCGGGGTGGAATTGCGTCGCGAAAATATTATCGCGCGCAATGGCGCAAGAGAAGCGCTGGCCGTAGTCGGTCTCGCCCACGCTGTGGCGTGCATCCGACGGTTGTGCGTAATAACTGTGCACAAAGTAGAAGTAGGCGCCGTCCGGCACCTCACCCCACACCGGGTGCCGGGTTTCCCCGGTTTGCCAGACCTGGTTCCAGCCCATCTGGGGCACTTTGTAGCGGCTGCCATCAGGTTGTGTTTGGCCGGCGAGGTCGAACTTGACCACCTCACCAGGAATCAAACCCAAGCACGGCGTGTCCAGCTCTGCCGAGTGGTCCAGCAGCATCTGCATGCCCACGCACACCCCCATCAGGGGCTTGTGCGCCGCTGCGTGCATCACGGCGTCGAACATGCCAGACTCGTGCAGCTCGCGCATGCAATCGCGCATACCGCCCTGTCCGGGCAAGACCACGCGCTCGGCGTCCATCACTTCTTGCGGGGTGCGGGCCCAGACGACCTCGACACCGGTGCCCTCAGCCACATGCATCACAGCCTGCGTGACTGAGCGCAAATTGCCCATGCCGTAATCAACGACAGCGACCTTTTTCATCAGAGCGAACCTTTGGTAGAGGGAATCACACCCAATGCGCGGGGATCGAACTCCAACGCGGAGCGCAATGCGCGGGCAAAGGCCTTGAACACGGTCTCGGCCTGGTGGTGGGCGTTCTCGCCCTTGAGGTTGTCAATGTGCAGGGTCACCGATGCGTGGTTCACAAAGCCCTGGAAGAACTCGTGCGTGAGCTGGGTGTCAAACGCGCCGATCATGCCGCTCTTGAAGGGCACATGCATTTCCAACTGCGGGCGGCCAGAAAAGTCGATCACGACACGGCTCAGCGCTTCGTCCAAGGGCACATAAGCGTGGCCATAGCGGCGAATGCCTTTCTTGTCACCCACCGCCTTGGCAAAGGCCTGGCCCAGGGTGATGCCCACATCTTCCACCGTGTGGTGCCCGTCAATGTGCAAATCGCCTTCGGCCTCAATGTCGAGGTCAATCAACCCGTGGCGGGCGATCTGGTCGAGCATGTGGTCGAAAAAGCCAATACCAGTGGACAAGCGGCTCACACCCGTGCCGTCCAAGTTCACGCGCACGCGGATCTTGGTTTCCGCGGTGTTGCGGGACACTTCGGCAATGCGTGCGGGCATGGCTGTGGGGATTTCGGTAACGGGGTAGTTGGTGCTCATAGGGTTTCCTGCAAGGCCTGAATCAGTCGGGCGTTTTCTTCGGCGGTGCCGACGGTCAAACGCAAACAGCGGGCCAGCAATGGGTGCATTTTAGAAACGTTCTTGACCAGCACCCCGCGCGCCTTCAAACCGTCGAATATTTTTTGCGCTGCATCGTCCGCGCCGGGGAAGCGGACCAGCACCATGTTGGCATCGCTATCCCAGGCCTTCACACCAGGCATCGCACGCAATGCTCCTAAAAGAATAGCGCGCTGCGCACATATCTCTTGGGCTTGCACGGCAAAAGCATCTTGATGCTCCAAGGCAAACAAGGCGCACTCGTAGTTCAGCACACTGATGTTGTAGGGCGGGCGCACTTTGTCGACCTGGGCAATCAGGGCGGCAGGGCCGGTCATATAGCCTAGGCGAACACCGGCTAGGCCAAACTTACTCAGGGTGCGCATCAGCACCACATGGGGATGGGCGGCGGGGTTCGCGCGGATCACATCCATGTAGGTGCGGCTGGAAAACGGCTGGTAGGCCTCGTCCACCGCCACGATGCTGCCCGCCTGCTTGGCTGCAGCAATCACGGTGGCCATGGCGTCGGCGTCCCACAAATTGGCGGTGGGGTTATTGGGGTAGGCCAGGTACACGATGGCGGGTTGCTTCTCGGCAATAGCCTGCACCATGGCAGGCACATCGAGGGCAAAGTCTTCGGTCAGCGGCACGCCGACAAAGTCCAACCCCTGCAACTGGGCACTCATGGCGTACATCACAAAACCGGGCGTAGGCGCCAGCACCACGGGGCGGGCCTCGCCGGGCTGGGCAGGTACGTCGCAAGCCATGGAGAGCAGAGAGATCAGCTCGTCCGAGCCATTGCCCAGCATGATGTCGTGGCCCGCGGGCATGCCCACGTACTGCGCCAGGGCTGCCCGTAGGTCATTGACCCGGCCATCGGGGTAGCGGTTCAGCGCCAGCGCGCCCAGGCGCTGGCCCAGCGCGGCTTGCAGGTGGGGTGGCAGAGAAAACGGGTTCTCCATGGCATCGAGCTTGACCATGCCTTTGGAGTCTTGGACCGCATAGGCATGCATGCCCTGCACGTCCTGGCGGATGCGGCGCGCAATCAGCGCCTGTACGTCAGCAGCAAAGTCGGCAGAGGTTGTCATGCAAGGGCTTTCAAAAAACTAGTCAGCCAGCGCCAGATCGGCAGGCGTGGCTTGCAAAGGGTTCAAGATGGTGACGCCGTCGATCTGCTGGCCGTGCTGCAAATCGAACGACAGTACATGGCTTGCGCCGCTCTGCGCTGCGGCGGCAACGATGAGCGCATCCCAATACGGCAGGCCGAAACGGGCCTCCACGCCCCAAGCGGTTTCTACGGTCTGGTGGTCGATCTGCCAAGGCTGCCAGAGCTGGTAGCGGCGCAGCTTGGCGCGTGCGTCGCCCTGCGGCATGGCGAAGTGGCGGGTGGCGCCCACGTAATAGGCGTTCAGCACCTGCGTGCTCAATCGCCCTGCCCTGCGTTGCCACAAGGCCTGCAGCCATTCACGTACGCGGGTTTGGCGAGGAGCGTCAAACGCATCGTCTGCGGCCAACAGCACGTTGGTGTCCACAAAGACGATGGCGCCAGAGGTGTCGAGCGGGCTAGCCATGGTCTTGCTGGCCCCGCGCCGGATAAGCCTTGCCACCCGAGCTGAAGCTGGACGTATCCGCCACCCAATCGCGCTGGGCGCGGGCATAGGCGTCGTCGTGCTGCATCTTCTCGGTCAACATCTCGCCCACCAAGCGCGACACGCTGGTATTGCGCCGCGCCGCCTCGATCCGCACCCATTCCAGGGTGGCGTCTTCAACGGTGATGGTGACGTTTTTCATCGTGAATGCAGTTTACACGAAATTCGTGCTGCACGAAGTTCGTGTTTATTTTGACCTACCGGTGATACTCAGGGAGTAACCCAGCGCGCCCCTCGTGCTTCAGCTCGGATGCGTCCGATTGAATTCCGAGGCCGTATATTGCACACAGATGACTTTTGCACCGGGGTTGGCGCTATTTGCCACCGTGCCGGGTCCGTTGGAAACACTGAAAATTGGGGCCACCACATGCTGCTAAAAGCCTTTGTCGCTCTGCTATTGATTCTGGGGATGCCCACCAAGGGCACCGCAGAGCCAGCAGCCGCCACCACGATCGTGCTGGCCGGGGAGGACGACTGGCCTCCTTACAGCTTTGCAGACAAACGCTCGCTTGGCGCGGGACACGAACCCACCGGCTTTAGCCCCCGGTTGATACGGGCGGCGTTCGCCAGCCAAGGCGTCAATGTGCGGTTTATTTCCGTGCCGTTTTCCCGGTGCATGCGATTGGCACTCACAGACCAAGTGGCAGGCTGCTTCAATGCCAGCATCACCAATGAAAACCGGAACGATTACATCTGGCACTCGCCGCCGATGTTCAAAGAAGAGCTGTCGATCTTTGGTGCGCCAGGCAACGACGCCACCCCGCTGACTCTGGCAGACCTGCGGGGCAAAAACGTCGCCATCACCAATGGCTACACCTATCCCAGCGCCTTTGTGAACGATTCACGCATTGGCAAGTTCCCCGCGAACTCTGACGACAACCTCATTCAAATGTTTTTGAGCAAGCGCGTGGACTATGTCGTGATGAATCGCACCCCGGGTTGGCTGCGGATTGATGCCACCGACGCAGCGCGTGGCCGACTGGTGCACCGGGGCGCCTTGTCCGCCGATGAGTTCTGGATCGCTTTTTCGAAAAAGTACCCGGGAGCGCAACAGGCCTCTGACACCTTCGGCAAAGGTCTGACCCAGATGCGCAACAACGGAAGCTACCAAGCCATGCTGGACGAATTCCGCAAGCAGGTGAAATTCCGTTAAGAAGCGATCAAAAGCCTCTGTGGTGTGGCAACGGCTCGCGCATGCGGGCGGTTAGAGGCAGGGGTACACCGTCCCCAGCGCATTCACCACCACCAGCTGCACCGGCATATCGGCCTCGTAGAGGTCGGCATTGCGCTTGAGCTCGGTGGTGTACAGGCTCTTGGCCATGCTGGGCTCCAGACGGCGACCATTGAGGCAGATGCTGGCGCTGGCACCGGCGCGCACCGCTTGGGTGTGGGCCTCGAGCGCGCCTTCCATGACGCCGACCAGGTAGTAGTCGGTATAGGTGCTGCCTTGCTTTTCCGTCTTCTCGAGGGCCCGCATTTCGCGGATGGTCATGGCCTGAGCCGCGGAGGCCGCGGCAAAGCACAGCGCGAAGCAAGCAGAGGCTTGCCGCAGCGTGGAAAAGGTGTGAGGGGTATGAAGTGTGGTGCGCATAGGGCTTGGTCGTCCTGATGCGCCCATTCTTACTTCAATCGCATTTCCGCCGCACGTGCATGGGCTTGCAGGCCCTCGCCGTGGGCCAGCACCGAGGCAATCTGCCCCAATGCCTGGGCGCCCTGCTCGCTCACCTCAATGAGGCTGCTGCGCTTCTGGAAGTCGTACACCCCCAGCGGGCTGCTGAAACGCGCAGTGCCGCTGGTGGGCAGCACGTGGTTAGGGCCGGCGCAGTAGTCGCCCAGGCTCTCAGACGTGTAGGCGCCCAGAAAAATGGCACCAGCGTGCTTGAGCAGGGGTTCCCATTTATGCGCGTCATTGCTCGAGACTTCCAGGTGCTCGGGCGCGATGCGGTTGCTGATCTCGCAGGCCTCTTCCATGCTGCGGGTCTGGATCAGTGCGCCACGGCCGGTGAGGCTTTTGGCGATGATCTCGGCACGTGGCATTTCAGGCAGCAGGCGGTTGATGCTCTGTTGCACTTGCTCGATGTAAGCGGCATCAGGGCACAACAGAATGCTTTGCGCCAGCTCGTCGTGCTCGGCCTGGCTGAACAGGTCCATCGCCACCCAGTCCGGCGGTGTGGTGCCGTCTGCCAGCACCAGAATCTCGCTGGGGCCAGCAATCATGTCGATGCCCACGGTGCCGAACACGCGGCGCTTGGCGGCAGCCACGTAGGCGTTACCGGGGCCGGTGATTTTGTGCACGGCGGGGATGATGGCGGTGCCATAGGCCAATGCGGCCACCGCTTGCGCGCCGCCGATGGTGAAGGCGCGGGTCACGCCAGCCACATAGGCAGCGGCCAGCACCAAGGCGTTTTTCTCGCCCTTGGGCGTGGGTACGACCATGATGATTTCGCCGACCCCGGCCACATGGGCGGGAATGGCGTTCATCAACACGCTGCTGGGGTACGCCGCTTTGCCGCCGGGCACGTAAATGCCCACGCGGTCCAGCGGCGTGACCTTTTGGCCCAAGAGCGTGCCGTCTTCGTCACGGTAGGTCCAGCTCTCGCCGGAGGCCTTCTTTTGGGCTTCATGGTAGCTGCGCACCCGCTTGGCGGCAGCCTCCAGCGCAGCGCGCTGTTCTGCAGGGATGCTGTCGAATGCCGCTTTGAGCTCGGCTTGGGTCAGCTCCAGCGCCTTCATGTCGGTGGCGCTCAGGCCATCGAAACGGGCGGTGTACTCCAACACGGCGGCATCGCCGCGCTGCTGCACGTCGGCCAGGATGTCGGCCACGCGCTGCTCGATGGCGGCATCGGTGTCCGCAGACCAATGCAAACGCGCCTTGAATTCAGCCTCAAAAGTGGCGCTAGCGCTTGATAAACGTGCGGGAGCAGCTACAAAAGTCATAGCAAATGGGTTTCCGGAGTTACTGGCCTACGGCGCCGGCAAAGGCGTCGATGATCTTGCGGATGGGTTCTTGTTTGAGCTTGAGCGCGGCCTGGTTCACCACCAGGCGAGAGCTGATATCCATGATGCGCTCCACCTCGACAAGATGGTTGGCCTTAAGGGTGTTGCCGGTGGAGACCAGATCCACAATCGCGTCGGCCAGGCCGACCAGGGGCGCCAGCTCCATGCTGCCGTAGAGCTTGATCAAGTCCACGTGCACGCCCTTGCTGGCGAAAAACTCGCGGGCAATCGCCACGTACTTGGTAGCCACCTTGAGCCGCGAGCCCTGCTTGACGGCAGACGCGTAGTCAAAGTCGGCACGCACCGCCACGCTAATGCGGCACTTGGCGATCTGCAAATCCAGCGGCTGGTAGAGGCCTTGGCTGCCGTGCTCCAGCAAAGTGTCTTTGCCGGTGATGCCGAGGTCGGCGCCGCCGTATTGCACATAGGTGGGCACGTCAGTCGCGCGCACCACCAGCACGCGCACGTTGGGCTGGTTGGTGTCCAGAATCAATTTGCGGGACTTCTCAGGGTCGTCCAGCACCTCAATGCCGGCGGCTTTGAGCAGCGGCACGGTTTCTTCAAAAATACGGCCTTTGGACAGGGCCAGGGTGATCATGTCTGCGCTCATGGCGGGCTCTCGGAGTTGCGTGCGCCTCAGGCGGACTGGGCTGCCCATTCGGTGGGCGAGAAAGTTTTCATGGACAAAGCGTGTACCTCGTCGGTTTGCATGCGGTTGCCCAAGGTGGCGTACACCAAACGCTGGCGCTGGACAAGGCGTTTGCCTTCGAACTCGGGCGACACGATGGTGGCGTACCAGTGGCGGCCATCGCCTTCGAGCGCGCAATGGTCACAGGCGAGGCCTGCAGTGATAAGGGCTTGGAGTTGGTCTGCGGTCATAAGAATCTCAGCTGCGGATTTTGTAGCCGCTGCGCAGCAGTTGAAGGGCAATCAGGCTCACCACCACGGTGGCGCCGCCGACGACAGCAAGGCTCATCCACGGGGACACGTCGCTGATGCCAAAGAAGCCGAAGCGGAAGCCGTCGATCATGTAGAAAAACGGGTTGAAATGGCTCACCCCTTGCCAGAACGCGGGCAAGGAATGGATTGAATAAAACACGCCGCTCAAGAACGTCATGGGCATGACCACAAAGTTCTGGAAAGCCGCGAGCTGGTCGAACTTCTCAGCCCACAAGCCAGCAATCAGCCCCAACGCAGCCATCAGGGTCGCGCCCAGAATGGCGAACACCAGAATCCACACCGGCGCTGCATAGCTCATGGGGGTGAAGAAGGCCGCCACCACGAACACGCCCAGCGCCACCACCAAACCGCGAATCACAGCGGCACCCACATAGGCCACAAACCAGTTGAAATACGACAGCGGAGTGAGCAACAAGAACACCAGATTACCCATGACCTTGCTCATGATGAGCGAGGAAGAGCTGTTGGCAAAGGCGTTTTGCAGCAGGCTCATCATGGCCAAGCCGGGCACCAGAAAGGCGGTGTAACTGACCTGGTCATACACCTTCACATGGCTCTCCAGCGCGTGGCCGAAGATCAACAGGTACAACATGGCGGTCAGCACCGGCCCGGCGATCGTTTGCGCCGCAACTTTCCAGAAGCGCAGGGTCTCTTTGTAGAGCAGGGTTTGCCAGCCGTTCATGCGTGTGCTCCTTGCTTGTTCATGATGTCAAGGAACACATCTTCCAAATCGGCCTTGCGGATCTCTACGTCTTCCACCGCGACGCCGGCTTGGCGCACCGCTGCAAGGTAGTTTTCGATCTCGAGCGCGTTGTTGGCAGGCAGCTGAACGATACGGCCGGTGATACGGGCCCGCGCAGCCAACTCAGCCGGCAATGCATCGGCCGTCTTGAAGCGCAGCACATTGCTGCTGGCGGCCTTGAGCAGGTCGCTGGTTGTGTCCAACGCCACAATGCGGCCGGTCTTGAGCATGGCAATGCGCCCGCACAAGGCTTCGGCCTCTTCAAGGTAGTGGGTGGTCAGCAGCACCGTGCTGCCCTGTTTGTTGAGGTTGGCCACGAACTGCCACAGCGTCTGGCGCAGCTCCACATCCACACCCGCAGTGGGTTCGTCCAGCACGATGACGGGGGGTTTGTGCACCAAGGCCTGCGCCACCAGCACACGGCGCTTCATGCCGCCGGAGAGTTGGCGCATGTTGGCATTGGCCTTGTCGGCCAGGCCCAGGCCTTCCAGCAGGTCATCCACCCAAGCGTCGTTATTTCGCAGACCGAAATAGCCGGACTGGATGCGCAGCATTTCGCGCACATTAAAAAACGGATCAAACACCAGCTCCTGGGGCACCACACCCAGTTTGCGGCGGGCATCGGCATAGTCGGTCTGAACATCGCTGCCCAGCACTTGCACATGGCCACTGGTGGGGCGGGACAAGCCGGCCAGCATGCTGATCAAGGTGGTTTTGCCCGCTCCATTGGGGCCGAGGAGACCAAAAAATTCGCCCTCTTCGATGTTGAGACTGACGTTATCGACTGCCTTGAAGGTGGAGCCTTTCGGCCCCTTGGGCGAGGGAAACGTCTTGGAGATGGATTGGAAGGAGATGGCGGGCATAAAGAACCCGCGATTTTACGCTTCCGGTCTCAGGCGGGCTTGAGCAGAGCGTCAATCCCGTACAGGGCGGCCAGATCACGCAAACGGGCCGGAAGCTTTTGCACGGCAAACATCTTGCCGGCCTTGGCGCACTCGCGCCGCAGCTCCAGCAAAACAGCCAGCGCAGATGAGTCGAAGCGCTGCAAACGCTCGCCATCGACCACCACCGTACTGGCCTCGTGCTGCAGCCCATCCCGCAGTTCGGACAAACAGGCTGGTGCGACCTCGTGGGTCATCGTGGCAGGCAGCTTGAGCACATCAGCCTTTCTTGGCGTTCGCCTTGTTTTGTTCAGCCAAGGCATCGATCAGTCCATCGACGCCTTTCGCATTGATCTGCTGGGCAAATTGGCTGCGATACGTTTCGACCAGCCACACACCCAGCACGTTCAGGTTGTAAATTTTCCAGCCGGCACCGACACCCGGGGTCTTTTCCAAACGGTAGTCGAGCTGGATGGGATCACCCTTGCCTTTAATTTCGGTACGAACCACCACTTCTTTATCCTCAGGCGCAGCGCGCAGAGGTTTCATGGCAATACTTTGGTCGCTGACTTGAGCCAATGCACCGGCATAAGTGCGGACCAACAGGGTTTTGAACTCCTCTTGCAAGCGCTTTTGCTGCTCGGGGCTCGCCTGGCGCCAACCAGGCCCGACGGCGGAAGCTGTCATGCGCTGGAAATTCACATTGGGCATGATGCGCGAATCTACCAAGGCCACAATTTTGCTGGTGTCGCCCGCACGCAATGTCTTGTCGGCTTTGATGGTGTCCAACACATCAACCGAGAGGCGTTTGATCAGGGCATCGGGAGCCTCGTCATCCGCATGGACGGGGCTGCTGACCAAACCACCCAAGGCTGCCATCACCACCAATGCGCCACTTAAAAAACCACGTTTTTTCAACATTACTCTTTTCCTCAAACAGTGCCAGATTATCGTTTTTGCGGGACGCCACCCACAAAAGACGGCTACGACCTTACGGCTCCGAGGGTTCCTCGTCGGGCGGATTGCCGTCATACACCTGATAACGCTGGCGCTGCAAATACGCATCACGGGTAAACGAGTAGCGATCAAGCGCGGCACCACTCACCACATCTTCAGCCCCCAGAAAACCAGCGCGTGTATCGACCAGATCGACCACGGTGAGCCCGGTACGGGTTGCTTCGTCGCCCAATTGGTTCACCAGATTGCCGCGGTTGTCGATCGGCAAGGCTCCCACCTCGCGCAATGTGTAGGGCCCCAGCAGGGGCAACACCACATAAGGACCGGCACCGACGCCCCATCGCCCCAGCGTGATGTTGAAGTTTGCAGGATGCTTTTCAATATTCAGGTCACTGGCCACATCGACCAAGCCGCCGAGGCCAAGGGTGGTATTCACCATGACACGCCCGACGCTGTCACCAAACGCTTGGCCACGCAATTGCAACGCGTTGTTGACCGCAGACCAGACGTCATCCAGGTTGGCGAAAAAATTCTTGATGCCGGTGCGCCCCAAGGCAGGCACGGTGTTGACATAAGCCGTCGCCACAGGCTTGAGCACGGCGCGGTCTACCGCGTCGTTGAAGCCAAACACGGTACGGTTGATCGACTCCAAGGGGTCGCGCGGGTCCGGGTTGGCAACCGTTGCGCAGCCTTGGAGCAAAGCCACCAGGGCGATGCCCAGCATCCAGCGGATCGAGGGGCGCATCATGGTGCCTCTTTGGCGGATGGGCCGTCCGCCGCTTTGCTGTACAGGAACTGACTGATCAGGTTCTCCAACACCACCGCGCTTTGAGTGGTGCTGATGACATCGCCGGCCGCGAGGTTGGCGCTGTCAGCACCGGCTTCAATGCCGATGTACTGCTCGCCGAGCAAACCGCTGGTCAATATCTTGAGCGAGCTGTCTTTGGGGAATACGAACTGCTTGTCCATCGACAGGTTTACTTTGGCCTGAAAGGTTTTGTCATCAAACCCGATGGACTCCACCCGACCGACCACGACACCGGCGCTTTTGACGGCCGCTTTGGGCTTGAGGCCCCCGATGTTGTCGAACTTGGCTGTCACGGGGTAGCCTTTGTCGACACTGAAGCTCAACAAATTGGCGGACTGCAGTGCCAGAAACACCAGCGCCAAGGCGCCGAGCAAGACAAACAAGCCCACCCACACATCATTTTTTGAACGCTGCATTTTCCCCCCTCAAATACTGAACATCATGGCCGTCAGGACAAAGTCCAAGGCCAACACGGTAAGCGAAGCCACCACCACGGTCCGGGTCGTGGCACGGGCCACTCCCTCGGGTGTCGGCTGCGCTTCAAAACCCTGCAACAAGGCGATAAAGCTCACGGCAAAACCGAACACTACGCTTTTGAGCACCCCGTTACCCACGTCAACCCAGGCATCCACCCCGCTTTGCATCTGGCTCCAAAATGCGCCCGAATCAATCCCAATCATCGGCACGCTGACCACCCAGCCACCCAGCACACCCACCGCACTGAAAATGGCCGCAAGGATAGGCATGGCAATGACAGCCCCCCAAAACCGAGGCGCCAAAATACGGGCCACCGGGTCGACTGCCATCATCTCCATGGCGCTGAGCTGCTCACCCGCCTTCATCAGGCCGATTTCTGCGGTGAGCGAAGTGCCCGCGCGGCCGGCAAACAGCAGCGCTGTCAGCACCGGGCCAAACTCCCGCACCAAACTCAAGCTGATCAGCATACCCACCGAGTCTGCAGCGCCAAAGCGCTGCAAGCCATAGTAGTACTGCAAGCCCATGACGAAGCCCACAAAAACGCCCGACACCGCAATGATGGCCAGCGAGTAGTTGCCCATGAAGTGAATCTGGTCGCGCAACAACGCCGGACGGCGCAACACCGCCCCCAAGGAGGCGACCAAGCGGAAGAACAAGCGGGCACCCGCACCCGCGTCCGCCAGCTTGCTGCGCACGGCGTAGCCCAATTCAGCCGGTTGCAAGAACTTCATGAAGATGCCCCGACAGAAAAATCCGCATCCACAGGGGCGGCAGGGTAATGGAAGCGCACCGGACCTTCGGGAAGCGCATTCACGAACTGATGGACCAAAGGATCGACACTGTCGCGCACCTCTTGGGGCGTGCCTTGTGCCGCAATTTTGCCGTTGGCCAAAATAATGACTTGGTCTGCGATGTAGAAGGTTTCTTCCAGATCGTGCGACACCACAATGCTGGTCAGGCCCATGGCATCGTTGAGTTGACGGATCAGGCGGGCGGCGGTACCCAATGAAATCGGGTCCAAACCTGCAAACGGCTCGTCATACATCACCAACTCGGGATCCAAGGCGATGGCGCGTGCCAGCGCGACGCGGCGCGCCATGCCGCCGGACACTTCGGACGGCATCAAGTCCCGGGCGCCCCGCAGGCCCACGGCATTGAGCTTCATCAGCACGATGTCGCGGATCAAGGCCTCGGGCAATTTGGTGTGCTCACGCAGCGGAAAGGCCACGTTGTCAAACACGCTCAGGTCGGTGAACAAGGCACCAAACTGAAACAACATGCCCATGCGCCGACGGGCCGCATACAGCTCCGCAGTGCTCATCCGGGTGATGTCCTGGCTGGCACCCTCGCCCGGGGCGCCATGGAGAAGCACTTGCCCGCCTTGAGCGCGGTATTGCCCGCCGATCAGGCGAAGCACGGTGGTTTTTCCGCCTCCTGAGGCTCCCATCAGCGCAGTGACCTTGCCACGAGGGACGGTCAGGCTGATGCCGTCGAGAATGCGACGCTCCCCGTACCCGAAGGAGACGTTGTTCAATTCAACCAGAGCTGTAGAAGATGTTGGAGCCATAAAGCAAGAAGGCCGGGATGTGCCCGGCCTTGGAATGATAAGGGGGAAAACCCTTATTAGCGTGGCAGGTCGGAAAAGCCCATCAGGAACTCATCCACCGCACGGGCTGCTTGACGGCCTTCACGGATCGCCCAAACCACCAGCGACTGACCGCGACGGATGTCGCCAGCGGCAAACACTTTGGGCACATTGGTCGCGTAGCCACCGGTGAAATCGGTCGTTGCTTTTGCGTTTCCACGTGCGTCCTTGTCGATACCGAAGGACTCCAGCACGGTCGCCACCGGGTTCACAAAGCCCATGGCCAGCAACACGAGGTCGGCCTTGAGTACTTTTTCTGTGCCGGGCACATCGACCAACTTACCGTCTTTGAACTCGACTTGCACGGTCTTGAGACCCGTGACCTTGCCTTTTTCGCCGATGAACTCTTTGGTCGAGATGGAGAACACACGCTCGCAACCTTCTTCGTGGCTGGAGCTGGTGCGCAGCTTCAGCGGCCAGTAAGGCCAGGTCATGGGGCGGTTTTCTTCGGCCGGTGGCTCGGGCATCACCTCAAACTGGGTCACGCTGACCGCGCCATGGCGGTTGGAGGTGCCCACGCAGTCAGAGCCGGTGTCACCACCGCCGATGACGATGACGTGCTTGCCGTCAGCGCGCAGCTGGTTCTTCAGCTTATCGCCGGCATTGACCTTGTTTTGCTGGGGCAGGAATTCCATGGCGAAATGGATACCGTCCAGATCGCGGCCGGGCACAGGCAGATCGCGGGACTGCTCAGAGCCGCCGGTCAGCAGCACCGCGTCGAAATCCTTCTTGAGCTGCTCGGGGGAAATGGTTTCCTTGGCCCAGTTGGTAACTTTGGAGCCTTTGGGCATGTCACCCACGAGCACGCCGGTGCGGATAGTGACGCCTTCAGCGACCAGCTGCTCAGCGCGGCGGTCGATGTGGGTCTTTTCCATCTTGAAGTCAGGAATGCCGTAGCGCAGCAGGCCGCCGATACGGTCGTTCTTTTCGAACAGCGTGACGTCGTGACCCACACGGGCCAGCTGCTGGGCAGCAGCCATGCCAGCGGGGCCGGAGCCGACCACGGCGACTTTTTTGCCGGTCTTGACGGCAGAGGGCTGGGGCTTCACCCAACCTTCATGCCAGGCGCGGTCGATGATGGCGTGCTCGATCGACTTGATGCCCACCGCTTCTTCGTTGACGTTCAAGGTGCAGGCCGCCTCGCAAGGTGCGGGGCAGATGCGACCGGTGAACTCGGGGAAGTTGTTGGTGCTGTGCAGCGTGTCGATGGCGGCCTTCCAGTCCTTGCGGAAGACGAGATCGTTGAAGTCCGGAATGATGTTGTTGACCGGGCAGCCGTTGTTGCAGAACGGCGTACCGCAGTCCATGCAGCGCGCGGCTTGCTTGTTGGCCTGTGCATCGTCCAGACCGATGACGAACTCTTTGTAGTTCTTCAAGCGCTCGGCAACGGGCTTGTAGCCCTCCTCGATGCGCTCAAACTCCATGAAGCCAGTGACTTTTCCCATGATGTATGTCCTTGTACGTTAGATCAGACCGGCCTTACTTGGCTGCGGCTGCTTCTTTTTTTGTAGCAGCGTCCGCAGACTTGGCGGGCGCTGGAGCCGATTTACGTGCATGAATCTCACCCAAAGCACGCTTGTACTCATTGGGGAACACCTTCACGAACTTGGCGCGGGACACGTCCCAGTTGTCCAACAACTCGCGTGCACGCTTGCTACCGGTCCAGCGGTTGTGGTCTTCGAGCAGCTTCTTCAGCTGGGCTTCATCCGACTCACCACGGTGCCAGACCGCTTTGTCGACCGCTGTAGCTTGCTCGGTCGCGGTCAACACCTTCTCGAGGCTGACCATGGCAGTGTTGCAGCGCTTGGCGAACTGGCCGTCTTCGTCATACACGTAGGCGATACCGCCGCTCATGCCGGCTGCAAAATTGCGCCCGGTTTTACCCAACACCGCCACGGTGCCGCCGGTCATGTACTCGCAACCGTGGTCGCCAGTGCCTTCGACCACTGCAGTAGCGCCAGACAAGCGGACCGCAAAGCGCTCACCGGCCACGCCACTCAGGAAGGCTTCGCCGGTAGTCGCGCCGTACATCACCGTGTTACCCACGATGGTGTTACGGATGGCGTCACCGCGGAAGTCGATGCTAGGACGCACCACCACTCGGCCGCCGGAGAGGCCCTTGCCGGTGTAGTCGTTGGCATCGCCAATCAGGTACAAGGTGATGCCCTTGGCCAGGAAGGCGCCGAAGGACTGACCGCCTGTGCCTTCCAGCTGGATGCGGATGGTGTCATCCGGCAAACCTTCTGGGTGCACCTTGGTCACCGCACCGGAGAGCATGGCGCCCACCGAACGGTTCACGTTGCGTGCACGCTCCATAAATTGGACTTTTTCGCCCTTGTCGATGGCAGCGCGGCTCTTGGCGATCAACACGTTGTCCAGTGCCTTCTCCAAGCCGTGGTCTTGCTCCAGCGTCTGGAAGCGTGGGACGTCGGCCGGCACATTGGGCTGGGCAAACAGGCGGCTGAAATCCAGGCCCTGTGCCTTCCAGTGCTCGATGCTCTTGCGGGTGTCGAGCAGGTCGGAGCGGCCGATCATGTCGTCAAACTTGCGGATACCCAGCTGGGCCATGATCTGGCGCACTTCTTCCGCGATGAAGAAGAAGTAGTTCACCACGTGCTCAGGCTTGCCGGAGAACTTGGCGCGCAACACGGGGTCTTGGGTCGCCACGCCCACGGGGCAGGTGTTCAGGTGGCACTTGCGCATCATGATGCAGCCTTCCACCACCAGCGGTGCGGTAGCGAAGCCGAACTCATCGGCACCCAACAAGGCGCCGATAGCAACGTCGCGGCCGGTCTTCATCTGGCCGTCTGCCTGCACGCGGATGCGGCTGCGCAAGCGGTTCAGCACCAAGGTCTGCTGGGTTTCGGCCAAACCGATTTCCCAAGGGCTACCGCAATGCTTGATGGAGGACCATGGCGAAGCGCCGGTACCACCATCGTGGCCTGCGATCACCACGTGGTCGGCCTTGCACTTGGCAACGCCGGCAGCGATCGTGCCCACACCGATTTCAGACACCAGCTTGACGCTGATGCCGGAGTGCGGCGCCACGTTCTTCAGATCGTGGATCAGCTGGGCCAAGTCCTCGATGGAGTAGATGTCGTGGTGTGGAGGGGGCGAAATCAGGCCCACACCGGGCACCGAGTGACGCAGCTTGCCGATGTACTCAGACACCTTGCCACCAGGCAGCTGACCGCCTTCGCCGGGCTTGGCACCTTGAGCCATCTTGATCTGGATCTGGTCTGCGCTGTGCAGGTATTCGGCAGTGACACCAAAGCGGCCCGAAGCCACTTGCTTGATGCGGCTGCGCAGGGAGTCACCGGCCAACAGGGGCAGGTCCACTTCCACGTTCTCGGCACCGATCACGCTCTTGAGGCTGTCGCCCTGCTTGATCGGGATGCCTTTAAGTTCGTTGCGGTAACGTGCAGCGTCCTCACCACCTTCACCTGTGTTGCTCTTGCCGCCGATGCGGTTCATGGCCACCGCCAATGTCGCGTGGGCTTCTGTGGAAATAGAGCCCAAGGACATGGCGCCGGTCGCAAAACGCTTGACGATTTCTTTGGCGGACTCGACTTCTTCCAGCGGAATCGCTTTGGCGGGATCCACCTTGAACTCGAACAGGCCGCGCAGCGTCAGGTGGCGCTTGGACTGGTCGTTGATGATCTGGGCGTACTCTTTATAAGTATTCCAGTTGTTGGCGCGGGTGGAATGCTGCAGTTTGGCAATCGCATCCGGGGTCCACATGTGCTCTTCACCACGGGTGCGCCAGGCGTATTCACCACCGGCATCCAAGGCGTTCGCCAACACCGGGCTGTCACCGAAGGCCAGCTTGTGCATGCGGATGGATTCTTCCGCGATCTCGAACACGCCGATACCTTCCACCTTGCTGGGGGTGCGGGTGAAGTACTTGTCGATGGTTTCAGTGTTCAGGCCGATGGCTTCGAACAACTGGGCACCGCAGTACGACATGTAGGTCGACACGCCCATCTTGGACATGATCTTGGACAGGCCCTTGCCGATCGCCTTGATGTAGTTGTAGATCGCCTTTTCAGCGCTCAGGTCGCCCGGCAGCTCCTTGTGGATGCTTTGCAGGGTTTCCATGGCGAGGTAGGGGTGCACGGCTTCTGCACCGTAACCCGCCAACACTGCGAAATGGTGCACCTCGCGGGCAGTACCGGTTTCGACCACCAGACCGGCTGTAGTGCGCAGGCCTTCACGCACCAGATGCTGGTGAATAGAGGACAGGGCCAGCAGCGCAGGGATAGCGACTTGGGTCGCGCTGATGCTGCGGTCGCTGATGATCAGGATGTTGTTGCCGCTCTTGATGGCGTCAACCGCCTCGGCGCACAAGGAAGCCAGCTTGGCTTCCACACCTTCATGACCCCAAGCCAAGGGGTAGGTGATGTCGAGGGTGTAGCTGCGGAACTTGCCTTGGGTGTGGTGCTCGATATTGCGCACCTTGGCCATGTCGGCAAAGTCCAGCACCGGCTGGCTCACCTCCAGGCGCATGGGCGGGTTCACCTGGTTGATGTCCAACAGGTTGGGCTTGGGTCCGATGAAGGACACCAAAGACATCACGATCGCTTCGCGGATCGGGTCGATCGGCGGGTTGGTCACCTGGGCAAACAGCTGCTTGAAGTAGCTGTAGAGCGGCTTGTTTTTGTCGGACAGCACAGCCAAGGGGCTGTCGTTGCCCATGGAGCCGATCGCCTCTTCACCGGCTGCCGCCATAGGCGCGATCAGGAACTTCAAGTCTTCCTGGGTGAAGCCGAAGGCTTGCTGGCGGTCCAGCAGGCTCACTTGGTCGGTGATGCGCTTGGGCTCGACGCCCGCCACCACGGCAGACAAAGCGCTGTCGGTACGGCGCTCGTCAAAGGTGACGTTGTCGAGCTTGATGCGCAGGTTCTCAATCCACTGCTTATAGGGCTTGCTGTTGGCGAGGCTGGCTTTGAGCTCCTCGTCATCGATCATGCGGCCTTGCTCCAGGTCGATCAGGAACATCTTGCCGGGCTGCAGGCGCCATTTGCGCACAATTTTGTTCTCGGGCACCGGCAACACGCCGGACTCGGAGCCCATGATGACCAAGTCGTCATCTGTGATGCAGTAGCGCGAAGGACGCAGACCATTACGGTCCAAGGTGGCGCCGATCTGGCGACCATCGGTGAATACGATCGAGGCCGGGCCGTCCCATGGCTCCATCATCGCTGCGTGGTATTCGTAGAAGGCCTTGCGGCGCTCGTCCATGGTGGTGTGCTGCTCCCATGGCTCAGGGATCATCATCATCACAGCCTGGCTGATGGGGTAGCCCGCCATGGTCAACAGCTCAAGGCAGTTGTCGAAAGTGGCTGTGTCGGACTGGTCTGCAAAGCTGATGGGGTACAGCTTTTGCAGATCGGCAGCCAACACGGGGGAAGACATCACGCCTTCGCGGGCCTTCATCCAGTTGTAGTTGCCTTTAACGGTGTTGATCTCACCGTTGTGGGCCACGTAGCGGTAAGGGTGAGCCAATGGCCACTCGGGGAAGGTGTTGGTGGAGAAGCGCTGGTGCACCAGCCCCAAGGCCGACACGCAACGGGCGTCTTCCAGATCCTTAAAGTAAACACCCACCTGGTCGGCCAGCAGCAGGCCCTTGTAGACCACGGTGCGGCTGGACATGCTGGGCACGTAATACTCTTTAGAGTGGGTCAGGCCCAGTGCCTGGATGTTGGCGCTGGCGGTCTTGCGGATCACGTACAGCTTGCGCTCCAGCGCGTCTTGCACGATCACGTCGTTGCCACGGCCGATGAAGACTTGGCGCAGGATAGGTTCTTTGGCGCGCACGGTGGGCGACATGGGCATATCGCGGTTCACCGGCACATCGCGCCAACCCAACAGCACTTGGCCTTCGGCCTTGATGGCGCGTTCCATTTCCTGCTCGCAAGCGAGGCGGGAGGCGTGCTCTTTGGGCAGGAAAATCATGCCGACGCCGTATTCGCCTTGGGGCGGCAAGGTCACGCCTTGCTTGGCCATTTCTTCGCGGTACAGCGCATCAGGCAACTGAATCAAGATACCGGCGCCATCCCCCATCAGTGCGTCTGCGCCTACTGCGCCGCGATGGTCCAAGTTTTCGAGGATCTTGAGTGCATTCTTGACGATGTCATGGCTCTTCTCGCCCCGGATGTGCGCGACAAAACCGACGCCGCAGGCATCGTGCTCATTCGCGTTGGAATACAAACCGTGGTCTTTGAGATATTGGATTTCGGCTGCCGTGGTCATGGCGCACTCCTGAAAATTGCAATGGGATTGGAGAATACTGCAACGCAACAAAAGTGCCAAGATTTTTAAATGGGGTCTGACCCCATTTAAATTAAGCCAAAATGACGTCTTAATTTATTGGGGTCATATCAATTTGATAGCAATAAGCGCTTTATTTACCTGCGCAAAGTCACTATTTGACTAAGTTTTAACGTGGAGAGCTGGCCGACCGGGAGCTTTTTTAGTGAGTCGACGGGCGCTGTTTTTTTGCAAATCTGCGACAAATGCAGCATCGCCCAAGGTCCATCCACCTATCACAGCGTCGGTGATTTCACCCAATTGCACTGAATTGAGGCCCTCTTGCACCGCGGCTTGGTACTGTGCCTCCCGGGCAAACGGGGTGTTGCCTAAACCCCAATACGCCGGATGTGTCGCAATGCGCTTGTCCACCCGGGCACCGCTGTAATGGGCATGGGTCGACCACGCATAGTCCGCCGGCGCGGCCCCCTCACCATGGCGCAGGGCATGGGTATCGAAGTAGGTCAACACAGGTAGCAAATAGCGCGGCTGCAACACTGCGGATTTAAACCGCCCTTCCCACAGGGTGCCGCGGCGTTCGTATTTGCTGTTGAAGTACCTGACATAGCTGCGGCCCAAGGCCTGCATCAAGCCTGGCAAGCCCTCTGCACTCGCGGGCGTCACAAGCAAATGGAAATGATCTGCCAAGACCACATAGCCATGCACTGCGACGTGATTCGCCTCGGCAGCGCTGTAAAGCGCGTTCAGGAACGCGTCAAAATCCTCCGTATCCTTGCAGACCGCTTGGCCATGGGCCCCGCGCTGCAACACATGGTGCAAGTGCCCTGCAATCGATAGTCTTGGAAGTCGTGCCATGGCAGAGGATCGTAGCGGATACCCGCCCCTCAATCCGAACTACAAGGCACGAACCGGCAATTGGTACTGGGGAGCGCCCATCAAATCAATGCCACAGGAAAGGTTCTCCAGCCAGTCCAACAACTGCGGTATCGCCGGACCCACCAAGGGAGCGCCGTGCTGCGGGGCAATCATCCGGATATCCAACGCGCGCACCATCTTGACCCATAGCTTCAGAATTTTGTTGCTCACCATGTACCGCCGGTGGAATGCCTCCATTCCCGCGGGCATGGGCTGCAAGCTGTCAATAGAACGCTTGGCATCCTGCCCACCCACCATGGATACGCCCAAATCACCTGAAAACAGGATTTTGCTGATCGGGTCGTAGAACTGGAAATTTCCTTCAGCATGCATGAAGTGGGCAGGTAGTAACAAGAGCTCCGAGTTACCCAAACGCAAGATGCCGCCCTCGTCGGGGATCGGAGTGATGCGATCTTCGGTTTTCCCGACTTTGCAGAAATGGGGTGCGAACCGCGCCCATAGCTGGGAGATTAGTAGCTTTGCGGAGGTAGAAGTCATCCAGCGATCGAGGGACGCGATGATGTCTGGGTCCGCATGCGAGGCAATGATGTAGTCCAAATGCTGAGGGGCCACGTATTCACGCATCGTGAGATTCAGCGCGTTGAACGTCATGTTGCCACCGGGGTCAATGATGGCTGCCTGCCCGTGATTGACAATAAGAAACTGATTGGCCTGTACCGCCTCTGCCTCGTCGGTCACCAGATCGGAAAACATGATGCAGCAATGCTGCGGACTTTTGAAGAGTTCAATTGCCATGGGGGTGCCCTATAAAAAATGGGCGCTGATGCGCCCATTCAAAACCCCATTGTGAAATCTATCTCCAGCGAAGGCTCTGATTCAAATCAATTCTTAGGCGCCTTGGTAACGCGGACTTTGGAGCCGGTGGTTACCAACACCACAGGATCCCCCGCCACCAATTGCTCACCGCCTTTGGCCTGAACAATGGCGCGGCGGTCGCCGTTTTTCAGTTGCACCAGGATTTCTACCGCTTCTTCCTTGGTGGAGAAACGCTCAATCGCATTACCCGCGGCTGCGCCGGCTACGCCTGCAAGCACGCCAAGTACTTGCGCTTCGCGCTGCACACCACTGCCGCTGAAGCCACCAATGGCCCCTACGACTCCGCCTACTGCGGCGCCCACGCCGGACTGGTTGCCATCCACCACGACATTCCGAATAGACAACACGACTCCATCCTGAACTTGCGCCAAGCGCTGGGAATCGCCACGCTGAATCACATCAGGGCTGCTGCTCGCACATGCACCCAACAAGGCCACCGTTGCACTGATACCAACCCATTTCAACCACTGCTTCATAACAATCTCCAATTTACAAAACATGTCTCTCAAGACCAGCTAACGCCTCAGGCCCCGGATCCGTTGTCAGGCTGATTGTCCATGGGCAATGTAAACCGTGTGTCAAGCAAGGCCAGAAGACCGAATTCTTGCAAAATGGACTTCAAACGCTCGGCCGCTTGCCGCTTCTTTTGGCCGGTGTACCGCGCCAGAATCAACTCGTTTTTCATGCTGTGCTCCCAACCCACCAGCTCTGTGACGGTCACTTGGTAGCCATGGGCTTCGAGGTACAAGCAGCGCAACACATTCGTGAGCTGGCTGCCCATTTCACGGGTGTGCAACGGGTGGCGCCATAGTTCGGCCAGGGGTGTGCGCGTCAGGCTGAGCGCCTTGCTTTGGCTCAAATGGCGGGCCAACTCTGCTTGGCAGCATGGCACCAACACGAACGCTTTCACCCGCTTTTCCAACCCGAACGCAATCGCATCGTCCGTGGCGGTGTCGCAGGCGTGCAGGGCTGTGACCACGTCAAAGGTTTTGGGTAACTCTTCGAGCTGTGTCGCCGCCTCCACGCTGACGTTCAAAAAGCTCATGCGGTCAAAGCCCAGCTTGTCAGCCAACACCCGTGATTTATCGACCAGTTCGGCCCGGGTTTCTATCCCATACAGGTGGCTCTGCGGGAGGTGCTTGAAGTACAGGTCGTAAAGAATGAAGCCCAGATACGACTTGCCGGCACCGTGATCCGCAAGGGTGAAGCTTCCGCCGGATGCTTGCGGCAGCTCATTCATCAATTTTTCGATGAACTGATAAAGGTGATAGACCTGCTTGAGCTTGCGACGGGAATCTTGGTTGAGCTTGCCGTCACGGGTCAGGATGTGAAGCTCTTTGAGTAGCTCTACCGATTGCCCGGGGCGGATCTCCGGGAACTGCCCTTCAGGCAACGCTGGCGCACCACTTTGACCGGGGAATATCTTGTTTTTTTTCATTTAGTTTCTTCGGGATGGGGGCCCGCAGCAGGGTAAGCCGCCACATCGAGCGCCGCCCACCCCTCTGCGCCAAGGGCCTCGAGGGCGGCAATATTGCGGGCATAGATCTGCTCAGCCTCGGGAAAGGCCTCGACGGCTTTGTCAATGCTGGCCTCGCGCAGCAGGTGCAATATCGGATAAGGCGCCCGATTGGTGAAGTTGCCGATGTCGTCCGGCCCTGCATCGGCAAACTGAAAATCCGGGTGAAAACTGGCGATCTGCAAATCGCCGCTGAGCTTGAGCTTGCGCAGCAGTTTATCGGCGGGATACAAAAAGTCATTGAACGCCAAAAACTCTGTCAGTGCGTCAGGCAATATCAGGAGCGTTGTGTCTCTGGTCTCGGCCGGACTGGCTTGCAGGGCGAGCAACTCCGTCTGCAAGACCTCCAACACATCTGCCGGCGCGGCTTCCCGGCACACCACATAGTGCACTTGGTTCTTGACGTAAACAGCCTTTGCAAACGGGCACAGATTGAGCCCGATGACCGCGCGCTCCAGCCACTGCCTGGTGCGAGCGATCACTACATCATCTGTTTGCGGGGGAAGGCGGGGGAGTTCAGACATGAAACAAGGTCTTTCCGGTCAAGCGGGCGTGCTCACGCAAGGCGAAACGGTCGGTCATACCTGCAATATGGTCACTCACCCGCCGCTGAAGCGTAATGTCGCCCGCAGGCTCGCTGTCTTGGCGCATTTCAGCCGGCGTCTCCAGATAAGCATCAAAAAGATCACGTACCACCTGCTTGGCCCTGTTCATCGTGTCCATCACCTGGTAATGGCGATAGAGGTGGTCAAAGAGAAATTTCTTCAGCTCACGGGTTTCCGCCCGCATGCCGGGGCTGAACAACACCAAAGGCTTTGCAGCGCGCACTTCCACCACACTCGCCGGTCGACTCTCGGCCAATTGAGCTTGGGTCGTTTTCAATACGTCGTAGACCATGTTGCTCAGCATCAAGCGGATGGACTCGTACAGCCAACGCCGCTGCTGTGGAGGCTGCGCTAGCTGCGCATGTTGTGTGAGCGCTTGGCGGGCATAGCGCGAAAACAGGGGCACCTCCAGCATTTGCTCCATCAGCAGCAGACCGGACCGGACACCATCGTCAATATCGTGACAGTTGTAGGCGATTTCATCGGCCAGATTGCAGAGCTGAGCCTCGAGACTCGGTTGCCCGCCATCCAGGAATCTGCGGGCGACACCGGCAGCTGCAGCAGGAAAGTCGACCTCGGCCTGCTCCAGCGCGTGGGCATTAGTACGGGAGCAGTGCTTCAAGATGCCTTCGCGAGACTCAAAGCATAAATTGAGGCCATCAAACTGGGGATACCGCGCCTCCAAGTGGTCCACGACCCGAAGACTTTGCAGGTTATGTTCAAAACCACCGTATTCAGCCATGCACTCGTGAAGGGCATCTTGCCCCGCATGACCGAAAGGGGTGTGTCCTAGATCATGGGCCAAAGCGATGGTTTCGACCACGTCTTCGTTCAAGCCGAGGGTCCGGGCCATCGATCGCCCCAGCTGCGCAACCTCCAGCGAATGCGTGAGGCGGGTGCGAAAGAGGTCACCTTCGTGGTTGATGAAGACCTGTGTCTTGTAAACCAAGCGCCTGAAAGCAGTGGAATGAACAATCCGATCCCGATCCCTTTGAAAAGGGGTCCGGGTCGGCGCCGCCTCTTCAGGAAAGCGTCGCCCCCTGCTGGTCTCAGGCAAACAGGCGTAGGGCTGAAGCTGATCCATAAAATTACGCTATAACCCTTGTTTTATATGCGCGAGCAGCTACTATTTTTATAGCGATCACAAATTGCAAGCGTCTATCACTTCGCGCACAAGCGCATCAGGTGCACTGCGAAGCGCTGCACGCCCCGGGCCATCGATCACTACAAAGCGGATTTCACCAGCTTCTGATTTTTTGTCATGCCGCATCAAATCAAGATAGGCTCCGGCATTGTCTTCGGCATGGAGCAGCGGCGCTTTGACGGGCAAACCCGCGGCTGCAATCAAGCGCGTCAGTCGAGCGACAAATGCCGCATCTACCAAGCCCAGCCGCTCTGACAAGGTTGCTGCCATGACCATTCCGCATCCGACGGCCTCACCGTGCAACCACTCCCCGTAGCCCAGGCCTGCCTCGATGGCGTGGCCAAATGTATGACCGAAGTTCAATATGGCGCGAAGCCCGGACTCCCGCTCGTCTTGTCCTACTACCCAAGCCTTGATTTCACAACTCCGCTTCACCGCGTGCGCCAGTGTGACGCTGTCCAGACTGACCAAATTCTCGATATTGGCTTCGATCCAATCGAAAAACCCCATATCGGCGATAGGTCCGTATTTGATGACTTCGGCCAGACCGGCGCTCACCTCCCGAGGGGGCAAGGTGCCCAAGGTCGCTAGGTCACACAGCACCATCTGAGGCTGATAGAAAGCACCCACCATATTTTTGCCGAGTGGGTGGTTGATGCCCGTTTTGCCACCTACCGACGAATCCACCTGAGCGAGCAAAGTTGTAGGCACCTGCACGAAAGGCACACCACGCATATAGCTTGCCGCCGCGAACCCCGTCATGTCCCCCACCACACCGCCGCCCAAGGCAAATAGCGTGGTCTTCCGGTCAGCTGTGTTGGCTAGCAAAACGTCGAAAATTAGATTCAACGTTTCCCAGTGCTTATGGGCCTCACCATCGGGGAGCTCCAAGGTTAAAACACGCGCGTAATGCGGTGCTAGCCCAGCCTTCAATCTGGCAACATACAACGGCGCTACCGTCGTGTTGCTCACAATCAGTGCCGTGTGCGCACCGGGTAAGCCAGAGAAGACGGACTCACCGACCAAAAGATCGTGGCCGATATGAATGGGGTAGCTTCGCTCTTCAAGCGAAATGTGAACCGTGTGAAGCACTTGCGTAGTCATAGCCCGATAGTTTAGGGCCTACCTGTGACGGGGCACAAAGACCGGCTTAGTCGACCGAGGGAATGGCGCCAGAGAGCTCTAGCTGCATGACGATCATATTGACCAAGGTTGCTACCGAGGGGCGACCGGTCTCCAGGACGAAATGGGCCGTTTCTCGGTACAAAGGATCACGAACCGCAAACAACTCGCGCATGCGCGCCAGAGGATCAGACACTTGCAATAAAGGCCTGCTCACGTCGTGGCGCAGCCGCCGGAACAACTCCTCTGGAGTGGACTTCAAATACACGACCTTGCCACGCGCATGCAAATTGCCCCGATTGTTCGCGCGCAACACAGCACCGCCCCCGGTCGACAAGACGGAGTCTGCATTTTTTGACAGCTCATCCAGGACATCCTCCTCGATATCGCGGAAGCGCTCTTCCCCTTCTCGATCGAAGAATTCACGGATAGAGCAACCGATACGGCCCTCAATGGCGTGGTCTGAGTCAACGAAGGGAAGGCGCAGACGTCGCGCTAGTTGTCGCCCGACGGTGGTCTTCCCGGAGCCGGGAAGACCGACAAGACTAATGCTCAATTCGTAACTACCTCAGCATGCTGGGATCAACGTCCCACCACTTTGTCGGCAATGACTTTCGGTGTGATGAACACGAGCATCTCTCTTTTCTGGATCTCTTTGGCCTTATTGCGGAAGAGGATTCCCAAGCCCGGCAGATCGCCAAAGAAGGGAACCTTCGTTTCTGTGTCCGTCGAGCTCTCAGTGAAAATACCACCAATCACCACCGTACCGCCGTTTTCTACCAAGACTTGGGTTTGAACGTGCTTAGTGTCGATCGCGAAGCCGGCAGGCGTGGATTGACCTACGGTGTCTTTGGTCACGTCCAAGGTCAAGATAATGTTGCCCTCAGGCGTAATCTGCGGGAGCACTTCGAGTTTCAGGTTGGCTTTACGAAACGCAATGGATGTAGCACCGCTCGATGACGCAACCTGGTAAGGCAGTTCTGTACCCTGCTCAATCAATGCCCGAATCTGATCAGCCGTTACAACCCTAGGGCTGGACACCACTTTGCCCTTGCCTTCAGCCTCCAATGCAGAGATTTCCAAATTCAAGAAACGATCCGCACCTGCGCCAAAGATGGAGACCGCAAACTGGCCCGGCGAGCTGCTGCCCAGAGCTCCTGTAGAGGGCAAATTCACGAAATTACCCGAGGTCGTGGCTGCAGAACCTGCCACATAGCTTGAGCCCAGCGATATACCGGGCTTGTCGCCGGAAGCACCAGCCGCCCCCCCGCCACCCAGCTTCACGCCCAGTGACTTGCCGAAAGAATCGGAGGCCTCCACAATCCGCGCTTCAATCAATACTTGGCGTACAGCAATGTCAATCTTAGAGATCAGTTGCTGCACTTGCTCCAACTTGCTGGGAATATCGGTAACAAACAACTGGTTAGTGCGATTCTCCGAAATCACGCTGCCGCGGGAAGAAAGTATCCGCGTCGCGGTCACGCCTTGCCCGGCACCGGAACTTGAGGCGATCAAACCCGCTGCGATGTCAGACGCTTTGCCGTAGTTGATCTGAAAAGCTTGGGTGCGCAAGGGCTCCAAGTTCTGCACAGCAACTACGGTCTCAAGATCGAGCTTTTCTTTGGCTGCGATTTCATCTTTCGGAGCAACCCACAAGACGTTTCCGGTCTTGCGCATGCCCAAACCCTTCGCCTGCAGGATAATGTCCAGAGCCTGATCCCAGGGGACATCTTGCAAACGGAGCGTGACTGAGCCGGCTACCGAATCAGAGGTCACGATGTTGAAATTGGTGAAGTCGGCTATCACTTGCAACAACGAACGCACTTCGATACTCTGGAAGTTCAGAGACAGCTTTTGTCCGTTGTAGCCGGGGCCTTGCGTCAACTTTTTTGGGTCGACCTTGATCTCTTTGACTTCAACCACAAATTGCTCATCACTTTGATACGCACTGTGCTCCCACTGACCTTGAGGCTCAATCACCATGCGCACACGGTCCCCAGATTGGGTAGTGGTGACGGATTTCACTGGCGTTCCGAAATCGGCCACATCCAGCTTGCGTCGCAAGCCTTCTGGCAGACTGGACTTCATGAACTCAACAACCAGACCTTGCCCCTGTTGACGGATGTCCACACCCACTTGGCTATTGGGCAAGGTAACGATCACACGACCCGCACCATCAGCCCCCCGGCGGAAATCCACGTCTTTCAGTGGTGCAGCCACTCGCGCGATCGGCTCAGCGAAAGCGCTGACAGGTTTCGTATTGGCCACCTCCGCAGCACCCAAGGACACAATCAAAGACTTCCCTAGAATTTCAGCCTTGTAAGCGGCGGCTTGCTTCAGGTTCAGCACCACACGGGTACGTTCACCCGCCTGAACCACGCTGACGGAACGCAAGTTACCTTGGTTGATCTCGACCGTTGATCGACCCATGGCATTTGCGACACCGGGAAAATCGAGAGCAATGCGCGCTGGCGACTGAATAGCAAAGCCTGTAGGTAACGCGGTAAGCGCCTCGCTCAAATCAATGCGGACGACCTCGTTCCCGCCCTGCAGAGACCCCGACACGGACTCGATGGCTCCTTGCGCGAACGCAAACTGTCCGACCAGCAGAGACAGGGTAAAAGCAATTTTTTTAAACATGCGCATTCCAAGTAAATCGTTCGGACATCTCATCTCGCCTTCTCTTGCAGCTCAAGTGTTGCGACGCGCTCAATCCACTCGCCCGCAGCGTCTTGGACGATCTCACGCAAGGTCACTTGGGTTTCTGTGATTTTGGTGACTTTCCCGTAGTTTTGACCCAAATAGTTTCCAGACCGTACTTGATACAGCAGGTTATCCACACGGACCAAGGCCACAGGCTGACCAGATTTCGACAGATTGCCAACCAACGACATCGAATCCAATGGAAAGGCCTCCAATGGTTCTTTCCGTCTTGCCAGCTCAGGAGCCACCAAGGCGCCATTGGTCACCGCCTGCGAAGACTCGCGCTTCAGTGCTTGTGTCAAATTCACGCTACTAAATGGCTCTCTGGCTGAGGTATTGGCGTACTTCTCCGGAACAAACTGCTTCGGAGCGGGGATAGGTGCAACTCTAGGTCGCGTTAGGTTACGCTCCTCAACAATCCAAGTCCGGAGATCATCCTCTCCGCTGGAGCCGCACGCGCCCAACAGTAAGCCAAGCGCTACTACGGCGGCGATGCGCAAGAACGTCATTTCTTAGCTCCCGCCGAAGCGCGCTGTGCCAGGACCTCATCAGGGTCGAGATACCTGAATGTCTTAGCGGTGGCGTCAAGGGTCAAGGCCCCATCCGTACGGGGCGAAAGCGACAAATTATTCAGCGTCACGATGCGCGACAGATTGGCGATGTCAGAGGCGAAACTGCCGATGTCATGGAAATTCCCAGTGACTTTGATCGTGATTGGCAACTCTGCGTAATACTCTTTGACCGTAATCTGCCCCGGCCTGAAGAGTTCAAACTGCAGACTCCGGCCCAAACCGGCTTGGTTGATGTCTGATAGCAAAGCATCCATTTCCGCCTTGCTGGGCAATTGCTTTTCAAGCTGTGTGACATATTGCAAAACCTGCTCGCGCTGCTTACGGAGCACTTCAAGATTAACCGCTTTGGTCAGCTTCTTTTTATAGTCTTCACGGAGGACGATTTCTTTTTCCTGCTCCGCTTGCAGGGTCTCTTGCGATCCGGACAGCCATAAAAACCACAAAAGGCCCACCACAATGCCGGCTGTCGCAATCAATAACAAGTAACGAGGAATAGAAGGCCAGAGCGATGGATCCTTCGGATCCAATTCACGAAATTGCGACGTCAGCTTTTCTTGTAAGTCTGTGAAATTTACCGAGAGATTTAAATTTTTAGCCATACTTACTCTCATCAAAGCTTGGGCGCGGGCTTCGAGGCCACGGATATCGGGGCACTTGCGCTGGAAGCAGACATTTCAGCCTGTTTTACGGCAAGCTGCTCAGTCTCGCTGGAACGCATTAATTTGACTTGCACATTGAAATTGAAAGTGCGACGTTGCTCTTTAGGAGAGATCGCTGTCGATCCAGCACTGATTTCAATCAGCTCTGGCTTGCTAAACCAAGGCGTATTGTTGGCTAGGTTACGCAGTAACTCCGATACACGCTCGTTGGATTGCGCAACTCCGGTGATCAATACTTGCTGGTCCTGCTGAACCATCTTGTTAATAAAGACTCCATCAGGCAGCTGGAGCACTAGTTCAGAAAGCAAATGCACTGGCAAGTTGCGATCAGACTGCAAGTCTTCAACTGCCTGCTGCCGAGCGCGCAAAGCAGCAATCTCTGTCTCCAGTCCGGCGATGTCTTTAATCTGGCCCTCGAGCTTTTTAATCTCTGTTTCCAGCACAAAGTTGTTGCTCTGCTGCTGAGAGATAGCAGCTTCGTACGACAGATAGACAGTTCCGGCAATCAATCCACCGAGTAGTGCTGCGGCAGCAAGTGCCAAGTTAAAAACGTCTTTGCGTTTTTTTCGGGCCGCCTCTCGGTGCGGCAAAAGGTTGATCAATATCACTGGGAGAACCTCCGCAACGCAAGACCACAAGAGGTCAGGTACGAAGGCGCTTCACGCGTCATTCGCTTCAAGCGAACCCCTTCTCCAATCTCCATGCCATCAAACGGATTGAGAAGGCTACAAGGAAAAGATGTGTGCTGAGTGACAGCATTTGTCAATGCAGGAAGCGCAGCAGAACCACCTGCCAGCATGATGTAATCCACGCGGTTGTGTGGCGTACTTGTAAAAAAGAACTGCAAGGCACGACCCAGCTCTTGCACCATGGTGTCTATAAACGGCTTAAGTACGGTGGCCTCGTAATCGTCGGGTAGCTCACCGCTGCGTTTCTTACTCTCGGCCTCCTCTTGAGAGAACCCATATTGCCGAACAATAAGCTGGGTTAGCTGTGCACCGCCAAACGCTTGATCACGGTCGTACAGAACCTCTTCGTCGCGCATGACTTGCATACTTGTGGTCATCGCGCCAATCTCAAAAAGCGCGACGATCAAACCTGCACCTTGCCCGGGCAAATTTTCGATCAGCCGCCCGGCAGCCAAGCGAGCAGCATAGGACTCCACATCCACAATTACTGGTGTCAATCCAGCGGCTTCCGCCAAGCCTTGAATGTCCTGCACCTTCTCACGCCGGGAAGCTGCAATCAACACCTCTATATCCCCCACACTGGAAGCACTGGGACCGACAACGCAAAAGTCCAGACTTACTTCATCCAAGGGAAACGGAATGTATTGGTTGGCCTCGGCCTCTACTTGTTGCTCGAGCTCCAAGTCCGACATGCCGCCCTGCAAAATGATTTTTTTTGTAATCACTGCAGAGGGGGGCAACGCCATCGCAACGCTTTTGGTTTTGGTACCGCTTTTCTTGACCAGTTTGCGTACAGCTTCAGCTACTTCGTCAAATTTTTCAACATTCCCGTCAACAAACCAGCCTCGCTCCAGAGGTTCAATGGCACAGCGCTCCAACACCAAATTACCGGCCTTATCGCGGCCGAGTTCAACCAGCTTCACGCTCGAAGAGCTGATATCCAGCCCGAGCATTGGAGCTGGCTGACGGCTAAACAACGCCCCTATTGATATCAAAATGGTCCCCTGAAACAGAACGACAACGCGTCGATCAGACTTAACAAATCACTTCAATGCTATCAGCAAGGGTATTGAGCGGCAAAGGATTTTTCACTTTCTGACAATTTATAACGTTGTCAAAATCCGACGCCTGAAAGTGGCTTGAAAAGCCTTTTTGCGCCTTGGCAGCCCATTAAAAAGACGCTTCAAAAGGTCCGTTAAGAACGCCATCAACGCAGTTAGTTGCATAGGGCCACTCGTTTTTATAATCGCACGAACATCAGATCGCCTACATGCCCACATCCTCCGATACTGCAAAGCACGCCCCCTCAAAACAAACACATTGGTTATGGGTAGCGCTGGCTTGGATAGCCGGCTTGAGTGCTGCAGCCATTCTTTCGGTTTTGACCTTGGTCGCATTGGCTCTTGCATTGGCCTATCCGAATTTGCCAGATATCAGCGACATCGCAGACTATCGCCCCAAGCTCCCGCTGCGGGTCTTCTCTGCTGACGGTGATTTGATCGGGGAGTTTGGGGAGGAGCGCCGAAAGCTCACCCCTATTCGAGAAATACCCAAGGTCATGACAAACGCCATTCTTGCGGTGGAAGACGCGCGTTTTTACCAGCACGGCGGCGTGGACTATGTGGGGGTCATTCGTGCCGGTTTGGCAAATGTCGGTCGAGCCAAAAGCCAAGGTGCTTCGACCATCACCATGCAAGTGGCGCGGAATGTTTACCTGACTTCTGAGAAAACGTTCACTCGCAAAATTTATGAAATTTTGCTCACTTTCAAGCTGGAACACATGCTCTCCAAGGACCAGATCTTGGAAATCTATATGAACCAGATTTTCTTGGGCAACCGCGCGTATGGTTTCGCCGCAGCTTCAGAAATCTACTTTGGTAAGCCTTTGAAGGATGTCTCTGTCGCTGAAGCAGCGATGTTGGCAGGCCTTCCAAAAGCGCCTTCCGCCTACAACCCGATCAGCAACCCCAAGCGCGCAAAAGTGCGACAGGGATACATCATTGATCGCATGCTGGAAAACGGATTCATTACCGAGCAAGAAGCCGAAGCCGCACACGCTGAACAATTGCTCATCAAGACCGGACCCAACGCCAACCCGATCCATGCGGAATACATTTCTGAAATGGTGCGGCAATTGATGTACAGCCAGTACGGCGACGAAACATATACGCGCGGACTCAACGTGTTCACCACGATCAAATCTGACCAGCAGATCGCGGCATATCGCGCTCTTCGGCGCGGCATCATGGATTTCGAACGCCGGCAGTTTTATCGCGGACCGGAAAAGTTCGTCGAGCTCCCCGCCAAAGGCCAAGAACTGGAAGACGCTATCGACGAAGCGCTAGACGACCATCCTGACAATGGAGATGTCATGGCAGCCATCGTTCTCCAAGCGGATAGCAAACGAATCAAGGCACAGCGCCAGAACGGTGAGGTGGTAGAGATCACCGGCGACGGCCTGAAGCCTGCCCAATCCGGACTGTCAGACAAGGCCCCACCTAACATCAAGCTTAGAAAGGGCGCAGTCATCCGGGTGGCTAAAACAAGCAAAAGTGGGTGGGAGGTCACCCAACTGCCGGAAGTCGAGGGAGCGTTCATCGCCATGGACCCGCGCGACGGATCTATCCGGGCCCTCGTAGGCGGCTTTGACTTTGCAAAAAACAAATTCAATCACGTAACACAGGCATGGCGCCAACCCGGATCAAGCTTCAAGCCTTTCATCTATTCAGCTGCCCTGGAAAAAGGATTCGGCCCAGCGACCGTGGTGAACGACGCGCCGTTGTTTTTCGATGCCGGAGTTACGGGAGGGCAGCCTTGGGAGCCGAAGAACTACGACGGCACATTTGAGGGGCCGATGACCCTTCGCAGAGGTCTAGCCAAATCGAAAAACATGATCTCAATACGGGTCTTGAATTCGATCGGCGCCCCTTACGCACAGGAATGGGTGACTCGCTTCGGCTTTGAAGCCGAAAAACACCCCGCTTACCTGACGATGGCATTGGGCGCAGGCGCGGTGACACCGCTGCAAATGGCGAGCGCCTACTCCGTGTTTGCAAACGGCGGCTATCGCGTCAACCCGTGGATTATTTCCAAGGTGAGCGAACAAAGGGGCAAAGTACTTGTGGAGACTACGCCGCCTGCACTTGCAAACTCTGAAAGAGCTATCGACGAGCGCAACGCGTTCATGATGAGCAGCCTGCTTCAGGAGATTACTCGCTCCGGTACTGCCGCTCGCGCGCAAGCGACGCTGAAACGCCCCGATCTTTACGGCAAAACAGGTACAACCAATGACTCTATGGATGCTTGGTTTGCAGGCTACCAACCTACCATCACTGCAGTGACATGGATTGGCTACGACACGCCCCGCAAACTTGGTGATCGCGAGACCGGTGGCGGACTCAGCCTGCCTGTGTGGATCAGCTTCATGGAGACGGCACTCAAGGGCGTTCCCGTAAGCGAACCCACAGCGCCAGAAGGGGTCGTACGACTAGGCAATGAGTGGTTTTATGAAGAGTTCACACCCGGCGCTGGCGTAAGCAACCTCGGCATGACCGACAAAGCTGAGGGTACAAAAGAAAGCGGTACGGCCGCTGACGAGAAACAAAAAATCTTGGATCTTTTTAAGAACTAGGCAGCACTGAAGGTCAATGGAAAGCCAGCCTGTGCGCTAGCATTCGCGCTGAGTGCAGCAAAGAACTCTCCGGCCCCCTTTGTGTCTTGCCAAGCACCTTCATGCCAACGGTAGTGATACCCACCTGACTTCGCAGCGAGCCAAACCTCGTGGAGTGGTTTTTGAAGATTCACGATGATCTGAGAGCGGTTTGCAAAGGTCAGAGTGATCATGCTACCCACTCTTTGGTTGTCGACATCGGCATCCGACTCATCATTGATCCGGTCACAAGCGAGTTCGATGGACGTCAACAAAGATTCGGCAAGGCTCATGAATTCAGGGTCGGTCATTACAATTTACGCATGTTCAATAGAACCCGAATTCTAGTCAGCACCCTAAGCCCGCTTTGCCTTTGCGTGTTACTCACCGCTTGTGGCCAGACTGGAGCGCTGTATTTGCCGAAGCGCCCGGTACCACCTGCAGGTGTCAAAGCTCCTCCCGCCGCCCCTGCTGCTGCTACCAGCCCCAACACTTCTACCCCATGAGCGCACCCCAACTCCCCGGACACCCCCACGTTCATTACCATCAAGACCAACTGCAGGTTGAAGGATGCGACTTAGGCAAATTGGCTTCGCTCCATGGAACACCTTTGTTTGTCTATTCCAAAGCCTCCATGCTGGACGCACTGGCCGCTTATCAGCGTGGTTTTGCGGGCCGTAATGCACGCATTTGCTACGCTATGAAAGCAAACTCCTCGCTAGCCATCCTGCAACTTTTTGCCAAAGCCGGATGTGGTTTTGACATCGTCTCTGGCGGCGAGCTCGCACGAGTGCTTGCGGCAGGCGCGCAAGCGGACAAAGTCATTTTTTCTGGTGTCGGGAAAACTCGTACAGAAATGGCCGTAGCGCTTAAGGCCGGAATCGGCTGCTTCAACGTTGAAAGCGAGGCAGAAATCGATGTCCTGAATGAAGTCGCCCTCGGTTTGAACTTGGAGGCGCCCATCAGCATCCGAGTGAATCCGAATGTAGACCCCAAAACCCACCCTTACATTTCGACCGGACTCAAAGGCAATAAATTCGGCATCGCACACGAGCGCACGCTCATGACCTATCAACGTGCAGCAGCTTTGCCGGGATTGAAAGTCGTGGGCATAGACTGCCACATTGGATCTCAAATCACCGAAGAGACGCCGTACCTTGACGCCATGGACCGGATGTTAGATTTGGTCGAGTCCATCGAAGCAGCGGGCATACCTATTCATCACATCGACTTTGGCGGTGGTTTGGGCATCAACTACAACGGTGACACCCCACCCGCTGCAGACGCTCTGTGGCACAAATTGCTGGTCAAGCTGGATGCGCGAGGATTCGGTCAGCGCCAGCTCATGATTGAGCCTGGGCGCTCATTGGTCGGTAACGCAGGAGTCTGCGTGACCGAGGTTTTGTACATGAAGCCAGGTGAACAGAAAAATTTCTGCATCGTTGACGCTGCGATGAACGACCTTCCCCGGCCGGCCATGTACCAAGCCTTTCACACAATCGTCCCTCTGCAGTATTCATCAATTCAACCATCGACTGAAGTTTTTGATGTTGTTGGCCCAGTTTGCGAGAGCGGTGACTGGATTGGACACGACCGCGCACTGGCGGTCAAAGCGGGCGATCGGTTAGCCGTATTGTCTGCTGGCGCCTACTGCATGAGCATGTCGAGCAATTACAACTCCCGCCCTAAAGCGGCAGAGATCTTGGTAGACGGCACAAACAGCCACCTCATTCGCCAGCGCGATGAGTTTGCTGATCAGATTCGAGGCGAAAAGCTTCTGTAGGGCTTATTTCCGCAGATACCTGCGGACTCTCCAGCCCAACAGAATTCCGAGGATGGCGGCGTAAACGCCAACCTCGGTGAAATCGTTTTTTCCTGCGCGCATCCAGAAGAAATGCAAGATAGCGAGCACGGCAATCGCGTACACAGAACGGTGGAGCATTTGCCATCGCCTGGCCCCCATAGCCTTGATCACGGCGTTGAAGGAGGTGGCCGCCAGCGCGCTAAGTAGCAACATGGCCGTAAAACCCACCAGAATGAAGGGGCGCTTCACAAGGTCCGCGGCTATGTCCGGCACATCCAAGCCCATATCGAGCCAGCTGTATGAGAGCAGATGCAGCAATCCGTAAAAAAAGGTGGACACCCCTACCATGCGGCGGAACCGTGCCAAGCCAGACCACTTGCTGACCTCACGCAAAGGGCTGATGACCAATGTCAAGCACAGCAAGCGCAAAGTCCAATCGCCAGTTGACCGTATCAGGGCCTCCGCTGGATTAGCACCCAAGCGATCCGCAAAGGCAGAGAACACCAGATGAATTAGCGGAAGACACAACACAATCAACAGGCACGGCTTGGCAAGTCGATGCAGCAGCCACTTGTTCATAAGAATCGGCTGGACAGTTAGAAAAACTTCTTCAAATCCATCCCTGCGTAGAGCTGGCCCACTTGTGCCTCATAACCGTTGAACATCAGTGTCTTGCGCTTCTTGGCAAACAAGCCATCTTCACCAATACGGCGCTCCGTAGCCTGACTCCAGCGAGGATGGTCCACATTCGGATTCACATTTGAATAAAACCCGTACTCGTTCGCGGCGGCTTTGTTCCATGCTGTGGCCGGTGGCTTTTCAGTAAAGCGGATTTTCACAATGCTCTTGCCACTCTTGAATCCATATTTCCATGGAACAACCAGTCTCACAGGCGCACCGCTTTGGTTAGGCAAAATCTCGCCATACATGCCAAAAGTTAACAAGGTCAAGGGATGCTGAGCCTCGTCCAACCGGAGGCCCTCCACGTAGGGCCAATCCAAGACGCGTGATCCAACATACGGCATCGTCTTCGGGTCTGCCAAGGTTATGAATTCGACATACTTGGCACTCCCCTGAGGCTCGACTCGCTTGATGAGCTCCGACAACGAATAGCCCACCCAGGGGATCACCATCGACCACCCCTCCACACAGCGGAGCCTGTACACGCGCTCTTCCAGTGGACTCAATTTCAGCAAGTCTTCCAGCGCGTATTTGCCCGGCTTTTTGATGAGCCCTTCGACTTCCACTGTCCACGGCGTAGTTTTGAGCGTGTGGGCGTTCACTGCCGGGTCCGCTTTATCGGTCCCGAACTCGTAAAAATTGTTGTACGTGCTGGCGTCTTTGTAGGGCGTTACTTTTTCCGCAGTAACGGCACCATCGACAGACGTGGCTTTGGTGGTCAAGGCGGCCAACTTGCCGGGGCGACTGCCCCAGCCGGAACCTTGCGCCATGGCATTCCTGGAAGCCCAGGTTGCCAAGCCAGCACCAACCACTCCCGTCGCGACGGTTTGCAATAGCTTGCGTCGGTTTTGATACACCACTTGCGGCGTTATCTCGCTCGACGCCGGATGCTGGAAACCGCTGGACTTGGAGTGATAGTGCATAAGTTTGTTCCTTGTTTCCGATTTGGTCGGTCGAGCTTGGGTTTTCTTACAGGGTTCCGTAGCTATGGAGTCCGCTCAAAAACATATTCACGCCGATAAAGGCAAAAGTGGTGATCGCCAAACCTGCCAAAGCCCACCATGCGGCGACCGTGCCGCGCAGGCCTTTCATCAGACGCATGTGCAGCCAAGCTGCATAGTTGAGCCAGACGATCAAAGCCCAGGTCTCCTTAGGATCCCAGCTCCAATAACCACCCCACGCTTCGGCAGCCCATAGCGCGCCCAACACTGTCGCGATCGTAAAAAATGCGAACCCCACCGCGATGGACTTGTACATCACATCATCCAGAACTTCGAAAGAGGGCAGCTTCTCAGCAATGGCGCGGCGCCCCAAAAGGATCCCAGCCACGATCAAGGCCGAAACGCCGAAATAGACAGCCCAATAATCGTTAAGGCCAGAGGCGGACGACTTGCGAAACACAATCGGCTCGAAGCACAACACAATACCCAGCAACCAGAGAGGCGCCAAACGGTACCACTTGGTCTCCGTAGCCTGCTGCTTAATCAAATAGGCAAAGGCCACCATCGCGGCCAAAGCAAAAGTGCCATAGCCGATGAAGTTGGCGGGTACATGGAGCTTCATCCACCAGCTTTTGAGTGCCGGCACTAAAGGTTGAATTTCCTGCGCCTGCCGTGCAACGGTGTACCAGAGCAAGAAACCCACTGCGGCGCTCACGATCAGCATGACAAAAGCACCCAACGATCTGGTCTTGTATTGCGCTTCAAAATACAGGTAGAAAAGCGCCGTCATCCAACAAAACATGATGAACACTTCATACAGATTGCTGACCGGGATATGCCCGACATCTGCGCCCAGCAGGTAGCTTTCAAACCAGCGCACCATCGTTCCGGTCAGCGCCATGGTGACGGCCACCCACACCAAACGCGAGGCTATAAGTTCTAAGCCGTCGGCACGGCCCTTGGCGAAAACAGCCACCCAATAGAAAGCAGTCGCCATAAAGAACAGCATGCTCATCCACAAAATCGCGGACTGGCTGGATAAGAAATACTTGAGCCCGAACACTGTTTCAGCACGGACCAGATCGCCTTGGTACGCCGCAATGCCCGTTAGCGACAACACCGCCACCAGCAGCATCAGACGCTGCAAAGGCGCCCACAGCCAGCCCAACCAGATCGCGGCAGGTACTGCTCCCAAGAGGATGCCTTTTTCATAGACATCCATCGCGGAGTGATAACGCGCAAAGGCAAAAACGCCACCCGCTATCACGAGAGCGGCAAAAACCCATTCCCACCAAGTCCGGCGGAAATAGCTGTCATTCAGCTCCAGGGTGATGTTTTTGGCAGATATCACCGCGGATTCGGCAGGTAGAGCACTCATTTTTCTTGTTCCTCAAGGGCTAGCAGTCGACGCTTCAAATGTTCGAACTCTTTGTCGCCGTCCATCGTTTTCCGGTTGGTAGAGAGAGCCATCGTTGCCGCAGATGTATCTGTTCTGCCATCCAACGGCTCCAGCCAAATCCACAAGCGACGCTCTCGAACATACAACATGGCGAAAATCCCCAGAATCAGCAAGGCACAACCGAGGTACACCACGGTTTTTCCGGGAGCACGAGCCACCTGGAAAACGCTAGCCTGCACTTGCGTGAAGTCCGTCAAATTCAGCAAAAACGGGGCGGGATAAAGCGGCAAATCACTCAACGCCAAGACCGACTGCGTCATGAATTGTTGAGTCTCTGCATCCGCTGGCAATGGCTTCAGCTTCGCGGCCTCACGGGTCATCTGCACCAGCTCGTAAAGAACGCCATTCAAAATACGAACCAGCACTTCACCCGCTTTATTGCGCTCAGCTTCGGGCACGTTGGACTCGATGAAGTCGGAAATCGCTTGCAGACCCGCCACAGATCCACTCGCACCAGCAAACAGTGTCAAAGCGCGAGTCGCAGACCCGGCCAACTGCCCCATCAAATCATCTCGCTGCTTATCTACCGCTTTGCTGGCGTAACGCCGCACGGCCTCCTGGCGCATCGCGGGGTCCGCGAGTGCACGACTCACCCGCAAAAACCCATCCAGACTGCCCTCTGCGTCAGCAGGCACTCTCAAATAACGGAAAGACTCAGCAGGACTTTCCCGCATGCCCAACAAAAACACCGACTGCCCATCACCCAGATCTACCGGCAACATGTAGTTGTTGAACTCTCTGGCTTGGCCAGCCTTATCGCGGAGTTTGTAGCTGTAGCTCGGTCCGATGTTGCGCAGTGTCTTGCCATCCTTCAACTTATTGGCAGCTCCGAGTTGGGCATTGATGGAAGTGCGCAAATCCACCCCGCGCACATCAGTCTTGCCAACCGCATCGGCAGTCAAGTTCTCCACATTGATGACACGTAAACCGGTGAATTCAACGGTCAATGCCTCTGCACCAGACGACGAGTCGCCCTGAATAACGCTGCTACCGCCCACTACGCCGTCCACGTCGAATGATTTCGCAGCGGTGCGCAGTGACTCCCCTTTGAACTTGAGTGTCGAGCCACCATCATCAAAACTGGATTGATAAATTTCAATCCCTTTGAAACTGGCAGGGTGATTCACTTCCACCCGGGCCGGAGTCTGCTCTCCCGTGGCTTTGTCGTGAATCACGATATCACTGGCAAAAAGCTTGGGCATGCCCGTGGAGTAGTACTCCACAATAAACTTCTTGAGCTCAATGGCAAACGGCAGCTCCTGCAAAAGAATGCCATCCGACTGATTCAAAATCGCGGTGCTGGACTGGGTGCCTTCGGACACCATCACGTTGCCGCGGAATGTCGGATTGCGTTCACTAAGCCGGTGCTGAGCGGGCACATCGGCAATCATTCCGCCGCCCTTGAAGGGGGTTTTATCGGCAAACAGCATTTGGGCGCGCACCACCAAATCACCATCCAGCAACCCTCCCAAGCACACCAGCACGATGGCGCTGTGCGCAGCGATGTAGCCCAGCTTATTGCTGGCACCTGTTTTGGCAGCCAGCATCCAACCAGTGCCCCGCGTAGTTTCGCGGGACTGCAGCTTGACCTTCCAGCCGCCGCCCGTTAGCAATCCGCCCAGTCGTCGCGCTGCTGCCTCGGGCGACTCTGCGAGCTCAGCCTGCGCCTTGTGCCCGAAGGCGCGCAAACTTTGCTCGCGAATGTTTTCCTTGTAGGAGCGCAGGTCGACCAAAATTTTGGGCGTGTTTCTGGCCACGCACAAAGAAGTGCTGACCACCAGAAACGCCAAGATCAACAGAAACCACCAGGCGCTGTACACATTGAACAGACTGGCACGCTGGAACACCTCAGCCCAAAATGGGCCGAACTGGTTGATGTAATTCCCTAAAGGCTCGTGCTGTTTCAGCACCGTACCGATCACTGAGGCAATACAAATCACCGTCAGCAAAGAAATGGCGAAGCGCATGGACGACAAAAGCTCGACGCTTGTGCGCCATGCACGGGAGCCAGCCTTTATCTCAATACCTTGGGTGGAAACGGTCATGAAAAACAATCGAAAAAAAAGCGGGCCATCTAGAGGATGGTCCCGCCTGTTGGGGTGTCAATGCTCTCTTTGGTTCCCCTGAACCTCCGAAAGCTGACTAATCAGCGCAGTCCAGCGATGTAGTCCGATACCGCCTTGATTTCGCGGTCATTCAGCTTGGCAGCCACTTGTGTCATTTGCAGGCTGTTTTTGCGAACACCATCACGGAAGGCAACCAGCTGCGCCACTGAATAGTCGGCGTGCTGGCCACTCAAGCGTGGGTATTGAGAAGGAATACCTGCGCCATTTGGGCTGTGGCAGCCAGCACACGCTGGAACTTGGCGATCAGCGATACCACCGCGATAAATCCGCTCACCCAAGCTCACCAGATCCTTGTCCTTCGCAAAGCCGGGCTTTGCAGCCTTGGTGGCCAACCAGAAGGAGATGTTTTTCATGTCGTCATCGCTCAGGCCTGCAGCAAAGCCTTTCATGACGGCGTTATTTCTCTTGTCCGACTTGAATTCTTGGAGCTGCTTCACCAAGTATTCAGGATGCTGCTGGGCAAGCTTGGGATTACCCGCGATCGCAGAGTTACCGTCTGCACCGTGGCAGGCAGCACAAACTGCACCGAAGGCAGCCTCACCCTTGGCCAGATCCGGCTTTGCAGCTTTGGCTGACTCTTTTTTCGGCTCTTCCGCATGGGAAGAAACGGCGAGTACGGCCACGGAGGCCGCAATAATCAATTGAGCGATCAACTTCATAGGAATGTTGTGTCTGGTAGCCGGAACTGGGCCATTCTACAATGCGTGTCTGGGTTTACCTTCAATTTCAATGACCAACACACAAAACCCAAAGGCGACAACGCCAACCCCCAAGCCAACAATCCCACCGGAAAAAAGCGCCGCCGCGGTTGCGCTGGGCTGGTTGCACACTGCGCGGTTCCTGACTACCGCGCCGCAATTGCACTTTCTTCCTGAATTGGATGTACCCGAAATCGCCTTCGTTGGCCGCTCCAACGCCGGCAAATCAACCTGCATCAACACACTGACGCAGCAGAAACAGCTGGCCTTCGCCTCCAAGAAACCCGGCCGCACCCAGCACATCAACCTGTTTTCACTGGGCAAACAAGGGGTCACTGATGCGGTTCTCACAGACTTGCCCGGATACGGCTACGCGGCGGTGCCCAAGCAGGACAAAATCCGCTGGCAGCAAGTCATGGCCAATTATTTGGTTACCCGCAAAAACCTGAAAGCCATCGTGCTGATGTGTGATCCGCGTCACGGCATGACAGAGCTCGACGAAATCTTGCTGGACGTCATCCGCCCCCGTGTCGCGGAAGGCCTGAAATTCCTGGTAATTCTGACCAAAGCGGACAAGCTCACTCGCAGCGAGGGCGCCAAAGTGCTTTCCATCACCAAACTACAGGCGGGCGGTGGCGAGGTTCGTCTCTTTTCGGCGACCAAACGCACCGGGATTGAAGACGTTGCCACCCTTTTATGGGACTGGGCACACCCCGATCTGCCAGCTCCCGCTGCGACCGCCGAGACAGCCCCTGCCGATCAATAAGGCGGATGCCAGCCCTCGGGCTGGTCCTTGAAACGCTTGTGTACCCAATAGTATTGGGCCGGCATGCGATTGATGTAAGTCTCCAGCATCTGGTTCATCCGGGCAGTATCGGCCTGTAGATCGGTGCTGGGGTAGTCTGTCCAAGCGGGCAATACCTCGATTTCATAGCCGGAAGGCACCAACTTGCAAACAATCGGGACCACCTTCGCGCGGGACAGGCGCGCGAACCGTGAGAGTGAAGGCACCGTAGCCGCAGGACGCCCGTAAAACGGAACGTATACAGACTCTTCCGGACCAAAGTTCATATCCGGCAACAGGTACAACGGCTCCCCCGCTTTCAATCCAGCAATGATGGGTTTGACGCCCTCTATCCGCCCGAACAATCGGCCACCGAGGCGTTTGCGCCCGGCCAGAATCCAATCGTCAGCCACTTTATTCGCCTGATCGGTGTAAATCGTCGTGAAAGACCGGTCGACTTGCTGCGTCAATGCGGTCCAACCGGCATCCAACCCGACGAAATGGGGCGCGAACAAAATCGTCGGCGCATTACCGGCCAGCTCATGGAGCGCACCCGTCAATTGCAATCGCGTCCGTATCACATCGTCAGAGGCATGCCAAAGCCAGCCGCGATCGAGCCACGCCTGCGCGAACGCCACAAAAGTTGCCACGGCCAATCGCCCACGCTGCCAAGGCGTGTGGCTCGGGAAGCAGATCCGCAGGTTGGTCAGCACCACTCGGCGGCGGGACCCTACCAGCAAAAATAGGGCGACTCCCAGCCCCGCGCCGAGCGCCCGTAGCCAAGGCAGGGGAAGGCGACCCAGCCACTCCATCACGCGCAAAATCCAACGACTCATCCTGTCAACCTTTTTGTTCCGGGGCCCCTTCGGGCTGACGCGGTTGTTTATAGCGTGCATAGCCCCACAAATACTGACCGGGCAGCTCGTGGATGACACGCTCCATGGCGCGGTTGATTTGTAAAGTGGCCTGCACTACATCTGCAGAAAGCGCTTCGTCAAACGGCCTGACACACACCCGAAAGCCCTTACCGCCGGCCAACCGTTCGCCCCAAGCCAGCACCACTCGGGCACCGGTCTGCTGGGCTAGGCGTGCCGCCAAAGTCATGGTGTAAGCCGATTTACCGAAAAATGAAACCCAGGCGCCCTGCCCCTCGGGCGGCACCTGATCGGGCAGCAAGCCCACGGCTTGGCCAGACCGCAAAGCTTTGATCAACTGCTTCACCCCCGCAAGATTGGCAGGGGCCGTGACCAAGCCCGAGCGCCGGCGGCTCGCTTCGATGATGCTTCGCAACCAGACCTGACGCGCAGGCCGGTACAGCACCGTCATGGGAGCTTGGGCAACACCGAAGCGCTGAGCATAGGCCCGGGCGGTGACTTCGAAACTCCCCAAATGCGGCGTCAAAAAAATGACGCCTTGATGAGACTCCAAGGCCGAGTCAATTAGTTCAGCGCCATCCCATTGCACAGGCACCTCCGGGCCAATCCAGAGACGGGGTAACTCCGACACCATCTGCCCGGCTGCTGCGATCGCGGCGCGCACACCCTCCGGCTTCACACCGGCGAGACGCGCGTTCGCCTGCAAACGACGGCGATAGGTCGGCGACAAGCCATACACCAACCAGCCGCACAGCCAGCCGATGCGGTGTAACAGACCCAGCGACTGTCGGGAAAGGAATCGAAATACAAAGGCCATGGTGGGCTAAAATCCGCGACGTCACCGAGTTATAGAACTACTTGCAGGGTGACTTCACAGGGGCAACTGATCAAAAAGGAGCCATTGTGCCTCGCCGATTCCGGCGGATCTGCTAAAGCGTTCGCTGAAAGCCCCAAAGCTCAAGCAACGCGTCTTGATGTTTATTTTGGAGAAACTTTATGGCGAACGACTTCCTCTTTACCTCTGAGTCCGTATCAGAAGGCCACCCCGACAAGGTCGCCGACCAGATTTCCGATGCGATTCTGGATGCAATTTTCAAACAAGACCCCCGCTCCCGCGTAGCTGCTGAGACGCTGACCAACACCGGTCTGGTAGTTTTGGCCGGTGAAATCACCACCAACGCGCATGTGGACTACATCCAGGTCGCGCGCGACACCATCAAGCGCATCGGTTACGACAACACCGAGTACGGCATCGACTACAAGGGTTGCGCTGTATTGGTGGCCTACGACAAGCAGTCCAACGACATTGCCCAAGGCGTGGACCACGCCTCTGACGACCACCTCAACATCGGTGCCGGCGACCAAGGCTTGATGTTCGGTTACGCCTGTGATGAAACGCCCGAGCTGATGCCCGCACCCATCTACTACGCGCACCGCCTGGTGGAGCGTCAAGCCCAGCTGCGCAAAGACGGCCGCCTGCCCTTCCTGCGCCCCGACGCCAAGAGCCAAGTGACCATGCGCTATGTGGACGGCAAGCCCCACAGCATCGACACCGTGGTGCTGTCTACCCAGCACAGCCCTGACCAGTCTGAGACCCAGCACAAGATGAAGGCCTCGTTCACCGAAGCCATCATTGAAGAAATCATCAAGCCGGTGTTGCCCAAAGAGTGGCTGCAGAACACCCGCTACCTGATCAACCCCACCGGCCGTTTTGTGATCGGCGGCCCCCAAGGTGATTGCGGCCTGACCGGTCGCAAAATCATTGTGGACACCTACGGTGGCGCCTGTCCCCACGGTGGTGGCGCGTTCTCCGGCAAAGACCCGTCCAAGGTGGACCGCTCTGCAGCTTATGCAGCCCGCTATGTGGCAAAAAACATTGTGAAAGCCGGCCTGGCCAAGCAGTGCCAGATCCAGGTGGCCTATGCGATTGGTGTGGCCAAGCCGATGAACGTGACCGTGTACACCGAAGGTACCGGAGTGATCCCGGATGAGCAGATCGCTGCCCTGGTGAACGAACACTTTGACCTGCGTCCCAAGGGCATCATCCAGATGCTGGACCTGCTGCGCCCTATCTACGAGAAGACGGCGGCGTACGGCCACTTCGGCCGCGAAGAGCCCGAATTCACCTGGGAACGCACCGACAAAGCCGCCGCTTTGCGCGCAGCCGCTGGCCTGAAGTAAACCCGATCCCCCGCACCCATGAATATCCAGACACAACGCTTCATTGACCGCTGGGCAGGCCAGCTCCTGTGCGGCGCGGTGTCAGGATGGGTCAAGTTGACCGGCATGTTCGGTGCACCGGCGCGCATGCCGGCCGCACCGAAAAACATCCTGGTGATCTTGCTCTCCGAGATGGGCAGCATCGTGCTCGCAGGTCCGATGTTTGCGGCATTGCGCCGCCAATACCCCGGGGCTGCGATCCACATCCTGCAACTCAAAAAGAACCAGGAAGTCTCCAAGCTGCTGTCATTGACGGATGTGGCCCACATGCACACTCTGGACGACAGTTCGGGCGCATCGCTGATCAGCGACATCTTGAAAGTCAGCCTGCAGATGCGTCGCATCGGGCTGGACGCAGTGATCGATTGCGAGCTGTTTTCCCGGGTGAGCGCCCTGCTGTCGTTCAGCACCGGCGCCCCCGTGCGGGTGGGCTTCACGCCGCACACCCAAGAGGGCCTGTATCGCGGAAGCTTCATCAACCACAGCATTCCCTACAACCCTTACCAGCACATCAGCAAACAGTTTTTGTCGCTGGTGGATGCACTGCAGTCGCCGGAGGCCATGCCCCGCAACCGCGCAGGTGCCATCCGTGAGATTCCGTCCGAACCCGAGCTGTCGGTTCCGTTCAGCGCCGATGAACTGCGCAGCTACCGCCAGAAGGTGGAAGTAGATCACCCCGTGACCGCAAACCGCGCCTTGGTGCTGGTCTACGCGGGCGGCGGCATCCTGCCGGAGCGGGCTTGGCCTGCCAGCCATTACGCCCGGGTGGTTCAGGGCTTGTGCAATGCCGGATACGCCGTGGGCCTGATTGGTTTGAAAGACGACGCTGTGCTGGCGCGTGACCTCAAAACCCAGGTCGGCAGCGAGGCCTGTATTGACCTGACCGGCTACACCAAAAGCATCCGAGAGCTGCTGATGCTGATGCATGCCAGCCGCCTGCTGATCACCAACGACGGTGGCCCCAGCCACTTTGCGACGGTCACCCCCATCCAGACCATGGTGTTTTTCGGCCCCGAAACCGGCAAGCTGTACGGCCCCTTGGGCAAAAAAACCATCATTCTCGAGAGCGGCATTGCCTGCTCGCCGTGTTTGACGGCCTACAACCACCGCCTCACCTTCTGTGATGGCGACAACCAGTGCCTCAAGCGGATTGCACCCGACCCGGTGCTGGCGCAAGCCCTGCAGTACCTGGGCACCGCTGTCGAGAGCCCTGCTGCATGAACGGGCTGCAACGCACCGTGCTGTGGGCCCTCGGGCTGCTGGAGCGCTACCGGTACATCAAGTTCGGCATTGTGGGTGCGAGCGGCACCGTGGTGAACCTGGCGGTGCTGCATTTCGGTCATGAGTTTTTGTTCAACGAGATCGAATCCGGCTACAACAAGCCCTACTTTTCATTGGTGCTGGCGATTGCTCTGGCAACCCTGAACAACTTCACCTGGAACCGGCTATGGACCTGGTCCGACCGGGTAAAAACGCTGGAAGCCGGCGAAGTGCAACCCGTCAGCCTGCGCTTGCTGGGCATGGAGTTCGGACAGTACGTCACCGCGTCGGCTTTCGGCAGTGGCATGCAATATGTATTGACCTTGCTGCTGTCCGGCAGCATGGACTACCGGCTGGCCAACATCATTGCCATTGTGGCGGCCAGTGTCAGCAACTTTCTGGCCAACGACCGGTGGACGTTCAAGCGTCACCGCGACTGACGGCCATCCGCTGCGCCAAGGCCATGGCACGGCGCACGACCGCTCGGGTGCCCACGGAATCCACAGGCCTACAACCCCGCCGCTCTTTTTATGCCAAATAAGCAAATTGCCGCCGCCGATATTGCGTGGTTAGCTCTTGTTTTTATAGCAAGCGCTTTATATCTCTTGGGATTGGGCGGCAGCTACGCCCCCACCAACGGCGACGAAATGGTCTACATCCATATCGCTCGCATGACGGCCGAGAGTGGCCACTGGCTGCCGCTGCAGTCCGAGCTGGTGGGCACCCGCAACACCAAGCCGCCCCTGCTGATCTGGCAGGCCATGGTGGCCGGTGGCTGGGGCGAGACCTGGAGCTTGTTCGCATTGCGCCTGCCCAGCATTGCCTACACCTTTGCCACCACTGCCCTGCTGGCGTTTTTTGCCTACCGGATGAGTGAAGCGTCGAACCGGCTGCGCACCGCTTGTTTGGCCGCTGCCTTGTACTTGCTGTTTTTTTCCACCTTCCGCTACGGACGGGTGTACCTCACCTCTGCGCCCGAGACCTTCTGGCTTGCCTTGCCCATGTGGTGGGTACTGTGGCTGCGCCTGCGAGCCAGCGCCACCGGTAGCATGCACCGTGCGGACACCACGCCCGGCCCCTTGGCATACACCTTGTTCGGTATCGCCATGGGCCTGGGCGCGGCCTACAAGTCTTTTGCCTTGGTGGCACCGGCCGCTGCCGCCTTGTGGTGCGCGGTGCTGCTGAGCACGCCTTGGAGCTGGCGCACCGCGGTGCGCACCACGCTGGGGTGCGGCTGGAGCGCTGCGCTGGGCCTGGGCATTTTTGCGCTGTGGTTTGTGCTGGACCCGGACCCCGCCAGCGTCTGGCAGGAGTTCGTGGTGGCAGAAAACGCGGGCAAGATGTCCAGCAGCATGGGCTACTGGCAGGCCGCGCTGTCGGGCCCTTACCCGATGTGGACGCAGCTGCTGGCCTACCCGTCAAACGGCGGCTTGTTGGCGCTGCCGGTGCTGGGTTTTTGCCTGCTGGCCCTGCGCCATACAGGGCAGCTGCGCCGCCTCTCGAACCTGAGCCCAGCGCCCTGGGTCTTGCTGGCCTGGATCGTAGTGTGGCTGGTGGTGTTCACCGTACCCAACCAGCGTTCGGAGCGCTATGTGATTCCTGCCATGCCGGCGGTGGCGATTGCCATGGCATTGGTGTGGGACCGGCTGCCCCGTCTGTGGTTCTGGCTCACCCTGCTGATCACAGTCCCGGCATTGGTGATGCTCGGTCGCATCAGTTGGGTGATGGGTAACTTGTCGATGGCATCGAACGGCGAAGTCGCTATCACTTTGATAGCTGCAGGCGCAGGCATTATGGCGGCTATTGCCGGTTTTTATCGAAAATCATGGGCGGGCAATGCCAGCCTGGTGACCGTGCTGGCGGTGTATGGCTGCTTCACCCTCATGGTGCAGCCTATCTCCAAAGATGAAGCGGGCTACAGCCCGGCCATCGAAGCGCAGATGAAGGGCCAGCGGGTCGCCGTGCCCAACGGGTTCACCGGGCAATACGAGCGCTACCACTTCCAGTTACATGGCGCGCGCATCACGCCCTATGACGCGGAAGGCCGCAACACCGGCGCGCTCTACCCCGAGATGCCACCCAAGGAACGGCTGGCGCGCTTGCTGAATGAATTTGATGCCGTAATCTGGCTTCAAGAGGACTTGAACGAGCCGCCCTCATGCCTGCCCGATTGCACCCTGCCGGCCCAGCGCTGGCACGTGAAAAGCCGGCACAAGGACGGCGAGGTGACGTTAAACAACCTATGGCAGGTGCAGGACTGGCTGTTCCGCCGCGAGTGGCTGCTCACAGCCACCCGGTAAACGCCCAGTAAGGGCCCCGGAACAAGGCCTGCTTGCAGGCTTACTGGTACTGCAAAGTAGCCAATGCGCGGAGCTCATCGGCATGGGTGCTGGGCAGGCCAAAGTATTCGAGATACGCCGGAATCTGCTCAAACAACATGTCCGAGCCCACCTGCACTTGGCAGCCACGTGCAATGGCTGCCGCCAGAAATGCGGTGGTCTCGGTTTTCATGACCACTTCGCCCACAAAGGTGCTGGCTGACAGGCGCGACACATCCAGAGGCATCGGGTCACCCTCGTTCATACCCAGCGGCGTAGCGTTCACCACCAGGTCAAAACCCTCCGGATCGGTGGATCCGGTAGTGACCTCGATTTGCGGATAGTGCTGGCGCAGGCGCGCTGCCAGCCCTTCGGCGGCCTCTGCATTCACATCAAACAGCGCCAGTGCCGACAGGCCTTCGGCCGCCAGCGATGCGGCAATCGCACAGCCCACGCCACCGCTCCCCACGACCAGGGCGCGTGCGCCCTTGAGCACCAGCCCTTTGCGCAGCACCCCGCGCACGAAGCCGGCGCCATCGAACATGTCGCCCTGTAACTGGCCTTGCGGCCCCAGGCGCACCGCGTTGCAGGCACCAGCAATCTGAGCCGTGGGCGAGAGCTCGTCCACCAGCGTGGTGGTGGTCACCTTGTGCGGCATGGTGATCAAGGCGCCCCGGATATTGGAGAGCTTGAACACGCTGCGCAAAAAGCCGGGGAAGTCTTCGGGCTTGGAGCCCATGGGCACCACCACCGCATTGACCCCGGCTTTTTCAAACCAGGGGTTGTAGATCATGGGCGCCTTGAAGGCGTGGGTCGGGTAACCGAGGTGAACAATGAGCTCTGTATTGCCGTTGATGATCATTTTTTCGCAGCTTTCGCCGCAGACACCCCGGCGCGCAGGGCCAGCAGGTAGCTGTCCGCGCCGAAGCCTGCGATCTGGCCCTTGACGATTTCCGCGAACACAGACTTGTGCCGGAACTCCTCACGGGCGTGAATATTGGACATGTGCAACTCGACGATGGGGCAGGTCAGGATGGCCAGCGCGTCGCGGATGCCATAGCTGTAGTGCGTCCAGGCGCCGGCGTTGATGAGGACTGCGTCCACACCGTCGATGAAACCCTGGTGAATGCGCTCGCACATGGCGCCTTCATGGTTGGTTTGAAAGGTCTCCACCTCCACACCCAGTTCGCGGCCCAAGGCCGTCAGGTCGGCGTTGATTTCATCGAGCGTGATGGTGCCGTACTGCACCGGATCGCGCTTGCCGAACATGTTGTGGTTAATGCCGTGGAGCATCAGGACTTTCATACAAACCTTTAGAGAAGATGGAATCAAACGCGGAGCAGCCCTTGCAGGCCGCTCCGCACGGCGTGATTACTTGCGCATCTTGGCCAACTCGGCCTGCACATCAGCCACGACGGTGCCCAAGGCAGCGCTGTGCTTGTCGATCACGGGCTTCATCTTCTCACGCAGCTTGGCGATTTCTGCGGCTGGCAGAGTCGTCACGTTCATGCCGTTTTTCTTGAGCAACTCGAGGTTGTTGTTCAAGGCGGCGCGGTTGGCTTCACGCTGGGCTTTCACCGCTTCATCGGCGGACTCGTCGATGATTTTCTTTTCAGCAGCAGACATGGTGTCCCACACCTTTTTGCTGAAGATCACGGACTGGGGGTTGTACTGGTGGTTGGTTAGGGCCACGTTCTTTTGCACTTCCCAGAACTTGTTGGCCGCGATCACGGCGATCGGATTTTCCTGGCCGTCAATCGCGCCCTGCTCCAGAGCAGCGTACACCTCAGGGAATGGCAGGGGTGTGGGGTTCGCGCCCAAAGCCTTCACCCAGTCCACGTTGATGGCGTTAGGGATCACGCGCAGCTTCAGGCCGGCGATGTCGTCCACCTTGGTGATGACTTTTTTACCGGTGGTGATGTTGCGGAAACCCAGCTCCCAGTACGACAGGCCGACGATGCCACGGTCCGCCAAGGCGGCGTGCATTTTCTGGCCGATGGGACCGTCCACAATCGCGTCCGCTTCTTTCTCATTGGCAAACAGGAAGGGGAAGTCAAAAATTTCCAGCGCTTTCACTTCGCTGGCCAGAATGCCGGAGTTCATCACGGCCATTTCCACGGTGCCGCCCTTGAGTGCGGACAAGGTGGCTTGGTCGCTACCCAAAGATCCGTTCAAGAACAACTGCACCTTGATCTTGCCACCGGACTTGGCTTCGACCGCGGATGCGAACTTGCGCATACCAGCCACGGCGGGGTGACCTTCAGGGCTGTTCAGGCCGAATTTGATGGTGCGCTCTTTGATGTCCTGGGCCGATGCCAGCCCACAAGCGGCCAGTGCCACGGTTGCCAAGACGGATTTGATAAACAGTCGCTTCATGAGTTGTCTCCTGGACAGTTAGAAATGTAAAAAGCAGGCGTACGCGGTGAATAAGAATCCTGTGCGTGGCGTACCCATCACGCACAGGCTTGGAATCGCATCAATAGAACCAGCGGGCCGGCACCATCACGAGTTGCGGGAACAAGACCATCAAGAACATGATGGCGAACTGGGCAATCATGAAAGGCACCACGCCCTTGGTGACCTCATCCATCCGGACCTTGCCCACACCGGCCACGGCATTGAGCACCGTGCCTACCGGCGGTGTGATCAGACCGATCGCGTTGTTGATGATGAACAGCACACCGAAGTACACCGGGTCAATGCCTGCGGCCTTGATGACAGGCATCAAAACCGGTGTCAGCAGCAGGATGGTGGGCGTCATGTCCAGGGCAGTTCCCACCACAATGACGAGCACCATGATCGCGAACATCAGGAGGCGCGGGCTGTCCAGCAGCGGCTGGAGCAACTCCACCACCTGGGCCGGCAGGTTCGCCACGGTAATCAGCCAGGCCGAGACCATCGCAGCAGCCACCAGGAACATCACCACCGCGCTGGTTTTGGCGGCAGAGATAAACAGCGGAACCAACTTGGCGAAGGTCAGCTCGCGGTAGATCACCGTCGAGATGAACAAGGAGTACACCGCAGCCACAACCGCAGCCTCGGTGGGCGTGAACACGCCGAACTTGAGCCCGAACACAATGATGAAGGGCAGCACCAGCGCCCAGGTGGCCAAGCGCATGGCATCCAGCACTTCGGCCATGGTCTTGCGGGGTGGCGGGGTGATGTGCTCTTTGCGAGCCAGCCACCACCAGGTCACCACCAACGAGAGTGCCAGCATCAAACCCGGAAACACGCCCGCCATGAACAGCTTGGAAATGGACACATTGGCGGCTACGCCGAAGATCACGAAACCGATGCTCGGCGGAATGACCGGCGCGATGATGCCGGCCGATGCAATTAGGCCCGCAGAGCGACCTTTGTCGTGCCCCGCAGCGACCATCATGGGCAGCAGCAAGGCGGTCAAGGCCGCGGCATCCGCCACGGCGGAGCCTGAAAGCGAGGCCATGATCACCGCGGCCACGATCGTCACATAGCCCAAACCCCCTTTGACGTGGCCGACCAGCGCCATCGCAAAGTTCACGATGCGACGGGACAAGCCGCCTGCGTTCATGATTTCACCGGCCAGCATGAAGAAAGGCACCGCCAGCAACGGAAAGCTGTTGGACCCTTCGAGCAGGTTTTGCGCGAGGATTTGCGCATCGAACATGTTGAGGTGCCACATCAGGGCGGCACCGCACAAGAGCAGAGAAAACGCGATGGGCACACCAATGGCCATTGCTGCCATCAAGGAACCCAGAAAAATAATGATCGTCATGACAATGGGCTCCGGGGCTTAGTGGGGGGCTTCTTCGGATTCCTGAATCAGCATCAGGTCCTTGTCGGCAATTTGGCCGGTCACCAGGCGGAACAGGTCCAGCGCCAGGATCGGAAAACTCAGGGCCGAGAACACCATGCCACCGGCATAAAACCAGCCCATGGAGACCTCCATCACCGGGCTGTCGGAGTCCTTGTTGACCAGGAATTGGTCATAAGTGCCTTTGAAGATTAGCCACAGGCACCAGATCATCAAAAGCAAAGACACGCCCATGGCAAAGCGCTTGCCCTTAGGGCCGAACTTGCCGACCAGCATGTCGGTACCCAAATGGGCGTTGTCGCGCAAAGCGATCACAGCGCCCAAGAAGGTGACCCACACAAACAACCAGCGGGACAACTCTTCCGACACGGTCAGCCCCGAGTTGAAGGCATAACGCATGAACACGTTGCCGAACACCAGCACCACCATCAGCGCAAGAGCGGCGGCGATGACATACCCGAGCAAGCGGCAATAGCCATCGATAAATTTTTTGAGCACACAGATCTCCGGAAAGTCTCACTTCCAATAATGTACGAACTAGTTAGTTTTTAATATTGCGGGTTTTCCCTAAAGCACCCGGGCATAACCGGGAAAGCTGTTATGCCGGAAAGGAATTACTTGCGCACAAAGCGCACCACCATGTCGGTGATGCTGGCGCGCCGGTCGGCCGATTGGGCAGAGCGCGCCTTGTCCTTGAAGATCAGCCCGAAGGTGTGGCGGTTGGACACGTTGAAGAAAGTCAGCGCCGAGATGGACGCGTGAATGTCCACCGGATCCAGCCCCTCGCGGAACACGCCTTGCTCCACCCCCCGTTGGTAAAGCCGGCGTATCGACTCAATCGCCGGCACGTTGAGCTGCTGGATCGAGGTGCTCTGGGCCAAAAAAGTGCCCTGCTGGATGTTCTCGTTCATCACCAAGCGGATGAAATCTTCGTTGTCCGCATGCCGGTCGAAGGTGAACTCCACCAACCGGCGCAAGGCTGCTTCGGGCTCCAGATCGTCCAGGTGCAAGTCGCCTTCGATCTGCCGCATGCGGCGGTACGACTCCTCCAGCACCGCAAGATACAAGCCCTCTTTGCTGCCGTAGTAGTAGTAAATCATCCGCTTGCTGGTGTGGGTGGCCTCGGCAATCGCGTCGATGCGAGCACCGCTCAAGCCCTTGTCGGCAAACTCTTTGGTCGCCACCTCCAGGATGCCGGCCATGGTGCGGGCCGGGTCGTTGGTGCGCGTGGGCGCAGCCTTGGCGCTACCGGCTGTGGCCGCTTTGCGTCGGGTGGGTTTGTCTGTCTCTTTATTGGAATGTACTAACTCGTTCATTCGACCAGTATAGGAGGGCGCACGCCGCACCTACAAGTGTGGCGATTCCGCAGCCCCTCACTGGGCTTATGCATCAAATCAGTGCCTGGCGCTCATGAGATATGCGCAAGCAGCTATCAAAACAGGAGCAAATTGAAGATTAGCCCCAGAGCACCGACCGCATGGAGATCGATGCAGACTGAAAGCCGGTGTTGAAAAAGCGCGGCATCTCGTCCGGCCGCACCGCGCCGGCAGCTACCAGCAAGGGCAGGTAGTGCTCGTGCGAGGGGTGGGCCTGTTGCGCCACCGCGCCTAGCGACTGGAACTTGGGCAGCTGGTCGAGCTGGCCTTTTTTGATCTGGTCCTGCACCACGGTGTCGAACTCGCGGCCCCAGTCATAGGTCTCGTTCGGCCCTGCGCCGTTGCGGGTGGCCCGCAGGTTGTGCACGATGTTGCCGCTGCCCACTACCAATACGCCGCGACTGCGCAGCGCATGTAGCTGGCGCCCCAGCGCAAAGTGTTCGGCCGGCGGGCGGCTGTAGTCCATGCTCAGCTGCAACACCGGAATGTCTGCTTTAGGGAACATGGGCTTGAGTACCGACCAGGTGCCGTGGTCTAACCCCCATTGGCTGGTGTCCAAAGCCAGCTTGTCGCCGGACGGCACCTTGATCTCCTGCGCGAGACTGCGGGCCACCGCCGGTGCTCCGGGCGCCGGGTACTGCACATCATGGAGCGCCTGCGGAAAGCCACCGAAATCATGAATCGTTGGCGGCTGTGCCATAGCGGTGACCTGCCAACCCTGCGTCAACCAATGGGCCGAGATGCACACGATCAATTGCGGCTTTGCCTGACGCGCCAACAGCTCTTTGCCCATGGCCTGCCAGCTGCGGCGCCAGGCGTTGTCCTCAATCGCATTCATCGGGCTGCCATGCCCGACAAACAGCACCGGCATGCGGGGCGAGGGTTTTAGAGCCTGCAACAAAGGCTGTGTGGAAGCGCCGGCCAGGCTGCTGCGAAAAGTAGTGGAGAGGGCGGCGAGTGTTGCCAGTGCGGATCTGCGGTGCATAAGGGGAGCGAGTGAAAAGACAAAAGGTGGAGTCGATGCGCGTGGCCAGAGTTCCCGATAGCGAATGCCTGCACTGTGCCAGCGCTTGTGTGCCCTGCCACACAGCCAAGCAGCTCGGGTGCACGCACACTGAAATGCCGTGCACTAGCGCACGCCCTTTTGAAAGTTACCCATGCTCTACACCATCGCACTTGTGCTTATTGTTTTGTGGCTCCTAGGGCTGGTCAGTGCCTACACGATGGGGGGCTTTATCCACGTCCTTCTGGTCATTGCCGTGATCATGATTTTGGTGAACCTGATCAACGGCCGCAAACCGCTATAAAAAAAGGGCCCGCAGGCCCTTTCTCTTTCAGGTCGCCTCGCACTCAGCGCGCGTCTGCACTCACTGCCATGGTGGCCACCTTCTGGTCCAACAGCACTTCAGGCTCTTGGGCTTCGATGGTCGTGGGGTTGTTCAGGCCTTCCGTCAGGCGCTGCATATCCAGGTCACCCGTCCACTTGGCCACCACCAGCGTCGCCACACCGTTGCCCACCAGATTGGTCAGGGCGCGGGCTTCCGACATGAAGCGGTCAATACCAAGAATCAGCGCCAAGCCGGCTACCGGCACATGGCCCACGGCAGACAAAGTCGCTGCCAACACGATGAAGCCGCTACCGGTGATACCGGCTGCACCCTTGGAGGTAAGCAACAACACCGCCAGCAAAGTGAGCTGCTGGGTCAGGTCCATGGGGGTGTCGGTCGCCTGGGCGATAAACACGGCCGCCATGGTCAGGTAGATGGACGTGCCGTCCAGGTTAAAAGAGTAGCCGGTGGGAATAACCAAGCCAACCACCGACTTGCGGGCGCCCAGGTTCTCCAGCTTTTCCATCATGCGGGGCAGCACCGACTCCGAGGACGAAGTGCCCAACACAATCAGCAACTCTTCCTTGATGTAGCGCACAAACTTCACAATGCTGAAGCCATGCAAGCGGCTGATCAAGCCCAGCACGCCGAACACAAAAATCAGGCAGGTCACGTAAAACGCGCCCATCAACTTGCCCAGCGAGAACAGCGAATCCACACCGTATTTGCCAATGGTGAAGGCCATCGCGCCGAATGCGCCGATGGGAGCGACCTTCATGATGATGCCCACGATGTCGAACAACACATGCGATGTCTTTTCGATCATGTCAAACACCATGGTGCCGCGACCGCCGAACTTGTGCAGCGCAAAGCCAAACAACACCGAGAACAACAGCACCTGCAGGATCTCCCCCTTGGCGAAAGCATCAATCACCGAGCTGGGAATCACATTGAGTAGGAAGTCGACCGTGCCCTGCATCTTGCCGGGCGCGGTGTAGGCCGCAATGCTCTTGGTGTCCAAGGCAGCAGCATCCACATGCATGCCGGCACCCGGCTGCAACAAGTTCACCACCACCAAACCGATGACCAAGGCTAGTGTGGACACGATCTCAAAGTACAGCAGCGCCAAGCCGCCGGTCTTGCCGACCTTTTTCATGTCCTCCATGCCGGCAATGCCGACCACCACGGTACAGAAAATGATCGGGGCGATGATCATCTTGATCAACTTGATAAACGCGTCGCCCAAAGGCTTCATCTCTGCGCCGGTTTGCGGAAAGAAATGCCCGAGCAGCACCCCGAAAATCACGGCGGCCAAAACTTGGACGTAAAGAGACTTGTAGAGCGGAGTACGCCCGGTGGATAGAGACATGGTGGAGTGTGGAATGTGCGTAAAAAAGCCAAGCGCAAATCCATGGACACGCGGTGCGCGCCATGATTCGCGAAAGGGCGCAACGATACGGCGCACACCCTGCAACGCCTACTGTGGCGTTCAACAGTAGGGTTAACCCTAATACTTCTAAGGCTTCACGCGCCCTTGCGGCGCACCCACCCACGCACTGCCACGATGTGCAAAACAAGCCAGAGCCACGGGTCGAGCACCGCGTCCCACAGATTGCCGCTCGGGAGGCGGAACACCGCAAACAACAGCAGCGCTGCCGGAACCAGCCAGGCCGTGCCGCGGCGCATCGCACCCGCTTGCAACAAGGGAGCCAAAGCCATGGCCAGCACCACTGCCAGTGCAGCCGGCCCAAACCCCAGCGGATACACCGACCAAGGTAGCTGCGCAAACGTATCCAGTAACAAGACCCAGCCCGCCACAATGCCGGCCAGCACGAGCCCGGTTTCCCCACGGTAAGCGCGCGCGCCATGGGCAGCAACATCTTCTGCCGGCGCCTTGCGCAGTGCGGTCCACCCCCACCACGCGCTCAGCAAAGCCAGCACGCCACTAGGGGCCTGAAACGCCAGCCCCAGCCCATAGGCGGCCGACAGTTCACCGGGCCACAAGGCCCACAAACCCAGTGCCGCAGGCACACTTAAGCGAACCCACCGGGGTACCGGCAGGCGGGCCAACAGCCCCGCAGCGCCACCAGCCAGCACCAAGGCCCAGCCGATATGCAGCCAGCACTGCATCACCGCCAAGGCGGGCAAAGCGGGCGCGCTCATGGTGTACCCCCGGGAGTAAAGCGCTGCCAAGACAAGGTGGCCCGGTCTACCGTGTAGGCCAACCACAGCGCATCGTCCGCCCACGCCATCGCGGGGTAAGAAAACTCGGCATCGCCGCCACCTGTGCGCAGGGTTTGCTGCAAGGTCCACTCCAGCCCGTCCCGGCTGCGACTCAAGTCGAGGCGGGTCCGGCCTTCAGGCGTCGGGTTGTGGGCCATCAGAATCTGGTCCGGCCCGAAACCGAAGGTAGCCACCGCAGAATCTGGGTTGCCCAAAGGCAAATCGGGCAGGTCCTGCCAGTGGGCACCGCCATCGGAAGTGCGTACAGCGGTGATCTTGCCGTTGTGCCGTTCATCGCGCATCAGGGCGACCCAATCGGTGGGGCTGCGCACGACCACACTGGGTTGCAACTGATAGGCCAGGCTGGACATGCGAACCAAGCCGGCAAACTCACCGGTGTCGTCGAGGCGCACTGCGGCGGGGTACTTCAAACCCAACTCAAAATGCACCGGCAGCACGGTGCCACCATCCTGTAGCGGCACTACCGCATTGCGCACCAGAAAACTGGTGTTCCAAAGCCAAGACAAGGGCAGCACTCGCACAGGTTCAAACGCCAAATCCTGCAAGGCCGTGGAGGCGCCGCTCTGGCGCAAGTGCAGCACCCGACTGGCCGCCCAGCCGCCCCACCCGGTCGCCACCACAAACAAATGGATACGGCCATTCGCATCGGCCCACGCCACCGGGTTGCCCAAGCGGCGGATGCCGTGGCCCAGCAGATCGCCCATGGTGTGGCGGTTCACCACAAAGCGCGGCTCTAACCAACGGCCAGACGCCCGATCCCATTGGGTGGCCGCAATTTGCACCAGCGGGCCGCTTTCGCGCTCACCCGAGAACCAAAACAGACTCAATGCCGCAGGGCTGCTGGCCGGCATCGGCAACAAGCTGCTCGCATGGGCGGCTGCGGTTCCGGGCGGCATCGGGACATCGCCCATGGCAACCCGCTGGAGGCTGGCGGCCTGTACCGGCTTGCCCTGCACCGACACTGCGGGCACCACGGCTTGGGCGGGCTGCGGCCCTGCCGGACGGGCAACATCATCCAGCGCCAGCACCGCCGCCGCGCCCACGAGCACAACTGCCCACCGGGACCATAACGAAGAAAACAACATGGGGCGATCTTAGTGGCCGCCAGCAAGGCCTTGAAACAGCTAAGACAATGGAGCCCATGAAAACACTGCTCTCCATTGCCCCCCTCGGTTTCCCCTGGCAAACCGTGGACCCGTTTTTGTTTTGTGTGCACCACAACGACGCCTACCCCGCGGGCAACGCGCAGATGGCGCCGGACCCTGCCCTGCTGGCCGGCCGCAATATCGGCCAGGACTTTGCCGGCAAAGACGGCTGGAGCATGTACCACGGCGACACCGTGCCGGGCTTTCCCTCACACCCGCACCGGGGGTTTGAGACCGTCACCATCGTGCGCAACGGCCGCATCGACCACTCGGACTCGCTGGGCGCTACCGCCCGCTTTGGCGGCGGTGATGTGCAGTGGCTCACGGCCGGCAAAGGCATCGTGCACTGCGAGATGTTTCCGCTTCTGCACACCGACGCGCCAAACCCCACCGAGCTGTTCCAAATCTGGGTGAACCTGCCGGCCAAAAACAAAATGGCCGAGCCGCACTTCACCATGTTCTGGCACGAAGACATTCCCCGCATCACGGCTACCGACGCGCAGGGCAAAACCACCGAAGTGGTGTGCATCGCCGGCAAGCTGGGTGACAAGCAGGGCTTGCCACCACCCCCGGATTCGTGGGCCAGCGAGCCCGGCAGTGACCTCGGCATCTACACCATCCAACTCAGTCCCGGCGCGCAGTGGACGCTGCCAGCAGCCGAGAGTGCGGACACCCGCCGCGTGCTGTATTTCTTCAAAGGTGGCGCCCTGCAAGTGGCAGGCGAAGACGTGCCGGTGAAGTCGGTGATGGTGGTGCAAGCCGACCACGACTGCACCTTGGTGAATGGCGATGCGGAGTCTGAATTGCTGGTGCTGCAAGCCCGCCCCATCGGTGAGCCGGTGGCTCAATACGGTCCGTTTGTAATGAACACCCAGGCTGAAATCCACCAGGCGTTCGCCGACTACCGTCGCACCGAATTCGGCGGCTGGCCTTGGGGCGCCAATGACCCCGTGCACCCGCGCGACAAAGGCCGCTTTGCCAAGCACGCAGACGGCAAGATCGAAGAGCGCTAGACACGGCTGACCTGCCAGGTGCGGCCGGTCATGGTCGATTGAAAAACCAACGGAATCAAAAAAGTTACCGATCAGTTCATTTAATTACCGCACAATTCAAAGGGATACTAAATCGGATATATTTCGTTCGCGCCGGTATTTTCCGGTGTGGACTACCGAATTCAACCCTTTGGAGATTCCGATGAAAAAATTGCTGATCGCTTCCGTTCTGGCACTGGGTGTCGCCGTTTCTGCACAAGCTAAAGACATCGTGGACACCGCCGTTGGCGCGGGCAACTTCAAGACCCTGGCTACCGCGCTCGGCGCCGCCGGCCTGGTCGACACACTCAAGGGCAAGGGCCCGTTCACCGTTTTCGCACCGACTGACGAAGCATTCGCCAAGGTCCCCAAGGCCGACCTCGAAGCCCTGCTCAAGGACAAAGCCAAGCTCACCGCGGTGCTGACCTACCACGTGGTCCCCGGCAAAGTGATGGCTGCAGATGTGAAGGCCGGCAAGGTCAAGACCGTGCAAGGCAGCGACATCACCGTCAGCACCATGGGTGGTGTGAAGGTGGATGCCGCCAACGTAATCAAAACCGACATCGTGGCCGACAACGGCGTGATCCACGTGATCGACTCCGTGATCATGCCCAAGTAAGCCCTTCTCAGGCACTTGCAAAAAAGCCCCGGCAGTTTCGGCTGCCGGGGCTTTTTTCATGCGGGCGGCTTAGCCCCCGATTTCCAACTCGGCTTGCGGCTTGGCGTCGGCCGCTGCGCCACCGGTTTTCACCGCGCCCAAAAACAGGCGCTCGGCAGCCAACTTCTTGCCCGCCAGATACTCTTTCACCACCACTGCGCGCTGCAATGCGAGGTTGCGGATGTCGTCTTCATTGGCGCTCAGGTTGGCCAGCAACAGGGACTCCATGTCGGCCACTGCGATGTCTTTGGTCAGGCCCACCAGGTTGCGGGGCTTGGTGATGTCGGAGCGGCGGTACACCGCGCGCAGCAGCACCGGCATTTCTTCGGTGCTGTAGCTGGTGACCGTAGCGGCATCTTTGCCCTGCGCACTGGTGGTGCGCCGCTTTTCGGCCAGCAGCAACGCCTTGAGCTTTTCACGCTTGGCCGCATCGCGCTCGGCTTCCAGGTTGGCGGACCCCACCACCGTGAGCTTGAGGGCCGGCCGGTCTTGCAGGGCCTGCGCCACCTTGTCCAAGCCAGCACGGGCCGCATCGCTCAGGCCTGCACTCCCCGGGGCAAACACCACACTGCTGAGCTCTGCGCCACCGCCGCCCCCGAGGGCATTGGCCAGCAAGCTGAAAGGCGCGGTAATGGCTTTGGTCACCAGGTTGGTAATCACCTGCCAAATCACAGGTCCCACACGGAACTGCGGGTCGTTGAGCGAGCCGCTGATCGGCAGGTCGAGGTTGATCACGCCATTGCGGTCAGCCAGCAGCGCCACTGCCAGTTTGACCGGCAGGCTGGTGGGCGCACCGTCCACCTTGTCGCCGAAAGACAGCTGGTTGAGCACCAGTTTGTTGGCAGCGGTGAGCTGCCCATCGGGCTGCACGGTGTAGTGCACATCCACACTCAGCTTGCCGCGCTCGATGCCGTAGCCGGCGTATTTGACCGCGTAGGGCGACAGGGGTGAGAGCTCGAGGTCGCGCACCAGACCTTTCACATCCAACGCCAGTGGCTTTGCCAGCGGGTTGAGCTTGCCCAATATCTCCAGAGAGGCCGTGCCCTCTGCGCGGCCGCGCAGCTCGAGGTCGGCCAATTGCACCACGCCACCGGCGGGCTGGTTGGAGAACCGGCTGAGCTTGCCGGTCAGGTCAGTGAGGTTGGCGGTGTAGTTGGGCTGAATGAAGCGGTCGGAGAACAGCACCCGGCCATTGACCATGCTGATGGGTCCCATCTGGATGATGGCGGCAGGGCTCGCAGATGCAGTGCGGGTGGCAGACGCCACTGCTGCAGGTGCTGCGGCACTGGCCGCTGCTGATGTTGCCGTAGCTGTACTTGTTGTTGCCGGCTTGGCGCCTTCGGCCGCAGGCGGTGCGCTCTGCCCCAGGTCTTGCAGGTTCAAACGGCCCTGCGGGTTCACGATCAGGCGGGCATAAAAGTCAGACAGTGCCGCCTCACGCACCTGCACCTGGGTGGCAGTGCCGGGGGCCATATTGAAGTCGATGCCGGGCACATTCAGTGCTTTCCAGCTCAGCAGTTCTTCGCCCAGGCTCTCTGCGCCTTTGCCGGTCGTGTTGGCCCTGAAGTCTTCCAGCGCGGCGTCGCCTTTCACGCTCACTTGCGGTCCGTTGGCAAGCGCAGCAAAGCGCACCTGGCCCTTGAAGCTGGTGTCGGCGCGCAGCACGTCTAGGTTCAGGCCGAGGCCGGCATAGCCAAGCAGCGCATGGGCCGGCAGATCGGCAATGTCTACCTCACCCTGGGCGACTACCGGGTCCCACATCACATTGCCGGTGTAGCGCAGGCTACCTGCATCGGCCTGGCCGGATTTGAGCTTGGCGGCCACTTGCAGCGGCATGGGCTTTTTGCCGTCGGGCTGGATGTTTTTAGCTTGCACTTGCAAGCTACTGAGCTCCAGGCGCACCGGGCGCGCGGGCAGGCGGTCCGAGAACACCACGTGGCCCTCTTCGAGCTTGAATTCGCCCAGACTCAGCTTCCATGGGGCCGGTGACTTGGCCACCACGGTTTTGGTGTCTGCGGCCTTCGGGGCTGCAGGTTTGTTGGCAGTGGCATCTGCTACCGGTGCAGCAGCTTCGGTGGGTTTGAGCCAGCTTTCAAACATCCAGCGGCCTTCTGCGTCGCGGCGCACGCCGGTGCTGGGCTTTTGCAACAGTACTTTGCCCACCGTCGCGCTGCGGGCTTGGGTGTCCACCCGCACATCGCTCACCTCCAACAACTTGAACTGCGGCATATCGCCTGAGCTGGGGCCGTTGTTGTTGCCATTCACGCGGGGTTCCGCAGCCGGCTTGTCGCCCACCAACGCCACATCGCGCAGGGCCAGCTTTTGCACGATGGCCGTCTGGCGCTCGCCGTCCCAAGCAAGGTTCACCCGGGTATCCGCCTGCCCGCGCAAGGTTGGCACCAAATAGGGCGACACATAACCCGACACCAGCCCCAGCCCGAAGTCCGACACGCTGGCCTCGGCCTTGCCCGCATCGACCGTGCCCTCGCCTTGCAGGCTGAGTTGGGCCACGGGTGCCTTGGCGCCCGCAGCCAGGCTTTGCAAGCGGGCCTTCAAATCCAGGGTAGCGGCTTCTTTCATGGGCCACTGCAGCTTGGAGACCGTGGCCTGGAAGTCCCGCAGCCCCAAGCGGGTAGCGGGGGCAGTGACCTGGTCGGTCCAATCTATCGATGCATCTTTCAGGGCCAGCGTATCCAGCTGGAGCGCCCAGGGGGTGGGCGCTGGCTTTTCAGCATCTTTTGGGGCACTAGCGCTCGCAGGGTCTGCGCGAGCAGCTATCTTTTTAGGAGCACTTGGTTTGGCGGGGCCGGGTGGCAGCAGGTTCAAGCTGCCATCGGCCGCGCGCACCACATTCAGCACTGGCGCGTTGAGCGTGATGCCCGAGAGCTTCACGCTGCGCTCCAGCGGGCGCACATCGGCCAACCCCACCTGCAAGCTGTCGGCAGAAAAGAGTGGTTTGCCCTTGGTGTCTTGCACCGCCAAGCGGCTCACAGTGACCCTGCCCGACAAGGTCACCGCCGTTTGCGGGCTCTGCACAAAGCCCAGTTGGATGTCGGCATCCACCACTGCGCTTTGGGGTTTGACCGGCAAGTTGGCGGGCAGGTAGGGCAAATAAGGCGCCAAGTCCAGCTGGCGGATGGTGAGTGCGGCATCGCCCTTGCGGCTTTGGGCAAACGGCGTGCCTTCGGCTTCGGAGTCAAAGCGGCTGCCATTGAGCACAAAGGCCAGGCGGGGCGCGACCAGCACATCGCGCTTGGAGTCGAAGCTGCTCAAAAACGGTAGGCTGATCTGCAAGTCCCGCAGGGTGTGCTGGCGCTCTGCGCCACCGGCGCGGTCGGCGTAATCCACACTGCCCTGGCTCAGGGTGAGGTTGTAGACCGCAAATTTGGGAGTGGGGCCGGCGGGGGTGTCGTCGGGCTTGTTCAGTCGCTCGAGGATGTCGTCAATGTCGTAGCGGCCGTCGCCCAAGTGGGTGAGCTGCACTTTGGGCGCATCTACCGTGACTGCATCAATCACCGGCGCCAGCCGGAACAGGGACTGCGCCTCTGCATCCACATACACCCGGTCCAGCGAGAACTGCACGCCCTTGCCGTCCGCGGTGGCCACCGCAAGATCGCGCACCGTGAGCTCCAGCGACCAGGGTGAAAACGCAATGCTCCCGACAGTGACCTGCCGGCCCAGCAGCTCGCCCAAGCGGCTTTGGGCCTGGCTTTTGGCCAGTGCCGGAACCGCTGCCCAGGCCAACGCCCACAGGGCCAGCAAAGCACCGAGCCCCCACGCCAAACGGCGAAACCAGGGGGAAGAAACAAGAGCGCGTGGAGTCATGACAAGAATTCGTGGAGTAGCGTGCCCCTTGATGGTACCCAAGCAAGAGATTCACGGCAGCCATGGCAGCCTCTGTTGACTTGCATCAACCCCTATGGCGCGCCGGCATGGGAAGCTCTGGCAAAAGACCCGAGGAGACACCCGTGAAACAAAGCAGCCTGCAAATCATCAGGGACGAGCATGCCGCGCTCAAGGCCATGCTGCAGTCACTCACCATGATGCTGGACCGTGGCCCCGGCGACGAGGCCGAGTCGTTTTTTGATGTCGTGCGCGCCATGCTGTTTTATATCGATGAGTTCCCTGAAAAACTGCACCACCCCAAGGAGTCCAACCTGCTGTTTCCCCGGGTGGCAAGGGTCGCACCGCAGGTGATGGACGCCATCATCCAACTCGAGGCCGACCACGCCCAAAGCGAAACGGCGGTGCGCGACCTGCAGCACCTGCTCCTGGGCTGGGAGCTGATTGGCGAGAGCCGGCGCGCCGCCTTTGACACCGCAGTGCGCCGCTATGTGCAGTCTTACCTAGCCCACATGCAGCTGGAAGAAACCGCCATCCTGCCAGTGGCCCAGACCGCCCTCTCCAACCAGGACTGGGCCGAGCTGGACGCAGCCTTCGAGGCTAACCGCGACCCGCTGGCCACCAAGGGCCGGCGCGATCCGGTGTACGACCGGCTGTTCACCCGAATCGTGATGCGAGCGCCCGCGCCGATCGGCGTCGGCGAGGCTTAGGCGAGGCGTAAGCGCTACCGCAGTAGCTTCAGCGCCAGCACCTGCTGCGCCACGCAGCGACCCTGCACTTTGCCACCTTCGATGCCGCTTCGGAAATGGATACCTGCATACAGGCGGGACAGGGCTGCCTCGTTGGCAGCCGCCTGGAAGCTGGCGAAGGTGCGCGGGCCCCAGCCCCTGTCGTTGTGGGTGTTGTCGGTGAAGGGCTGGCCCGCACCAAACACCTTGTCCAGCACCGCCGCTGCAGCGCTGGACTGCACCGAGTGGCCCGATGGATATTCGGGGAAGGGCGGCGTGTGCATCAAGCCCGGCACCCAGTTGCTGTCCAGCACCAGCTGCACATAGGTCACCGGCCGCAGCAGGTTCACGGTGTATTTGGTTTTCCACCCCGCAATGAAGGCATCTGCCATCGCTAGGTTCAGCTGCACATAAGTCTGCGCAGCCAGTGCCAGGTTGCCTTGGCGCTGCTGCAGCAGGTCGCCCGCAATGAAGGCCCAGTGGCCTGCGGGGGTGGGGGTTTTGAGCGGGTCGTCCGCCCAGTACAGGGCCACCTGGCGCTGCGCCTGGGTGGCCTGGTTGCTGATGCGGTAAACCTCTTCCGCCTCCTTGTAAAACGCCGAGCCCGGCACCTCGGAGTAGGCCGGAATCGGCGGCGCCGGGCAGGTGGTGGCGCTGGGCAGTGCAAACGGCCGCACATCGCCCCACCACGGCAACAGGGGCGGAGCAAATGCAGGTGGTGTGGCACTCCAGGTGCCTTCGCCGCTGGGCGGCACATAGTTGAGCTGATGGCGGCGCAAGGGGCCCCAGGCCTCGTGCCCGCCATCGGTGCGCGCCCAGGTCATGATTGCCATGGCCATGAGCTTGCCGAAAGTCTCCGAGCGGTTGGTGATCTCGGGGGTCACGCGGGACGGGTCAAAGTCCCGCGCCAGCTTGAGCGGCAGGCTGCGCTCCAGCAGGTCGATCCGGGCTTTGTTTTCAGCACTCGCGTTGGGAAACATCATGCGCGTCATGGTGGCCAGCGCCGCATTGGCCACGGTAGGCCAGTGCAAGACCTCGTCCGGCTGTGCCCATGGCAGCGATTGCAGCTCGTTGAGCTGCCCCGCTAGGCTGCGGTGCTGCGGCATACCGGGCACCACCGACTCGTACAGGGTCAAGCCCAAATAGGCCAAAGCCCGCGACGCCACCGGCGGGCTGAAACCCGGTGTCTGCTGCGTTAACTGCAATGCAAGGCTGAACCATTCGGTTGCCACTTGTGCGCTGTAGCTCGCTGCCGGTTGCTGCACCGGTGCAGGCGACGTCACTTGTGCCTGCCCTTGTACCTGGCCCTGTGCTGCCAGCGGCACCGCAGCCCACGCGATGCAGACGGCAGCTACCCAGCGAATCCAGAGGGTTTTCATGGCTGTCCTGCCGGGCGCAAGCCCGCCTCGCTGAATTGGTAAAAGGCATTCGTGTCTGCACTGGCCCACTCGCTCCATGCGCCGTGCGGCCACTGCACCCGGACCTGCACGCGGGTGGCATCACCCACACCGAAATGCATCCACCCGAGGTGGCCGCTGGCATGGCCACCGCCCACCGTTAACTCTTGCCGGATCACGCGGGCCGCATCGCCCTCGCCCCAGCGCAGTTCCACCCAAGCGCCCACCGCATCGCGGTTGCCTGCAGCTTGGCGCAGGCGCAGCTGCAGCCAGTGGCCCGCAACAGCAGAGCTACCTGCTGTGGCAGCAGGCAACTGGCGCCAGACCTGGGCCTTGTCCCAGCGGTTGACCACCAGCACGTCGAGCAAACCATCGCCATTCAAATCCACCACCATGCCGCCGCGGCCCCGCTTGAAGCTGGCAAGACCCGCTTGGCTACCCACCTCAGTAAAGTTGCCATCGGCCTTTTGCAACAGCAGGTTGTTGGGGTCCAGGGTGGCGAAGTCGGGCATGGTGGAGACATTGCCCTTGACGATGAACAAGTCCGCCAAGCCATCGTTGTTCAGGTCGGCAAACTGGGCGTGCCACGCAGTGCTGGGGTGCACATCGCCGCCCACATAGGGGCGGTGGGCAGTGACGCCGCGCTTGTAAGCCATGTCGGTGTAGCGGGGCTGTTGCGCGCCGGCCTCCAGGGTTTGCAGCTTGTTGTCAGACATGCTGGTCAAAAACACCTCGGGGTAGCCATCACCCGTCAGGTCGTGGCTGGCGATGCCCATGCCCCAGATCTGCAGCGGCTTCCAGCCCTGGGCCACGGTGTACAGCGCGGGTGCCTGGCCCGGCGGCAGTTGCCACAGCTGCTCTTCCCCACCTTTGTAGTACTCGCGGTCGTTGCTCACCCGCAGCGCGGCGGCGCCTGAGCGGTTCCAGTCCGAAAACAACATCGACAAGGCGCAGTGCCCCGGTTGCAGTGGCTGCGGCGCCCCATAGCCGCCTCCCTCGCGGGGGCGCAGCAACAGGCCCGGCGTACAACTACCCCAGGGAAAGTCGGGTTTGCTGCGGTCGGTGTAGGTGCCGAATGCCAGTGTGGGCCAGCGTTGCCCCGCCTCCCATGTAGCGCTGAACGCGGTGTGCCAGCCGTTGCCGGTGCGAATGCTCCAGGCCTCGTTGGCGCGCTCAAACTTGCACTGACCCAGCCCTTTGTAGACCTGCACCTCGCCCACGCGCAGCACCACCAGGTCAGTTTGGCCATCGCCATCCACATCGAGGGGGTAGGCACCCACGGCATTGGTCAGCTCCAAGCCCGAGCGGTCTTCTTGCAGCTTGAGTGCACCGCCCCGCGCGCTGCGGTTGCGGTAAAACTTGGCTTTGTTGACCCCGGCGGTCACATACACCTCGGGCAGTCCATCTCCATCGCAATCGAAGGTGGCCACACCGCCACCCACCATGTATTCGCCCTCGCCTTCAAAGCGGCTTTGCAGGCCGGCGGTGTCGGTCTCTTCCTGAAAGCGGGGCGTGGATGGCAGCATACCGAACACAGGCACCTGAGCCCAAGCGGCCGCGCCACACAAGAGCGCCAGCCCCAGGCTCGAGCCGGGCAAAAACGGGAGGGAAAGTCGCACGCCGCAAACCTTTACGAAGTATGAATAGTCGACCCAATCTTATTAAGTTCGATCAATAAACTATGTCGGGTTTATCCCTATTCGCGGAAAGAACGAAGTCTCAAACAATTAGTTTGTCGCTCTTACTAAATGCCGGTTTCGCATTTAAATCGGTGCGATGACTCGGCAGAGTCCTTCCAAAACCAAAGGTCTGGGACAGACCCAATCACTGGAGACAACGATGAAATTGAAGACAACACTGACCGCACTCGCCCTGAGCTTGGGCGCCGCGGGTGCTTTTGCCCAAGTGGTGGGCGTGAGCTGGTCCAACTTCCAGGAAGAGCGCTGGAAGACGGACGAAGCCGCGATCAAAGCCCAGCTCACCAAAGACGGTGCTAGCTACATCAGCGCGGATGCCGGTGGCTCCCCCGAGAAGCAATTGGCCGACATCGACAGTCTGATTGCCAAGGGCGCCAAGGCCCTGATCATTCTGGCGATGGACAAAGACGCCATCCTGCCCGCCATCAACAAAGCGGCCCAGCAAAAGATCCCCGTGGTGGCCTATGACCGCCTGATTGAAGCGCCCGGCGTGTTCTACATCACCTTCGACAACGTGGAAGTGGGCCGCATGCAAGCCCGCGCCATTCTGGAAGCCAAGCCCAAGGGCAACTACGTGATGATCAAGGGCTCGCCGACCGACCCCAACGCCAACTTCTTGCGCGGTGGCCAGCAAGAAATCATTGATGCTGCGGTGAAGAAGGGCGATATCAAGATCGTGGGCGAGGAATACACCGACGGCTGGAAGCCCGAAGTTGCCCAGAAAAACATGGAGCAAATCATCACCAAAACCGGCGGCAAGATCGACGCCGTGGTGGCCTCTAACGACGGCACCGCCGGCGGTGTAGTGGCGGCCTTGACGGCCAAGGGCATTAAGGGCATTCCGGTGTCCGGCCAGGATGGTGACCACGCCGCGCTGAACCGCGTGGCTCTGGGCAGCCAGACCGTATCGGTCTGGAAAGACGCCCGCGACCTGGGCCGTGACGCTGCCGCAGCTGCGGTGGTGTTGGCCAAGGGCCAGAAGGTGGCAGCCGCCCAAACCTGGAGCGGTGGCGAGAAGAAAGTGGCCCTGCAGGCCCAGTTCTTGAAGCCCGTGCCGATTACCGCCAAGAACCTCGATGTAGTGGTGAAAGCCGGCTGGATCAAGAAGGACGACCTGTGCAAGGGCGTAGACGCAGCCAAGGCTCCCGCAGCTTGTAAATAGTAGGCACCCCCTGAGCCGCTACGCAGCTCCCCCCTCAAGGGGGGCGCGCCCAGCGGCCTGCCTTAGCCAGTTCCGCGGACGCCCTGGTAGCGCTACCTTGGCGCGCGGAGTTGACTTGCCCCCCAACCGCGGGTTGGTAGCAGCCTGCGGTTTTTTTATGTCTGGCGGAGAAGCGTTGTGAACCCCGTAATGAATTCCTTGAAACAGGCGTCCATCGATTGGCGTCTGGTGATGATGGGCACCGTGTTGGCAGCGATTGCCATCGTGTTCAACATCCTGTCCGGCGGACTGTTTATGTCCCCCGAGAACCTTTACAACATTGCCCAGCAAACCGCGGTGGTTGGCGTGGTCGCCACCGTGGTGGTGCTCGTGATTGTGGCCCGCCATATCGACCTGTCGGTGGGCTCGGTCATGGGTTTTGTGGGCGTGCTGATTGCCACCCTCATGTACACCGGCGGCTGGCACTGGGTGCCGGCCTCGCTGGCCGGGCTGGCGGTCGCCATTGCCGTGTCGCTGTACCAAGGAGCCCTGACAGCCAAGCTGGGGGTGCCCTCGTTTGTAGTCACGCTGGGCGGGCTGATGTCGTTTCGCGGCGCCGCCTTTCTGGTGGCCGATGGCAAAACCCAGCCGGTGAACGATTTGTTTTTCCAGCGCTTGGGCGGCGGCTTTGATGGCGCTATCGGTGTGAGCGCCAGCTGGGCGCTGGCTGTTGCGATTGTGTTGGCCCTGGTACTGCAAATGTGGGCCAAGCGCCGCGCCAAAGCCTCTTACGAAGTGCCCAACAACCCCTTGTGGCTGGATGCACTCATGGTGCTGGTGCCAGTCATCCTCGTGGTGGGCTTTGTGGCCGCCATGAACCGCTACCAGATCCCCAGCAAAGACGCGCCCCAGGGTGTGCCGATTCCGGTGTTGATCTGGGCCAGTGTGGCGCTGGTGCTGTCTTTCATCGTGCACCGCACCCGCTTCGGGCGCTATGTGTTCGCCATGGGTGGCAACCCGGAGGCTGCGGCGCTGGTCGGTATCCCGGTGCGCAAGGTCACGCTGATGCTGTTTGCACTGATGGGTGTGCTCATCACGATTGCGGCCATGGTCTCGATTGCGCGGCTGAATGCCGGCACCAACTCGCTGGGTACCAGCATGGAGCTGTATGTGATTGCCGCTGCCGTGATCGGTGGCACTGCACTGGCCGGCGGCAGCGGGTCAATCGTGGGCTCAGTACTGGGCGCACTCATCATGCAAAGTATTGACAGCGGCATGCTGCTGCTGGACGTATCCATCGGGGTGCGCTACGTGATCATCGGGCAGGTGCTGATTGCAGCGGTGGTGTTTGATGTGATTTATCGCCGCATGACAGGAGACACCGTATGAGCGAGCCACGCACTCCCTTGGTTGCTATGCGCAACATCCGTAAAGCCTTTGGTGGCGTGCATGCGGTAGAGGATGTGAGCATCAACCTTTACCCCGGCGAAGTGGTGGCCCTGCTGGGTCACAACGGCGCAGGCAAATCCACCCTCATGAAGATGCTGGCCGGTGCCTACCCGATTGACAGCGGCGAAGTGCTGATCAATGGCGACAAAGCCAACATCCGCACCCCGGTGGACGCCCAGCACTGCGGCATTGAGTCGATTTACCAGACGCTGGCCCTGGCCGACAACCTGGACGCAGTCGCCAACCTGTTTTTGGGCCGTGAGCTACTGACCCGCTGGAACACCCTGGACGACCACCGCATGGACGCGGACGCCCGCAAGGTGTTTCACCGGCTCAACAAAAACTTCAAAAATGTGCGCACGCCCGTGCGCCGCCTCTCGGGCGGGCAACGGCAGGTGGTGGCGATTTCGCGTGCGATTTACTTCAACGCCAAGATCCTGATCATGGACGAGCCCACCGCTGCCCTGGGCCCCGAAGAAACCGCGATGGTGGGCAACCTGGTGCGCCAGCTCAAGGCCGAAGGTGTGGGTATTTTCTTGATCACCCACGACATGCCCGACGTGTTCGGGCTCAGCGACCGCCTCTCGGTCATGAAAAACGGCAAATTAGTAGGTACATATCGCACGACAGACGTGGCGGAGGACGAAGTTCTTGGCATGATCATCGCTGGCAAACAACCTGAAGGAAAAGCACAGACCCACACCCTGTAGGCCTGTGCCATTTACCCGCGACATCATGAAAACCACCGGCGATCAACAGCTAGTCAAACGTATCAACCGTAGCGTGCTGCTGCGGCTGTTGCGCGCACAGCCGGGTTACTCCAGAGCCCAATTGGCCACCGGCAGCGGGCTCACCAAATCCACCGTGAGCCTGCTGGTGCGCGAGCTCATTGACGAAGGCTGGGTCACAGAAACCGACATCACCGCCGCCCAAGGCCTGGGCCGCCCCTCCACACCCCTGCATATCGATGGCCGCTCGCGCGGACTGATCGGGGTGGAAGTCGCGGTCGAGGCTTTGCGAGTCGTGGGTGTCTCGCTCACCGGGCAGGTGCTGTGCGCGGCCGAAGAGGCGCTCATCGGCACCAAACCCGAAGACGTGTGCCGCCAAACGGCCCGGCTGGTGGCCCGCACCTATGCCCAACTCCAGCAGCGCAGCATCGCCCTGACCGGCGTGGGCGTGGGCTTGCCCGGCGCGTTTGACGAGGCAACAGGCATGCTGCGCTTTGCCCCCAACCTCGGTTGGCGCAATGTGGACTTTTTGCCCATGATCACCCAGGCACTCGCCCACGCCAAAGTGCCCGAAGTGCCGGTGCATGTGCAAAACGAGGCCGACACGGCCGCGCTCAGCGAATACGAGTTTGCCGATGGCGACGCCCACGACTCCCTGATTTTTGTGACCTGCGGCGCCGGTGTGGGCGCGGGCATTGTGATCAATGACCGCTTGTTCACCGGCAAACAGGGCATGGCCGGCGAAATCGGCCACAGCACTCTGCTGATCGACGGGCCGCTGTGCTCGTGTGGGCGCAAAGGCTGTGCCGAGACCTTTTTTGGCGCCCGCACCCTGGCCAAGTTGCCTGACCCGGCCCAGGGCGGCCGCTATTTGGGCGTGGTGTTGCAAAACCTGTGGACCACCTTTAACCCCAGTACCTTGGTGGTGGGCGGCCCCTCGTGTGACACCTACCCCGGCATCGTCAAGGTCGCGCAAACCACCTTGCAAGCCTATGCAGACGCCGCCGGCATGTCGCCCCCGCAAGTCCGCGCAGCCCGCTATGGCCTGCTGGCCTCTGCCGTGGGTGCAGCGGCCTTGGTACTGCACCACGAATTGCGCCCGATGCACACCCGATTGCAGGCGCCGCTTGTCCAGGCGCTGGAAACCCCGGATGAATCTCTTTCCATGACAGCGAGCACTACGGTCTAACTATGTTTTTAGGTATTGATATCGGCACCTCGGAAGTCAAAGCACTTCTGCTCTCGGACGACCACCGCATCATCGGCTCGGCCGGCACCGCACTGACGGTGCAGCGCCCCCACCCCGGCCACAGCGAGCAAGCCCCCGCCGACTGGTGGGTCGCCACCCAAAGCGCCTTGGGCAAGCTGCGTGCCGCGCACCCCACCGAATACGCAGCAGCCCGGGCCATTGGCCTCTCCGGCCAGATGCACGGCGCGGTGCTGCTGGACGCGCAAGACCGCGTGCTGCGCCCCGCCATTTTGTGGAACGACACCCGCTGCGCCCTGGAGTGCACCGAGATGATGGCCGAGTTGCCCGGCCTGACCGACCTGGCCGGCAGCCTGGCCATGCCCGGCTTTACCGCGCCCAAGCTGCGCTGGGTGGCCAAGCACGAGCCCGAGATATTCAAGCAGGTGGCCAGAGTGCTGCTGCCCAAAGACTATGTGCGCCTCATGCTCACTGGCGAATACGCCTGCGACATGTCTGACGCCAGCGGCACCCTCTGGCTGGACGTGCAACAGCGCGACTGGTCGGATGCCCTGCTGGCGCTGACCGGCCTGAACCGCAGCCACATGCCCCGCTTGGTGGAAGGCAGTGCGCCCGGCGGCACCCTAAAGGCCGATGTGGCCCGCACCCTGGGCCTGCCCGTAGGCATCGTGGTGGCCGGGGGCGCGGGCGACAACGCCGCCAGCGCCGTGGGCATGGGCGCGGTGGACAGCGGCCAGGGCTTTTTGTCGCTGGGCACCAGCGGCGTGTTGTTTGTGGTGACCCCTAGCTACCAGCCCAATGCGGCCAGCGCTACCCACGCGTTTTGCCACGCGGTGCCCGGCCGCTGGCACCAGATGAGTGTGATGCTCTCTGCCGCCAGCAGCCTGCAGTGGGTGACCGACCTGCTAGGCGCGCCCAACGCGGGTGTGGTAGCCGAAAAAGCGGGCGCCCTGAGCGCGGCACAGCGCGCTGCGTCCCCCCTGTTTTTGCCCTACTTGGGCGGCGAACGCACCCCGCACAACGACGCCAATGTGCGCGGCAGCTTTCATGGCCTGAGCTTTGACACCGACGCCGCTCGCCTGGGCTACGCCGTGATTGAAGGCGTGACCTTCGGCCTGAAGGACGGCCTGGCCGCGCTCAACGCCGCAGGCAGCAGCGTGCAACGCCTCTCGCTCGTGGGCGGCGGTGCGCGCAGCACCTTCTGGGCACAGCAACTGGCCACCGCGCTGGATGTGGAAATCGTCACCCACGGCAGCTCGGCAGTGGGCGGTGCCCTAGGGGCAGCCCGCCTGGGCTGGCTGGCCACCGGTGCTGCGTCTGCCGACGTGTGCCTGAGCCCCGAGGTAGACGCCACCTACCACCCCGACCCCGCCGAACAAGCCTTGCTGCTGGAGCGCTACGCGACCTTCCGCAGCCTGTACCGCAACACCTAAAACCAGTGCCTGACCATGTGTTGGGCCGCCCATTTAATTCGACCAGACAACTAAACCACCCCAGGAGACCACCATGAGTACCTACTTCTCTACCGTCGCGGCGCCCATTGCCTATGAAGGCCCGCAATCCACCAACCCGCTGGCCTTCAAGTGGTATGACAAAGACCGCATGGTCTTGGGCAAGCGCATGGAAGAGCACCTGCGCTTTGCCAGCTGCTACTGGCACACCTTCTGCTGGAACGGGCTGGACCCGTTTGGTGGCGACACCTTCCAGCGCCCCTGGCACGCCATGCCCGACCCCATGGCCGCCGCCAAGGCCAAGGCCGAAGTGGCGTTTGAGTTTTTTGCCAAGCTGGGCGCGCCCTACTACTGCTTCCACGACCGCGATGTGGCCCCCGAAGGCGCCACCCCACGCGAGAGCGTGAACCACCTGCGCGAGATGGTCGACATCCTGGGCGCCAAGCAGCAAGCCACCGGCATGAAGCTGCTGTGGGGCACGGCCAACCTGTTTAGCCACCGCCGTTTCATGTCGGGCGCGGCCACCAACCCCAACCCCGAAGTTTTTGCCATGGGCGCCTTGCAGGTGAAAGAAGCCATGGACGCCACCCTGAAACTGGGTGGTGAAAATTACGTGCTGTGGGGCGGCCGTGAAGGTTACGAGACCCTGCTCAACACACGCATGGGCCACGAGCTGGACCAGATGGGCCGCTTCCTGAACATGGTGGTGGAGTACAAACACAAGATCGGCTTCAAGGGCACCATCCTGCTCGAACCCAAGCCCCGCGAACCCTCCAAGCACCAATACGACTTTGACACCGCCACCGTCTACGGCTTTCTGTGCCGCTACGGCCTGGAGAAGGAAATCAAGGTCAACATCGAAGCCAACCACGCAACCCTGTCGGGCCACAGCTTTGAGCACGAAATTGCCACGGCCATTGACTTGGGGCTGTTCGGTTCCATCGACATGAACCGCGGCGACATGCAGTGCGGCTGGGACACCGACCAGTTCCCCAACAACATCCCCGAGACCGCGCTGGCGATGTACCTGATCTTGAAGGGCGGCGGCTTCACCACCGGTGGCTTGAACTTTGACGCCAAAGTGCGCCGCCAGAGCATCGACCCCGAAGACATCTTCCACGGCCACATCGGCGGCATGGACGTATCCGCCCGCGCCCTGCTGATTGCCGAGAAGATGATCAACGACGGCCAATTCGCCCAAGTGACCGAAGACCGCTACGCCGGCTGGAAAGGCAGCTTCGGCCAAGACGTGCTGACCGGCAAGCTCGGCCTGGACGCCGTAGCCCAACGCGTGCTGGACCAAAACGTGGACGTGCAACCCGTCTCCGGCCGCCAGGAGCGGATTGAGAACCTGCTGAACAGCTACATCTGAGTTGCGCCGCTAGACAGCGGAAAGACAAAGGCCCCGCAGGTGAATGCCTGCGGGGCCTTTGGTTTGTCAACTTTGCGATGGACTGTGGACTGCTCTGGGCAAGCTACATACTTTGACGAGTGGGTGCTTCTGAGAAGACAGTCTGTATTGAATCACTTTAATTATCTGATTGGATTTCGCCAGTAGTGTCGACTTTCGTCATTCACGGTCACTCTGCAACCGCATTTCGTATTTCACTGCGCAATCCCTTTTTCACCAGGTTCACCATTCCATTCTACGAACCCCTCCCATCCAAACTGCTCTCGCTCGAATTGCTCTTCCGTGCTGAGTTCTTGGAATGGAAAGAAGTTGACCGTCATATGGCCTGAATCGGGCTCACCGTCCAATGCAATGGTATTCGCGCGGGCAATGAGTTCCATCGTCCATACGATTCCAAGTCGCTCGGCAATATGCGATACATGCAGTGACACCAGTGCGTGGTGTTGGTTCCCTCGCATCTCAACGATGGTTACGATGTGCTTGGCACTATTGATTGAGATGAAGTAGTCGAACGTTCCACTGTCCCAAGCTGCAAGACATGTCTTAAGTGCAGCATCACCTCTTGCATTTGTTTCTTCCGGGCTGTGGCTCGGACGCGCCCAGCCCACCAATTTGTTCGAATTGGTCTGGTTGTTAATTAGGCAGAGTAAGTCGTCGCGGACCATCGTGGCGCACATAGGATCCTCAAAGACCGGTATTTCTCCGTGAATTTGGTAAAGGTGATCCCCTTGCCACCTTGCGCCAGCTGGTGTCACCCAGGCGGCTACGAATGCTCCACCAACGCCGTATTTGAGCAGGTAGTCATGGACCCCATAACTCTGCAACAAAGCAACCAGATTTGTGAACATCCGCTCGGTGTGCAGTGGATGCGGGCCAAGTTGATCGAGCAGCCGCAGGAACGATGTTACGAATTTTGCAGTCCACTCATGCTGGCCACTCGACAGCTCACTTCCCAGTTGCACGAGTCCTTCTACATCGTGCGTTGACTGATTTGACGTATCGACCAGCAGTAGGCAAGGTGTTTCGCCTTCATAGAAGGCGAAGAGAACTTCTGATTTACCTTCGCAGGGAGTGACACTAAGGAGCGCAACATTGACAGCATCACGATGACCAAGGCTAGACTTCCTTCCGTCGAAGTAGGCTTGTGTAAGGGCTCTAGCGGTGTCAACGTCGCCCGCAAACCCAACGACAGCACCATCTCCTACGGAGACTTTCAAACCTTCCTCCGACACGTACCGGAGTGAATTTAATCCCACGTTACCCTGTTGCTCGCCAAACACCGTCGTATTGCTGGCAGCAGCCATATATGTCGATGGAGTCGCTGAACTGAAGACGCTGTCAGCCGCAATAAAAACACCTTTTTTTGTACGTAGCCCAACGCAGTAAGTCATACATTCCCTTCCCAAGGATCATTGTTCTCGTTGGAATGTAGCCTGTCGGAGCCAGAAGGCTATTTAGAAACTCACTCATTTCTTTCGGGGGGATTGTGAGGGCGAATTGGCCAGCCAAAATCAAGAATTACTGGCCCCTGCGTTTCTCTGGGTTTATGCCTAGGCGGTCCAATCTCCTGTCGTATGGGATTGGGCTTCAACATCATTTGCTACTCAAATACGGGGGGACGGGATGACAGCAAAGGTGGTACGACGCCCCGTGGACGAAGTCTAAGAATTCTATGTAGGCCGCGTTGGGTCGGAAGCAAGCATTGAATCAGACTCTAGCCCTTATAAAAACTGCGCGACCAGCTACTTTTTTAATAGCAACCCTACCATCACCACACCCACCGCAGCGGCAAACCACATCAGCGCCACGCTGCTGGTAGCGGTCATGGCGCCGCCAGCCACCACCGGGCCGACGACGGCACTGAGGGAGTAGGCCATGGAGAGGCTGCTGACGTTCCAGGCCATGTCGGGCGTGGGCGTCTTGGTGGCGGCAATCAGTGCCAGGGTGAGGAAGGCGGTGATCAACCCGCCCAGCACAAACATGGTGGCAAACGCCACAGTCACACCGGTCACGCAAGCCAACAGTGCAGCAGCCAGGACGGTTCCCAGCGCGGCCAGAACGCCGGCGGCGCGCAGGCCCCAGTGGTCGGCCATCCAGCCCACGGGGTATTGCAGCAGCAAGCCGCCCAGCCCGAAAGCGGTAAGCAAGTGGGCGATGCCTTCGGCCTCAAACCCGCGGTCGCCCGCAAACACGGCAAACAAGCCGGCCAGCGCCGACTCCAGCATGCCGCCGCACAGCGCGATCAGCAGCCCCTGCCGGAAGATATGGTGCGGCCACGCTGCGCGAGCAGACTGGGGCCAACTGTTCACTTCGTGTGCCTCTTCTACCGGCGGGGTGCGGGCCAATGCCAGCGGCACCAATGCCGATACGGTAAAGCCCACGCCCACCCACAAAATGGTGTGGCCCTGCACGCCCACCCAAGCGGCAATGGCCGGGGCCACCACGGGGGCGGCGGCAATCAGCGTTTCATGAAAACCCACCAAGCGCCCGCGTGCGTGAGCGGGGGCAATGTTGTAGAGCCAGGGCTCCAGCCCCACCCAGCGCAGGCCCATGCCCAGACCGGCCAGCAGCCCGCATGCCAAGTACGCTTGCCACGGCAGAGACGCCATAGGCACCCATGCAATGCCCAGCAGCGCCACCACCGAGCCGGCCAGCCCCACCACCACCACGGTGCGTGCGCCCCAGTGGCGGCACAACCAGGGCGCCAGGCCCAGCCCGGGCATTTGCCCCATCCACAACGAAGCCGCAAAAAAGCCCAGCTGCGCAGCACTCAGGCCCTGCAGGGCCAGCCACACCGGCACGATGACAAAGATGATGCCGAACTGCCCGATCTGGGCCAGAGTGGACACCGCGTTCAGCGCGGTGATGGTGCGCCAGTCGTAGGCGCTGTGGGCTTGGGTGGTGCGGGACATGGAACGAAACAGGAGGCGGAGGCGGGAGTCTAGCCGGTTCAAAAACTAGGCTAACTCTCAAATTTTTCGATCACAGATGATCGATTTAAATCAAAATTTCGAATAATTCTACTATTTGTGATCACAAATTGATTATTGCGCACTAGAATTTGGCCATCTCCACTCCCGGCTATACGCATGTCTACTCCCAGCGCCATTGAAGCTTTTTTGACCCAGCACCGCATCCACGAGGTGGAGTGCGTCATCCCCGACATGACGGGCATTGCGCGCGGCAAGATCCTGCCGCGCGACCTGTTTTTGGCGGCGGGCGAAATGCGCATTCCCAAAAGCGTGCTGCTCAACACAGTGAATGGTCAGCAGCCCGACAACGGGCCCTATGTGGGCGACACCGACCCCGACATGGTGTGCCTGCCCGACGTAAGCACCGCCCGTGTGGTGCCCTGGGCGGCCGAGCCGGTGGCGGTGGTCATTCACGACTGCCAGGAGTGGGATGGCAGCCCGGTGCAAATCTCTCCGCGCGGCGTGCTGCGCCGGGTGCTCAAGCTGTTTGACGAGCGTGGCTGGACGCCGGTGGTGGCGCCTGAGATGGAGTTCTACCTCGTAGCCCGCCAGCAAAACCCGCACGAACCACTGCAGCCGCCTTTGGGCCGCACCGGCAAGCCTGAGGCGGGGCGGCAGAGTTATTCGATCGATGCTGTCAACGACTTTGACCCCTTCTTCATGGAGCTGTCGAGCTTTTGCCAGCAGCACAACCTGGGCGTGGAAACGCTGATCCACGAGGCCGGCCCCGGCCAGATGGAGATCAACTTCAGCCACGGCAATGCGCTGGAGCTGGCGGACCGGGTGTTTTTGTTCAAGCGCACGGTGCGCGAGACGGCGCTGCGCCACGGCATTTTTGCCACCTTCATGGCCAAGCCCATGGAGCAGGAGCCGGGCAGCGCCATGCACATCCACCAGAGCATTCTGGATGCCGAGGGCAACAATATCTTCAGCCTGCCCGATGGCTCGGCGAGCCCGCTGTTCGGGCAGTGCATTGCAGGGCTGCAGGCCTACATTCCGCAGCTCATGCCCATGTTTGCGCCGTATGTGAATTCATACCGGCGGCTCTCGCCCTTTATGTCGGCGCCCATCAATGTGCGCTGGGGGCATGACAACCGCACCTGCGGCATTCGCATCCCCAAGTCCAGTCCCGGCAACCGCCGGGTGGAAAACCGCGTGCCCGGCGTGGACGTGAACCCCTACCTCGCCATGGCCGCCACGCTGGCCTGCTGCTACTTAGGGCTAACCCAGGGCCTGACGCCCAGCGCCCCCACCACAGACAGCGCCTGGAACGTGAGCCACGAACTGCCCCGCCACCTGGAAGACGCCATTGCCTCCATGCGCAGCTGCGAGCCCATGCGCGAGGTGCTGGGCGCCGGTTTTGTGGACGCCTTTTGCGCCGTGAAAGAGCTGGAGTACGCCACCTACAACCGTGTGATCAGCTCCTGGGAGCGCGAGCACTTGTTGCTCTTGGTCTAGACCCCGCACGCACCGGAGAACCGCCATGACACAGAACCACACATCCGCCTTTCGCCACCTGGACCCGCAACGCCTGACCACCGTGCGCGAGCGCGAGCGCGCCGCCTACGCCGCTGCCAACCCCACGTCCCACGCCCTGTCGCAACGGGCGGCCAAGCACCTGATGTTTGGCGTGCCGCTGCACTGGATGAACGACTGGTCCACCCCCTTTCCGCTGCACCTGGCCCACGCCCAGGGCGCGCAGCTCACCGACGCCGATGGCCACCGCTATGTGGACTTTTGCCTTGGCGACACGGGCGCCATGTTTGGCCACAGCCCGCCGGCGATAGCGCGCGCAATTGCCGCACAGGCCGCGCAAGGCATTACCACCATGCTGCCCGGTGAAGACGGCGTGTGGGTGGCCGAGGAGCTGGCCCGCCGCTTCGGGCTGCCGGTGTGGCAGTTTGCGTTGTCGGCGTCTGACGCCAACCGCTTTGCCATCCGCTGGGCGCGGGCGCTCACCGGGCGTACGCAGGTGCTGATTTTTAATGGCTGCTACCACGGCACGGTGGACGATGTGTTTGTAGACCTGGTGGACGGCCAGCCCCGCACGCGCGACAGCCTGCTGGGCCAGGTGGTGGACATCACCCGCACCACGCGCAGCGTGGAGTTCAACGACCTGGCCGCGCTGGAAGCTGCACTGGCCGACGGCCAGGTGGCCTGCCTGCTGGCCGAACCTGCCATGACCAACATCGGCATGGTGCTGCCCGAGCCCGGCTTTTGGGAGGCGGCGCAGGCCCTGTGCCGCCGCTACGGCACGCTGCTGCTGATCGACGAAACCCACACCATCAGCACCGGGCCCGGCGGCTACACCCGCGCCCACGGCCTGCAACCCGACCTGCTGGTGCTGGGCAAACCAGTGGCCGGTGGCGTGCCCTGCGCGGTGTATGGCTTTAGCGCCGAGGCCGCAGCCCGCGCCGAAGCCGCCAAACGCAACGCACCGCCCGGTCACAGCGGCATAGGCACCACGCTCACCGCGAATTTGCTGACCATGGCCGCCATGCGCGCCAACCTGGCCGAGGTGATGACGGACGCGGCCTACGCCCACATGTCCACGCTGGCGACCCGCTTGGCCAATGGCTTGCGCGCCATGATTGCGCGGCACAACTTGGGCTGGTGCGTCACGCAAGTGGGCGCGCGCACCGAGTTCCAATTCACCCCCACGCCGCCCCGCAACGGCAGCGAGGCAGACCGCATTTTGAACCCGGTGCTGGAACAGAACATTCACCTCTACCTGCTGAACCGGGGCCTGGTGATCACGCCGTTTCACAACATGATGCTGGTGTGCCCCGACACCACCGCAGACGATGTGGACCGCCTGGTAGCCGGCATGGAAGCGTTTGTGGTGGACACTATCGCCCCATGAGCGAAGCCCCCACCCCAGAGACAAGCACCAGCACCGACCAGGACCGCGTGTACACCACGCTGCGCCAGTGGATCACGGTGGGGCGCTTTCTGCCCGGCGAGCGGCTCAAGATCCGCAATGTGGCGGCCGACATGGGCGTGGGCCAGATGCCGGTGCGCGCGGCCTTGCAGCGCCTGGCTGCTGAGGGCGCACTCATCAACGTGCCCAACGCCGGGGTGACCGTGCCCCGCCTCTCGCTGCCCGAGTTTGATGACCTACTGCAAATGCGCATGATGCTAGAGGGCGAAGCCGCCGAGCGTGGCTGTCTTCGACTAGACGCGGTGCAAATTGCCACCCTGCAAAGCTGGAGCACCGACATGGCCGCTGCTCTGCAGATGGGTGATGCCAAGCGCTACCTGGACATCAACGAAGACTTCCATGTGATGCTTTACAAGGCTGCCGGCTCACCCCTGCTGTTTCAGCTGATAGACACCCTGTGGCTGCGCGCCGGCCCCATTTCCAACCGCCTGTTTGACACCCCGGACGCGAGCGCCGTGCTCAACGACGCCCACGACGATCTGGTGCAAGCCCTGCAGAAGCGCGACAGCGCCGCCGTGCGCCGCGCGGTAGAGCGCGACATCTTTGTAGCTGGCCAGTTTTTGCGCGCTGCGTGCGTGGACAAGAAGCGCAAATAAAAATACACACAATGACTACCCTGCAGACCTCTATTGCCGCGTTTTTCAGCTTCAAAGCGTATGTGATGCTGCCCATCCTGATGCTGGTCATTGCGCTTGTAGCGCGAGTACCCGCACGGCAGGCGGTTCTCAGCACCGTCAGCCTCGCTGCGGGTTTTGCGGGGGTTTTTATTGCTTTTAACTTTTTTGTGGCCAACATCAGCCCTGCCGTACAGCAACTGTCCCAAGCGCGCGGACTTGATTTTCAAGTGCTGGACGTCGGCTGGTTACCCTTGGCAGCGATCACATGGGCATCTCCCTTGGCGGCTATTTCTATCCCCGTCGTGCTGGCGCTCAATATCGCCATGCTGGGCTTGGGCTGGACACGGGCGATCTATATCGACATCTGGAATTATTGGCACTTCGCACTGATGGGTGCCTTGGCCATGACAGTGAGCAACCAGTGGTGGGTAGGGCTTGCGGCAACGCTGGCACTGGCGGTGTACTGCTTCAAAATGACCGAGTGGAACGCACCTGAAGTTGAACGCGAAACCGGACTCAAAGGTATTGCGGTGTCGCCCGTGTCGGTGAATGGCTTGTTGCCCTATTTCGCTTGTGCAGATGCCGTGATGAATAAGGTGCCCGGACTCAAGCGCTGGACCTATAACCCGCAGAAAGAACACCAGGCCGCCCGCGACGGGCAAGGTAGTGTTTTCCTTGCGTTTGCGGGTGAACCGATGATGATCGGCCTGCTGATGGGCCTTGCATTAGCCCTAGCCGCTGGCTACGACGTGAAAAACACCCTGGAGCTGGCAGTCCACATTGCTGCTGTGATGTTCATATTGCCCAAGAGCGCAGGTCTGATTGGCGAGGCCATGATCCCGATCACGACCGCGCTGCGGGAGCGGGTGGAGAAGCGTTTTCCATCGCGTGGTCAACTGGTCGTGGCGATGGATACGGGGTTTCTCATGCACCACAAATCAGTCGTTATCACCGGGCTGTTGCTCATGGCACTGGCGATCGTGATTGCGCTGGTGTTACCGGGCAATCAGGTTCTGCCGCTGGGGGACCTGTCCAACCTCATCTCGGTGATGTCCATGTCCGTGCTGGTGTTCAGGGGTAATGTGATCCGCGCCGTATTGGCAGGTATCCCGGTGGTGGTGAGCTTCCTGCTGATTTCATCCAGGATGGCGCCGCTTTACACCGAGCTGGCTAAGGGCACACCTTCTTTTGATGCCACGGGTCTTGGTCAAATTACCTCGTTCACTGATGGCGGGCACCAAATCCGCTACCTAATGCTGGAGGCTCTCAACGGCGCGTGGTGGACACTACCTGCCACTTTGGCCTTGGGTGTCGCGGTCTGGCATACCCACCGGCGCTACCAAAAGCTGGTAGCAGACTGAAGCCGGCTTACACCAAGCCGCAAAACTTCTTGAATGGCCCGAGCACCGCGTCTCCGCGGAAGGGCTTGACGATCCATCCGGTCACGCCAATGGCGCGGCCGCGCGCGCGCATCACGGCGTTGTCCTCGGTGGTCAGCATGATGATGTGTACCAGCTTATTGCCCTGCTCGGTCCGGATTTTTTCGGCCATGGCCAAGCCATCCATATTGGGCATGTTCACATCGCTGATGACCAGTTTGATACCGGGATCTGCCTGTAGCTGCAGAAGCCCATCGCGCCCGTCGGTGGCCAGTGTGACCTCGAATCCATGTTGCTGTAAGTAGCTGGAGACGATCTCCCGCATCGTGCTGGAGTCGTCCACTACCAAAACATTCGCCATCTCTACCTACTTCCTGTCCGCACTGTCAGTGGCGCTTGGCGCCATTTAAAACAAATCAAGTTCACCCGCCTCGCTGGAGTTGGAGGCTGCATATTCCGCAAATTGCTCCGGTGACCAATGGAGGTTGAATATAAACCGCTGCACGATCACCAGCGGCTGGCCGCCCCGGCGGGTGCTCTCGCAGAGCGAGTAACGCACACAGAGCTGAGGATCGGGCGAGCCGAAAGAGATGTATTTGTGGGCGTGATTGATCACGATCGGCACTTGGGCCAACTGGGTCGAGACGCTGATGGGGGCGATGTAGCGGTTCTTGAACGCCCCCCAGATCAGGTTGGTGGTCTCGCCCAGCATGTTGTTGAGATCCCGGAAGTTGAGCTCACCGCCAACGCCGTCATAACTGAAGCCTTTGAGCATGCCCTGCCGCAGGGCGCTCTCTTCGGTCTGCAGCATCATGTAACCGCGACACCATGAACTCTCCAGCGGGATGATCGTAGAGACCTCGCCATGGATGATGCGGTCGTGCACCACATACGGGGGCTCGGCCGTCACGGTCGCGTTAGGAAACATGGAACGCATGGAAGACAAGGTCAGATCCACAATGCCCTCCACCAACGCCGTGGGGTAGCGCAGGCTAAAGATGGAGCGCTCGACGCCGAGGCGTAACTGCTCGATCTCCCCCGTAGCCCAAGGGTACCGGATGAATTCCCGGTACAACGCATTCAAGTCGCCGAAGGTAGTCCTGCGTAAAAAAATCGGGAGCTCGGGGCGCAAGCGGTGGATCGACTCTGCAAGATGCAGCGCATCATGGGTGCCACAGGGCAAGTCCTCCGCCAGCAGCACACCAGCCAAATCTTTATTTTGCTCAAGGCAGCCCAATGCGTCATGGGAGGTGCGCAGCAAGGGGAGCAAGCCTACAGAATCGCAAAAATCAGAGAGCAACTTGCACTGGTGGGCATCGTGCTCCAGCAACAGTACTTTGGCTTCCAGGTGGGTAGTGTCCGTCATCAAAAAATGCCTCGAGCGGTGTTGTGAAACCCTGCGTGACATCCTACACCGGCATTGTGTAGCCAACAGCAAAAGCGGGCCCGAAGGCCCGCCCGTCAGCTAGGTTTTGAGACGCGGCTCAGGCAGCCTTGTCCTTGCGGCGGCGGGCAATAGCGCCCATCAGGCCCAAACCTGCCAGCAACATGGCGTAGGTCTCAGGCTCGGGAACCGCTGTCACAGAAATGGAGCCGTGATAACCGGTACTGGCAATATTGCTGTAACCATTCACCTTGAATACAAAGGTGGGGTTGGTGGTGCCATCAATATCAAAAGAGCGCGTGGCCATGTAGCTGATCGGGATCTGGTTCAGCGTAGCGGATGTGACGGTGATGGGATCACGGGTCGCAACGTTGCCGCTGGCCTGCTCCATGAAGTTCAGCTCCACGTAGTACGCCCCCTCTGGCCAAGGGCCACTGACGCTTTGAAAGGTGATGGTATCGGTGCCGGCCACATTGGGCGCGCCACCCAACAAGGGGCCGGTGAGAAATTTGGAGTCATAGCTAGCTTGCCAGAAGCCAGGTGCAGTTTCGTTCAAAAACACACTCATGGTTCCGGCTTGTGCGCCGGCAGACAGGCACAGCAAAGTGGCGATGGAAAGGGCTTTAAGTTTCATGGGGGCTCCCGTGCATGGGTTGATTGAGCCTGCATCAAGATGACACCTTGAGCGCTCGGAGCCATTGTTTTGCGTGGACTGATTCCACTCAGTGCGCCAGCGTACGCAGGGGGCATCCATTCGGGCTATGCCCAGGCTTGAAGCGCGCGGGCTCTTGCTGAAGACATTGCGTTCGCGGGGATTTTCGGTCGAGCTTGCGGCAATCTGGGGGCTGTAGCTACCATTTGTAACTGCCCTACTACTCCTTCGACTTTTTAAGCCATGCCACTTCTCCACCTGCCTGCTCCCCCTAGGCTGCCCCACTTCAGGCGGGCTAAGCACGCCGCCGCTTGGCTCATGTGGAGCTTGGCTGTCGGCGTGGGGGCTATCAGCCCGGCAAACGCTGACGAGTTCGACTGGAGCATCGGCACTTATGTTGGCAAATACCACGACGCGGAGCCTGCAGGTGCTTTGGCAGGTCGCGCAAATTACGCCGAGCACTACATGTTCGCTGTGACCGGCAGCAAAACCGTGTGGCGCCACTCAGAGTGGCCTATCGCCATTGAGTTGGATGCGATGGCGGGCCAGCAAAGCGGCTTGGCCAACCTGACAGAGGTTGCCTTCGCGCCCGCTTTGCGCTGGAGTGGCTTTCCTTGGCGGGATGTTTTGCGCACCGACATCCGGCTGGCGCCCCTGGGCGTGTCTTACACCAGCCGGGTCGGCCCCATGGAAACGGGGCCCGACGGGCGTGGCAGCCGCACCCTGAACTACTTGTTTGTAGAGGCGGCATTCTCGAGCCCGAGGGCCACCGCGCATGAGTTTTTTGTGCGCTTGCACCACCGTTGTGCGATTTACGACCTGCTCAACAATTACGGGGCCAACGGCGAAGACTTTCTGAGCTTTGGCTACCGCCACAAGTTTTAAGGGCGGGCCGGCCCTTGAATGAACTGCACCACATCGTTCAGCACCGGCGCCATCCACCGCAAGGGGCGTGACAAAGCAGCCACCAGCGTGATGTGGTTCACCCGGGTGTGCATTTTTACGAGCACCGGCACCTGAGCAGCGCCCAGGCGCTTAGCAATACCCGCGGTATTACGCTGGGGATTGACCAAGTCATCTTCCAAAGCGGCCAGCAGCAAGGCACGTGGGGCGCCCGGCTGTACATGGTCGAGTGGCTGGGAGTTGGCGGGGTAGTTCGGGTGGTGGAACACCGGCATCGCGTCTAGATTGGTCAGGGGCAAAAAGTCATACGGGCCGGCCAAGCCAATCCAGCCGGCCAATTGCTGGGGTGAGCGCCCGTGGGCGGCCAACCAACGGGGATCCAGCGCCATCATGGCGGCGTTGTAGGCGCCCGCGCTATGCCCCATGACATACACCTTGTCGGGGTTGCCGCCCCAGTCGGCAGCATGGTCCAGCCCGTATGACAAGGCGGCCGCGCTGTCCCGCAGAAAATCGGGGTAGCGCACCTCGGGGTACAGCCGGTAGTCGGCCACCAGGGTGAGTATTCCGCGCGAGGCCAGCGCCTCCCCCACAAAGCGGTACTGCGCCCGCTCGCCGCGGTTCCATGAGCCACCATAATAAAACACCACCACAGGCCACCCCTTGGCCGGCTGTGCGGCGCGTGGCACATACACATCAAGGCGCTGGCGGTGCAGTGGGCCGTAGGTCACGCCCTCGTGCAAGGTGTAAGTCCGTGAGGGGGTTAAAAAATTCAACACATCCACGGGCGAAAAGCCTGCAGCCAGGGCTGCGGGGTTCGCCAGGGTGGTCAAGAGTGCAAAGAAGAGGCTGATCCGGTGGTTCATCCACCGGATACGCACGCCGATGGCTTTTGGATTCAGCCCCGGATTCGAGTTCTGTTTGACAGTATCAACGCACCAACAACACAGGCACTTTGCAATGCGCCAGCACCTGGGTGGCGACAGAACCCATTACCAAACTGGCAACCGCGCCATTGCCATGCGAACCCATGATGACGAGGTCATATTTGCCCTCGGTTGCGATCTTGGAAATCACCTCGCCCGGCGAACCCGCCTTCCACATGCTCTTGGCGCTGATGTTGTGGCGCTGCAAGAACTTGTCGATCGGAGCAATGACCTTCTCAGCCTCGTCGGCATAGTATTTTTCGACGATCGCCTTGCCCACAGCAGCACGCGCTCTTGGGGGTACTGCAAACGGTACGGTGAGCACGGTGTACTCATTGGAAGGGGTGAACAAGGTGTCGTGATTAACCAAATAGGCCAACATTTTCTTGCTGTAAGCACTTCCATCAACCGCCAGGAGAATCTTCATATCAGTCGCCTTTTAAGGTGTACAAAAGCCCGAGGCTATCGACTTCGGCGCGATTCGTACACCAGAGGCCCTGTAGCTTGTGGCACATTGCGCTGGATCAAATTTGCTAATGAAAGTCCCGACTGGTCGTCGCCAGCTCGCCCAGCAGGGGCGTCATGTCCACCACGCGCTTGGCAATCACATGGCGGACTTGGCCGCCGGTGGCCTCGTCACGCTGCCACACGCCGTACACCGCCATCAGCCGGGCGCGATAGACTGCGTCGCGGAACTGCTCTTTCACCGCTTTCCAGACGATGATGTTCACACTGCCGGTTTCATCCTCAAGTGTCACAAACACCACGCCTTTGGCGGTACCCGGTTGCTGGCGGGAGGTGACGATACCGCAGGCACGCACCAGGCGGCCACTGGGATAGTTGCTCATCTGGGCCGCGGTCAGCAGCTTCTGTTTTGATAGCTGCTCCCGCAATAGCTGCAAGGGGTGGGAGCGCAAAGTGAGACCGGTAGCGGCGTAGTCAAAGGTCACTTCCTCACCCTCGTCGGCCGGAGGAAGCTCCAACACATCCTCCTCAATCGGCACGCCCTGTAGCAGCGCGGGTGCGGGGCGCAGGGCGGAGGCGTCCCACACCTGCTGGCGGCGGTGGCCGCTGAGGCTGATGAGGGCATCGGCACTGGCGAGCGCTTTGAGGTCACCTGCATCGAGGGCGCAGCGCAGAGCCAAATCCTGCGTGCTGGTGAACGGGCCGTTTTCGCGTGCAGCGCAGATGCGCTCCGCCACTTCTTTCTGCAAGCCACTCACCATGCGCAGCCCCAATCGGATGGCGGGTTGGGTTTGCAATGCCCATCCGTACGGATCGCTATCAGGCGTTTGCGGCTGCTCAAGTGTGCAGTCCCACGCGCTGTGCAGCACATCCACGGCGTGCACTTGGACACTATGGCGACGAGCGTCTTGAACCAGCTGTGCCGGGCCGTAAAAACCCAGCGGCTGGCTGTTGAGCATGGCTGCCAGAAAACAAGCCGGCTCATGCCGCTTGAGCCAGCAGCTCACGTACACCAGCAGCGCAAAGCTGGCTGCATGGCTCTCGGGAAAGCCGTATTCGCCAAAGCCCTCAATCTGCTTGAACAGCGTGTCAGCAAACTCCTGCGTGTAGCCGTTTTTGAGCATGCCACCCACCAGCCGTTCGTAGAACTTGCCCACGCCACCCTTGCGCTTCCAGGCGGCCATAGAGCGGCGCAGCTGGTCGGCCTCGCCCGCCGTGAAGTCGGCCGCCGCCATAGCGATCTGCATGACCTGCTCCTGAAAAATCGGTACACCCAGGGTGCGCTTCGAAGCCTCTTTCAGAGCAGGAGACTCGTACATCACCGCTTGCGGGTTGGCACGCGCCTTGAGGTAGGGGTGCACCATACCACCCTGAATCGGCCCCGGCCGCACGATGGCCACCTCCACCACCAGGTCGTAAAAGCATTGCGGCTTCAGGCGCGGCAGCATGCTCATCTGCGCCCGGCTCTCGATCTGGAACACGCCCACCGTGTCGGCCTGGCAGATCATGGCGTAGGTGGCGGGGTCTTCGGCAGGCACGTCTTGCATGCGCATGGGCGCGCCGCGCCACTGGCCGATGAGGTGCAGGCAGCGGCGTATGGCGCTGAGCATGCCCAAGGCCAGCACATCCACTTTCAAGAGGCCCACCGCATCAAGGTCGTCCTTGTCCCACTGGATGACCGAGCGGTCTGGCATGGATGCGTTTTCCACCGGCACCAGCCGGGTTAGCGGGCCTTGCGTGAGCACAAAGCCGCCTACGTGCTGGCTCAGGTGGCGAGGAAAATTTTGCAGTTGCGTGGCAAGGTCCAGCCAGAGTTGCAGGCGGCGCAAAGGCGGCAGGGGCGAACCGTCCACCAACAGGCCAAGCTCAGCAGCGCCACCCTCGGAAGCCAGAGCGGCAGGGCGCCCAGCTCCGTGTCCCCCGCCCGCGTTGCGGGCTCCTCCTTGACCTACGCTGTGCGCCCTGCCACTCTGGCTCTGTCCTGCCGCACCATAAGCCTGCACTTTTGAATCAAAACCACCTCCAGCGCTCACGGAATCTGCGCTACCAGCTACTTTTTCGATAGCAGCCTGCAGCCGCTCCACCAGTACCGCACGGCTGTACATGCCCGGATGCTCCTTGGCCATGGCCGTAATCAGCACCTCAGGAATCTCCAGCGCCCGCCCCACATCACGGAGTGCGCTGCGCGGTCGATAGCTGGCCACCACGGCGGTAATGGCGGCGCGCTCCCGGCCGTATTTGGCGTAGATGTATTGGATGACCTCTTCGCGCCGCTGGTGCTCAAAGTCCACATCAATGTCGGGCGGCTCGTCGCGCTCCTTGGAGATGAAGCGCTCAAACAGTACGTTCATGCGGCTGGGGTCCACCTCGGTCACGCCCAGGCAATAGCAGACCGCAGAGTTCGCCGCCGAGCCCCGCCCCTGGCACAAGATGCCGCGCCCCCGCGCAAAGCGCACCAGGTCGTGCACGGTGAGAAAGTACATCTCGTACTTCATGTCGGCAATCAGCGCGAGCTCATGCTCCACCTGCGTGCGCACGTTGGGCGGCATACCGGCCGGATAACGCTCCAAGGCGCCCTCCTCGGTGTACTGCCGCAGAGTCTGCGCCGGGGTGTGGCCGGGCAGCACGGCCTCCATGGGGTACTGGTAGCGCAGCGCATCCAGTGTGAAGCTGCAGCGCCCCGCCACCACCAGCGTGTGGGCCAGCTCATCGGGCGTGAACAGGGCCGCGAGCCGGGCGCGACTGCGCAGGTGGTGCTCGGCATTGGCCTGCAGCGCAAAGCCGCACTGCGCTACCGGCAGGCCGCAGCGCACGGCGGTCAGCACATCGTGCAGCGGCTTGCGCGAGCGGGTGTGCATGCGCACCTGCCCGGTGGCAATAGGGGCCAGCCCGCTCACCGCTGCAATCTGCTGCCAATGCGCCCGCTCCAAAGCTTGCATGCCGCCCAGACCCGCTGTGACTGCCAGCCAGCAATTTTGGCCAAATAGGCCTCTGACGCCCGCTGCTATTGCGCAAGCAGCTTCTGTTTTGATAGCAAGTGGCAGGTGCAGCAGCACCTCGCAATGCCGCAGCGTGTGCCAGGGCGAGGCATCCGGCTGCCCCAACCAGGCGACCCGGTATTCGCCCTTGGGCGCCGCCATGCGCGCGCGGGTGATGAACTCGCACAGGTTGCCCCAGCCCTGCAGGTTGTGCGGCAACACCACCACGGTGAAGCTGGCCCCCGCTGCCACACCACCCGGCGCAGCCGGGTAAGGCACCGCAAACTCCGCCCCCGGCAGCAGCTGGAGCCCCAGGCGCTGCGCCTCGCCATGCGCGCGCACCACCCCGGCCACCGAACATTCGTCGGTAATAGCCAGCGCCGCATACCCAAGCCGGTGCGCCCGCTCCACCAGCTCCTCCGGCTGCGAGGCACCGCGCTGGAAGCTGAAGTTGGAGAGGCAATGCAGCTCGGCATAGGCCGGTGTCGTGGTGGCTACCGGCGGCTGGGGCTTTATGGGCTTTGGGGTTGACATTTAACTGTATAAAAAGACAGTATATAAAAGAGACGCAAATTCTGCAAAGCAGACCTCCGCCATGCACCCGGGCACTGCACTTACATAATGGCTGGGTAACGCTGCGAAACAAGCAACGCACCTCACCCTCAAGGAGTTCCGATTGCAAACCACGTCCATCCGCAAACCACAAGTCTGCGTTCTCGGTAGTGCCGAACCTGGCTCCGCCGCTTATGAGCTGGCCGGCCAAGCAGGTGCGCTGCTGGCGCGTCACGGTATTACGCTGGTCAGCGGCTGCGGCAGCCCTGCTACCCGTGTGGCGGCTGAACGCGCCATCGCCGCAGGAGGGCTGGTGCTCAGCATCGTGCCGCCCGACGAAATGCCGCCACCCGACTGGCCAGCGACCGTGGTCGTGCCGTGCGGCATGGGGGATGCGCGAAACCTCCTCATGGCGCTGGCGGGCGATGCCTGCCTGGTCATCGGCGGCCGTGCCGGCACGATCTCTGAAGTCTGCTTGGCCTGGCTGCACAAGCGGCCGCTTCTGCCCTTGATGGGATGCGGTGGATGGTCAGAATCCCTGCCCGCCAATCCACCGGATGAACGTCAGAACTCTCCCATCCTTCCCTGGGGCAGCATGGCGGAACTGGAGCAGCAACTGCGCGGGTTGAAGCTCATCTCTTCTGCCTGAATTCCCCGTTTAGTACAGCACCCGCCTGAACATGCCAATCGCCATCTGGTAGCCCAGCAGCTGCAGCTCGGCGTCATAGCGCTCGCCTTCGTCGCGCATGAAGGCGTGCACGCCGTTGAACTCGTGCCATGTGAAGTTAACGCCGGCCTTCACCAGGGTGCTGTAGACCAGCGCCCGGCCTTCGGGTGGGATGTGGGGGTCTTGCTTGCCCCAGATCATTTGCAACTCACCTTTGATTTCGGGCGTGCGGGTCAGGCTGTCGTTGCCGGCGCTTGAGGGCACCATGCCGGAATGGATGTCGGTGGCGTAGAAGCACGACGTGGCGCTGATGGCCGGGTTCATGGCCGCCCGGTACGCCAGCCCGCCCCCTAAGCAAAAGCCCATGGCGCCTACGCGGCCCGAGCAGTAAGACAAGGTGCGCAGGTGGTCGATGATGGCTTGCGCATCGCTGTCGTGCGCTTCCAGCGTCTTGACCACTTTGTCGGCGTTGCCCTTGTCTCGGCCTGCGTCGTCATAGCCCAGCACGGTGCCGATGCGGTTGAGCTCGTGGAACACCTCAGGCACCACCACCACAAAACCGTGCCCGGCCATGATCTGCGCGCTGCGGCGAATGGGGCCGGTCTGCTGAAAAATCTCGGAATACAGAATGATGGCCGCGTACTGCTTGGGCGCTGCGCCCTCAGCCTCTTTGGGGCGGTACACAGTGCAGCGCATCACGCCGGTGGGGGTGGAGAGGTCAACTTCATGGGACTGGATTTGCACAGCAATAACTCCGGTGAAAAACGTGCCCCGAGTATCCGGCACTGGCGGGTACGGCCCGCGCCCTGTCGCGCGGGTTACGCCAGCGGCGGCGTGGCGCTATGCCGCGGCCTAAGATGCCTTTTTTTGCGGCAAGGGGCATTCCATGGACATTCGGTTTGACAACAAAGTGGTGCTGGTCACCGGCGGTGGCGGTGGCATCGGGCGGGCCAGTGCGCTGGCGTTTGCGCGTGCGGGAGCCAAGGTGGCGGTGACCGACCGCGACGTGGCAGCAGGCGAAGAAACCACAGCACAAGTCAAAGCGCTGGGAGCCGAGGCGCTGTTCATTGCGGCGGATGTGATGCAGGCCGCGCAGGTGCAAGCCATGGTGGCCCAAGTGGTGGCGCACTTCGGGCGGCTGGACTGCGCCTTCAACAATGCCGGCATTGAAGAAGAACACATGCGCCTGGCCGACTGCGAAGAGGCCACCTTCGACCGCATCATGGGCGTGAACGTCAAAGGCGTGTGGCTGTGCATGAAGTACCAGATTGCGCAGATGCTTGCCCAAGGTGGCGGCGCCATCGTCAACACCGCATCGGTGGCCGGGCTGGTGGGCGCGCCCAAGATGTCGGCCTACAGCGCGAGCAAACATGCGGTGATTGGCCTTACCAAATCTGCCGCGGTGGAGTACGGGCGCAAAGGCATTCGCGTGAATGCGGTGTGCCCTGGCGTGATCCGCACGGTGATGCTGGAGCGCGCCGTGCAAGCCGACCCCAAGGTCGCCGCCACCGTAGCAGGCGCCCACCCGATCGGCCGCATCGGCGAGCCCGATGAAGTGGCCGCTGCGGTGCTGTGGCTTAGCTCGGATGCGTCCAGCTTTGTGACCGGCCTGGCCCACACGGTGGACGGTGGGCTGACCTCGATCTAAACCGGCTCAAACCCTACATTTACGCCCGGGCTGTGCGGCTGCGCACCCAACCCACAATGGCCGGGCCGTACATGATCATGGCCAGCGCACCGGCAATCAGCGGCAGGGCCAGGAACACCCAGCCGGTGAGCACTTCCTTGCCAATCACCACACCCACCACCAGGGCCACAGCAGGGTTCACAAACGAGTAGCTGCCGGCCACCGCAGCCGTGGTGTTTTGCAGCAGCCAGAGGTAGGCATTGAGCGCTATGAGCGTGCCGAACACCAGCAGGTACCACCAGGCCAACCAGGCTTCGTGCGACACATTGCCCAGCGACCCTTGCGGCTCGATGAGCGAGGCTGCCACCCCCCCCATCAGCCCGCCGGCCAGCCACTCAGTGGCCGAGGCCATGGCAGGGCCCGGTAAATCCAGCTTGCGGGATGCGTAAGAGCCCATGCTCCAGCACAGCGGTGCGCCAAAGGCAGCCAAGGCACCCAGCCAGCTGGCAGAAAAGTCGCCCTCCATGGCCAGCAGCAAAGCCCCCGCCACACCCAGCACCAAGCCTACCCAGCTGGTAGTGGGCACACGTTCGCCGCCTAGGCGTGTCCACAGCGCCAGCCACATGGGCATGGTTGTGATGACGGTGGCCATGAGCCCGGAGCCGATGCCCTGCTTTTGCGCAAACACCACCAGGTTCATGGACACAAACACCATCAGCCCGCCCACCAGCGCAGCATTGCGCCACTGGCGCCAGCTGGGCAGCTTTTCGCCGCGCCACAGGGCCCAGGCCAGCATGATCACGCCGGCCAACGTGAATCGGGTGGCATTCATCCACAGCGGTGGGAAGCTATGCACCGCCACGCCGATGGCAAAGTAGGTGGTGCCCCAGACGATGTAGACCAACCAGAGCGCCACCATGAGGCGCCAGAATGGGGACAAACGCCAGCCTTGCTGAATATTGAGTGCCGAAATCATGAATAGTCCGTAAAATTTACGGCAACCAGCGCCGCTGGGCGTGATATTACCGAAAAACCAGCCCAATGCAAGCAAATATTCAGACAGACGCCATCGACGCCAAAATTCTTACGGCGTTAGGCGAAGACGGCCGGCGTTCTTACGCCGAGGTGGGTGCGGATGTAGGCCTGTCTACCGCCGCGGTGCATGAGCGGGTCAAGAAGATGCTGGAGCGCGGCGTGATTCGCCGTTTCTCGATCAGCGTGGACCCGCACACCGTGGGGCTGAACTTCACCGCGTTTGTGGCGATTCGCAACGATGGCGGCGCCCACTGCCGCGACATTGCACCCCGCCTGCGCGAGCTGCCCTCGGTGCAAGAACTGCACAGTGTGGCCGGCGAATACGACCTGCTGGCCAAGGTGCGCACCCCGCATGCCCGCGACCTGGAGGCGGTGCTGCTGCAGATCAAGGCCATCCCCGGGGTGGCGCGCACCACCAGCACCGTGGTGCTGAACACCGAATTCGAAGACCAGCCCCTGCGCCTGCCCGGCACCTGAAAGCACACCCCCTTGCAGGGCGGCGCACAGACAAAAGCGCGCCAAACCTGTAGAAGGGGGGATGATCCGCCTTCGCCTTGCCATCCAGCTGCACTACCAAGTGCAGCCCCCGGGCGGCGACTTTGTATTTCACTTGCACGCGGCCTTCACGCCGCGCCAGCGGGTGGTGTCCGAGTCGCTGCACTTCAGCCAGCCCCTGGCCTACACACTGGAGAGCAGCCCGCCCTCCACCAACCGCGTCCTGCGTACCAACGCCCTGCCCGGCATGCTGCAAGTGGCCTATGCCGCCACGGTGGATCTGGACCATTGGGTGGCAGCGCCCGCCACCATCGCAGAAGTGCCGGTTAGCCGCTTGCCTACCAACGTGCTGCCCTATCTTTACCCCAGCCGCTACTGCCAATCGGATTTGCTGCTGCAGTTTGCCCAGCAGGAGTTCGGCCAGCGCTGGCAGGGCTACAGCCGGGTGCAGGCCATTCGCGACTGGGTGCTGCAGCACACCGCCTTCAGCCCCAACACCTCCAACAGCAACACCTCAGCTTTGGACACCCTGCAAAGCCATGTGGGAGTGTGCCGCGACTTTGCGCACCTGATGATTGCGCTGTGCCGCGCAGCCAATGTGCCGGCCCGCTTTACCACCGGCATCGACTACGGGGCCGACCCCGCGCTGGGGCCGACCGACTTCCATGCCTATGTGGAAGCCTATGTGGGCGACCGCTGGTATTTGTTTGATCCCTCAGGCACCGCCATCCCCATGGGCCTGGTGCGCTTTGCCACCGGGCGCGATGCGGCCGACGTGGCCTTTGCCACCATCTTCGGCTCCGTGCAAAGCAGCACCCCGGTGATCAGCATCGAAGCCATTCCAGGGGCGGACGGGCTGCTGCGGGTGCCGCACCACAGCGCCGATGCGCTGAGCACCGACGGCTGAGCACAGGCTATAAAAGACTCAGACCGTGCCGGGCTGGCGGGTGGTTTTGCGGAATTTTTCTTCGAGCTCGTGGCGCAGGGCCTTGCGCATCTGGGCTGCCTCGAAGCGGCGCTTTTCATCGTCAGTTTCGGGCTGCAGCGCCGGCACCGGCGCGGCCTTGCCATGGTCGTCCACCGCCACCATGGTGAAGAAGCAGCTGTTCACATGGCGCACCTCTTGGGTGCGGATGTTTTCGGCAATCACCTTGATGCCCACCTCCATGGACGACTTGCCGGTGTAGTTCACACTGGCCAGAAAGGTCACCAGCTCCCCCACATGGATGGCCTGCAAAAACAGCACCCGGTCCACACTCAGCGTCACCACATAGCGCGAGGCATAGCGGCTGGCACAGGCATAGGCCACCTGGTCAAGCAGCTTGAGGATGGCGCCGCCGTGCACGTTGCCGGAGAAGTTGGCCATGTCGGGCGACATGAGCACAGTCATGGAGAGTTGGTGGGTGGGCAAGTTCATGGGCCAGAAAGTAGTGAAAAACGCGAATCATGCGATTGTTCACACTTTTCGCCACGCATCCGTTCGGACTACTGCGCCGAATGGCGTAATTTGCAAAAATAAAGTCAGTTACAAATTGTTAAGATTTCTCTATGAAGAACATCCACACAAAAGCAATCGCCGTCATTTTCGGCTTGCTGTCGTTCGGCGCACAAGCCGTCAGCTCTTTGACTTTCCAAGGCGTGACCTTCGCGTCTCAGGCGATTGATGCCGATACGCTGGAGTTCTCTATCCTCAACTCCAATCACGCCACTGGCGACTGGAGCGGTGCGAGCTTCTTGAAGGCATTTGAAATCAAGGGATTGGGCACCGAAGTCCTTTCCGGCAAACTTATCAGCGGCCCCGGTGTAACAGCACTGAGCTTCGGCTCCGTAACTGCTGGGGTAGCGGCCAACTTGGGCTGTACAACCGGCGGCACTAGGGGCACCTGTTTTTCTTTTGCGACCCCCTTGGCGCTGACAAGCAACATGACATGGCGTATTGACTTCACCGCCGCGGCACCTTTGGTGTTTGACACACCACACATCAAAGTCCAATTCCTGGGCAGCTTGGGCGACAAGAAGAAAATGGGCGAGCTGCTCTCCAAAGACTTGGTAGTAAGCGCTGTTCCTGAGCCAGAAACTTATGCCCTGCTCTTGGCGGGCTTGGGACTGGTCGGTGCCGCAATGCGCAAGCGCAAAGCCTGAGAACGGTTGAAACGCTAAAAACAAGGGCCCTGAGGGGCCCTTTTTCATTCCCGGAGTCGGGAGTAGGATTCCGCGCATGTCACCCCATTTTTTATTTGATGCCAGCGTGCCGGTGTTCGCCCGCTACCTCGGTCAGCTGCAAGGCTTGTTGAGCAAGGCCGCAGTGCACTGCGCACAGCAAGGTACCCCGGAGGCGGCGCTGCTGCAGGCCCTCCTGGCGCCCGACATGCTGCCACTGGGCGTGCAGGTAGAGATTGCGGTGAACTTTGTGTTGCGGGCCTGCGCCCCGCTGGCCGGCCAGCCCGTGCCGCCCTTCGGCGAACACCGTGAAAGCTTGGCCACGTTACAAGCGCGGGTGGCCGCGGCACAAGCCTTTTTGCACACCCTGCAGCCCCACGACTTTGCCGCTGCCGCTGAACGCACTATTCACGACCCGGCCGGCGAGACGACTGTGGCGCTGGATGGCAGCACCTTTTTGCAGCAGTACGCGCTACCCAACTTCTTTTTCCACCTCAGCATGGTCTACGCGCTGCTGCGCCAGCACGGCCTGCCACTCAGCAAAGGCGACTTTGATGGCTGGCATGTGTACCGGGGCCAGATCAAAACGCTATAAATTACATAGCTGCTCGCGCAATATTTACGAGCGCTACAGCCATTTTCTATAGCAATCGTGCTTGCAAGGATGCATCCGCCAAAGGCCGAAGCTTTGCATAGTCCAAGAGTTCCGCCAGCCGAGCGCCCTTGGCCTGCCATTCATAGACTACGTTTTCCGCCAGCAGTACGTAATGCCACGGCGGGCCGCCGCGCTGCTCTGGGGTTAGTGCATTGATACGTTCGCACCAAGCCAATGCCGCCTTGAGCTTGCGCTGCACATTGGGATGCATGGTTTGTTGCTGGGCCTTGGTTTCTGCCAAGAACACCGCACCCTCCGTACGCACCAGGAAGTCAGGCGAATAGAAAGCAGGCAAACCGTCTTCCTTCACGTAGCGTAGCCTTGCAAAGGTGTGCCGGTTTTCGCTGATCTTGCAGAAGGCTTGCACATGCGAGTCCGCCTGCGCCCAGTGGATGAAAGTCCGCTCTAACCCGCCGTTGCGCGCGGGCCATCCCAAGCGGTTGTAAATGCACTTGCTCACCTCCACCGAATGGCTCTCTCGCATCATCAACTTGGGCACCTCGCTCAAGGCGCGCAAATGCACTTCGGTCTGGCCACTCACATGCTTTTGCTCGGACTCCAACATGGCCACAGCAAAGTAAGCGGCCAGCGAAGTCACCTTGTTGACCGACCCTCGACCTTGCAACATTGCGTCCACAACAATTGATCGTGGACACAATGCTCAAAGACTCAGACACCCCGAGGTACGCCGTGCGCCGTACCAAGCGAACCTATTCAGCAGATACCAAAGCCGCGTTGCTTGCCGCGTGCAGGGCGCCGGGCGCGTCCATCGCAGCGGTCGCCAGCGCGCATAGCATGAACGCCAATGTGTTGCACCGCTGGCTGAAGGAGCAAGCACAGCCGGACGCTCACGCCGAAGCCCTTCCGTCAGAGCCGATAGACATGCCAGCATTTATCCCGGTGCCCCTGCTCACGCAAACGGCAGAGCCCGTGGAGCGCACGATTCGTGTGGAGGTCCGCAAAGGTAGTTTGAGCATGACCGTCACTTGGCCCATGTCTGCTGCCCATGAATTTGCCGGCTGGTCGGGCGCCCTTCTCAAGTGATCCGCATCGACTTCGCCTGGTTGGCAGTCCAACCACTGGACATGCGTGCGGGTACGGATACGGCGCTGGGGCGAGTCGTGCAGGTGTTTGGCGCTGCCCACCCGCACCATGCCTACCTATTTGCGAACAGCCGTGCCAACCGCATGAAGGTTCTGGTACATGACGGCATTGGCATCTGGCTGGCCGCGCGTCGGCTCCATCAAGGCAAATTTGTCTGGCCCACACCGGGCGTCGGTCGGCACCAGCAACTCAGCAATGAACAGCTCCAAGCGCTGGTATTGGGACTTCCCTGGCAGCGCATTGGAAGCGCAGGAATCATCACCGTCGTCTGAGGGGTGGGCGTGTACGCCAATGGTTTGCCAATCGAGTAGCGCGCGTACTTGGCGTCCATTAGTGCATGCACCGATGGCGAAATTCTGCGCCATTTGGCACACTTCGATCCATGGTTTTTACGCCCGATTCACTGCAACAAATGAGCGCGTACGATGTGTGCAATCTGGTCAGTGGACTGATGGAAAAGGTCAGCACGCAGAGCAAAGAGCTGCTGTACCGTCAGAGCAAGATCGACCAGCTCACGCACGAGATGGCGACCTTGAAGCGACTGCAGTTTGGTCGTAGCCGCGAACAACTCGATGCCACGCAGACCAGTCTGCTCGATGAAGCCTGCGATGAAGACCTGGCGGCAATTGAGCAAGAACTCAAAAACCTCACGCCGACGCCCAAGCCCGATAAAGACCACCGTAGCAAGCCCAAACGTGCAGCGCTGCCGGATCACCTGCCCCGTGTAGAAATCCACCACGAACCAGACTCCACCACCTGCACTTGTGGCTGCCAGCTCAAGCGCATTGGCCAGGACGTCGCGCAAAAGCTGGACTACACGCCCGGCGTATTCACTGTTGAGCTGCATGTTCGCGGCAAATGGGCGTGTGGCCAGTGTGAAACACTGATTCAGGCGCCGGTACCGGCCCAAGTCATTGACAAAGGCATTCCAACCGCTGGCCTGTTGGCACAGGTGCTGGTGGCCAAATATGCGGATCACTTGCCGCTGTACCGGCAAGAGAAAATCTTTGGCCGCGCCGGCTTGGAGATTGCATGTTCCACGCTGGGAGCCTGGGTGGGCATGTGCGGCGTGCAATTGCAGCCGCTGGTGGATGCGTTGAAAGAGACGGTACTGAGTCACGCTGTGGTGCATGCCGATGAGACTCCGATCCCGATGCTCAAGCCCGGCAATAAGAAGACCCACAAGGCCTACTTGTGGGCATACGCTCCTGGTGCCTTTGAGCAGATACACGCCGTCGTCTACGACTTCTGCGAGACCCGCGCCGGCCAGAATGCCAGAACGTTTCTGGGGAAGTCTGATGACGATGACCGTGGCTGGCGTGGCTCTCTGGTTTGCGACGATTACGGGGGTTATAAATCGCTGTTCACCAAAGGCGTCAAAGAAGCCGGATGCATGGCGCATGCACGCCGAAAGCTGTTTGAACTGCACGCCAATCACAGCAGTCTGATTGCCGCAGAGGGACTGAAATTCTTCGACCTACTGTATGACGTCGAACGTGACATCAAGTCATTACCAGCGGCCATTCGTCTGCAAATCCGGCAGGAAAAATCCAGGCCCATTGCCGACCTACTGCACCAGTGGCTACTGTTGCAGGCCAGCAAGGTGCCCAGTGGATCGGCCACCGCAAAAGCGATTAACTACAGCATCAAACGTTGGGAGGCGTTGACGCTGTATCTGGACGATGGGCAAGTACCCATAGATAACAATTGGTGCGAAAACCAAATTCGCCCGGCAGCTGTCGGCAGGGGCAACTGGTTATTCGCGGGTTCCCTGCGTGCTGGTCAACGTGCGGCGGCGGTGATGAGTTTGATTCAGAGTGCCAAGCTCAATGGGCACGATCCGTACGCCTATCTGAAAGACGTACTCACACGCTTGCCCACGCAGCGGGCCAGTCAGATCGGGGAATTGCTGCCTCACAACTGGGCACCGCAGACCACGTAAACATTGCGCCGTCAATGTGTGTTGACCGGTTGCTTACACAGCAAACACTTTGGTGATGTGATCCACAACTGGCTGAAGTAACAAGACCCGCCAGTTCTCCCCGTCCAGCGGGTTGAAGGTGGCACCGAACAGATGGCTCCAGATGTAGTCGTCCAGCCAGCCGGTTAGCTCTGCCGTGTTCACTTGCAAATAGGGCTTAGCAAGGTGGGTGGCGATCTTGTTGCCCTTGGGCATGGGTTCGCTCAGTGCCTGACTGATACGCCGAGTCAGGCGCGACAGGTATTCGTTGTAGCCCCCGACATTCATCACCGCACCATCCACCCGGTAGTCGCCAAACAGCGTGGCGCTTTGCAAGTCTTGCGAAATGAAGGTGTCGCCCTTGCCCAGCATGCCGGTCAGCTGCTCAACACTCATGGTGGTGAAAGTCGGCAGTGTCGAGACATCCAATCCATCATGGGCATGCAGTTCATCTGCCTCTTGCAAGATGAACGGGATGCCAAAGTCAAACGCCTCAAAACCCTCGCGCAGCTCCGACGCAATCACATCGCCGGTGCTGGATGTGTCGTCCGTATCGTCGCCCGTAGTGCCCGCCAGACCTTCGTTCAAGAGGTCGTCATAGAAGGACTGAAACGCTGGGTGCTCCACGATAGACAGCACATCCATCAAATTACCCGGCTCCTGCCCCGCATTGATGCGCTCACGATTCTCACGCTTGAGGTCGGTGTATTCGTCGTCGCGCCACATCAGGCGCAAACCGCGACCGATAGTTTGCTCCAGCAGAATCTGCGCCTGACTGGAGCGCAAAGGCACGATGACGCAGATGTTGTTCACATCGAAGCCCTCGCGCAGCATCAGTACGCTGACGATCACGCGCGGTGTGGAATGACTGTCAACACTGAACAAGCGCTCCCGCACAGGGGCCCAGTCCTTCTCGCCCAGCTCTGCCTTTTTGCCGGAGTCGATGGTCATCACCTCATCGTCGTTCAGACCTTCTTGATCTTGCAAAAAAGCCGCCACCAAGGGCGACACCGTAGTGTCTTCGCACACCACCAGCATCTTTGGATGGCGGAGGGGATCGATCTTGGCAAAGTCAGCCTCCAGCTTGCGCAGCTTTTTGAGGCCTGCACGCAACATCACGCGCTGACCTTCGCTCAAGGCCGGGTTGCCGGACTCGTCCCGCTCAGCCTTGAACTCCAGGGGCAGCGCGCCAATCTCCTTGCGCCGGTCCAACACCAGCGACTTCACCAGCCCCGCGCGCATGGCGCTCTTCAAATCGAAGTCCACCACGATGTGTGGGAAGTACAGCTTACGTTTGTTCTTACCGCTGCCCACGTCGTTGTAGGGCGTGGCTGAAAAGTCCACCTGAACAAAGCGCCGCCCTTTGGTGGCAGCAATGCGACTCAGGCTTTTTTGCCATTCAACCTCAGTGGTTTCGCCTTCTTTCTTGAACTCGTGGATGTGGTGCGCCTCGTCATTGAACACCATCAACTCGGGCAGACCTGCCAGAAAATCCAGCACATTGCCGCGTGCGTAGCGTCGGTCAAGCACGTCCAAGCTGTTGCCTGTGGCGCGACCCGGCGTGAGTGGTAACACGGCCCCCACCACCAAGTGCGGGTCCAGCGGTGCGCCCAAGGCCTCTACGTCTTCAACTTCGTCATCCAGCACATCACCCTCGACCAACAGATGCCAGTTGGTGATGGCAATCATGCCGTTGCCGGTGGCTTTAAGACCAATCTCGGCCTTGCTACACACATTGCCGCGCACAAAGGCAAACACGGCATCACGGTAGGCCTCGGGCACAAAGAGGTCGGCAAACTTGAAAACGTCTGAGGTGCTGAAATCTCGCCCCGTACCACCCGCCACCAGCTTGCCGCAAAACGCGTCTAGCAGCCGCTCGTACACAATCAGCCCCGGCGCTACCACCATGAACTGCCGGGTAAAACGCGCATCGTTGATACCCTCAGCCAAGGTCGCTGTCTTGTTCAGCAACTGCCACACCATCAGCGCCTGCATCACCCAGGTCTTGCCGGTGCCTGTGGCCATCTTGAAGCAGTATTTAGGGTGCGCGTGTTTACTAGAGGCAACCTCGCTCATGCGGTTGCCAGTCAACAGCGCATCGGGCGCACAAGCTTGGTACAAGTCCAACAGCGTCCAGTGCTCGCGCTCTTGACCTAGCACCTCGTGCGCTACGATGGCATTCAAAATGGCCTGTTTCTGCCCGGCATGGAAGTTCAGCCCCTGCCGGGCCAACACCATGTCTTCGCCAAACCACCACAGCAACAGCTCCGCGGTAGTGGGTGTCACCAAATCCAGAATATCCGCTGCGCCGGACTCTAGCCCCAGGCACAGTTGCTGAGTCTTGGCGGTCAGGCCTGCGGCAAGTGCCAGTTGGTCATCAGTTTTGGCGCTCATGCGGCACCTACCGTGGTCACCACCTCGGCTTCAAAGCCGAACACATCCACCACCCGAACGCACACCTTACGCGTGCCTACCTTGGCTTTGGTGCTCACGGTTGCGGTAGTCACCACGCGCAACGAGTCGGCATCGTTTGCCGTATTGCCCCGGTAGTCTTGCCACACGGAGCGGAACACCTTGCCGTCGTAGTCCGGGTCCACCGCCCAGTACTCGATCAGGGCAAGCGGCTCGGCATTGGCAATCTGCTGCAGCTTGAGGCGGTTGGTATCGTCCAGATTGATAGCTTCTGGCGAGAGCAGCACGTAGTTTTTAAGCTGCACGGTCAGGGTCTCGTTATCGCCGTCAAGCTTGCGCGTAATGGGGTGGATGGTGAGGTACTGCAGGCTGGAGAAGCGCACCTGCCCGCGCAGCTTGTCGATGCCCCCCTTCTTCTTGAGCCGGTCCATCAGATCGGGAGGAATCACCAGCACTTCCAGGCGCGAGTCGTTGAGCGCAGTAATAGTTTCACCAATACTGGGCTCAAAGTTCCAGCCCAGCACCACCACGCGGTCCCAGCCGCCCAGCAGGTTGTCCCGCTGGGCGATGGCTTTTTTGAGAGTCGCCATGCCGGTGAGCTTGTTGGGCGAGTCCGCCAGCACCAATGTCTTGCTGCCGCGCTTGCCGCCCAGTTCCACACCCGCAATCTGGCCTAGGTTGCGCTGCGGGTTCACATCCGCAGGCAGGGGCAGCGCGCCGTAGAGTGAGAGCACGATATGCGACAGGTCGCCAATGCGGAAGTCACGGCCCAATGTGGCCTTGGCGGCTTCTACTTGGTAGTCGCCAATCGCTTGATACAAAAAGGGCTTGGCTTCTAGGTCGATCAGGCGCTTGCGCATGATCATGCAGGCGGGTTTGCCCAGATCGGTGGTGATCCAGCGGCGGCCTAGTTTTTCGGCGGCGGCGGCAGTGGTGCCGGAGCCACCGTTGAAGTCAGCGACGATGGAGTTAGGGCGTGTGTGGCCCAACAAGATGCGTTCTAAAAGTTTTTCTGGCTTTTGTGTTGCATACCCCACGCGTTCTTTTGCAGGAGCAATGGAAATGTCTGTCCATATGTCCTGGAGCAATACCCCGTTCATGTCCTCCTCGAAATTCTTGAGGTAAGGCATTCCGCTGCTTGAGTGATAAATCTTTTCCTGTGCGTCCAGCTCGCACATCCGATCAAATGAATATGCCCAGTAGCGCCCGCTCGAAGGGAAAACGCCATTCCAAGCGTAGTGGTAACCAGGGTTGTTTGCGGTCAGATCACTTGTTTTGAATCGGCGCCCGGCTGCATCTTGCTTGTTGTAAGCCTTGTCTACGTATTCGTCCGAATAGGCAGAAAACTGTGTATTCCAAATGTACTTTGAAGACTTCCTTACCCAAAACAGGACGTCATGAACAGTCCCGTAAGAGGTAGCCCTCTTTGAATCGTTGTGCGCACTTGATCTTTGCCAAACGATTTCATTTGCGAAGTTGTCCTTCCCAAACACGTCATCCAGCACCAGCTTTACGTAATGCCCCACGTGCCAATCCAGATGCACATAGATGGAGCCGGTATCCGCCAGCAACTCCCGCATCAATATCAAACGCGGCGTGATCATTGCCAGGTACGAAGCCGTGCCGTCGCTCCACGTATCGGAATACGCGAACTGCTCAATCACCGTGGGCTTTTGCTCCAATTCCAAGCCCGGTAGCGTGACCTTGGTGCGGTAGTCGGCTTTACTGTCAAACGGCGGGTCGATGTAGATCAAATCCACCTTGCCTCGCAGGCTGGGCGTGGTGTCGTCCCCCGCCAACAGTGCAGCCATAGCGAGCAGGTTGTCGCCGTAAATCAGGCGGTTCGCCCAGGGTGCCTCTGCTTGCGCTGCACCCAGCAGTGGTTGCGCACTCTCCAGCAAGCTGCCTTGCCCCGGCGCAAAGACTTCGCGCCGGTCGGCACGGGTCTGTGCGGTGATCCAGTCGGTCGCGGAGCTGTCTTTGGCAGGCAGCACCACCTCGCGGGTTTGCAGGCTGACGCGGTGGCGGCTTTCGATGCTCTCCAGGATTTTTTCGGCTTCTTTGCGGCCTTGAGCCACGATTTCGGGGAGTTGTTCAAGCAGGGATTTGGGCATGGCGTGCGACTGGGCAGCGCGTATGCGCCGCATATCAACCAATAGTTGAATGAAAAGTTAAACCAATCGTACAACACAAAGTTCAATCGAAATTCAACTGAAATTTAGGGTTCCGGCATGGACCAAAAGCTGGAATTCGCAGAACGATTGCAAGCCGCCATGCGCGCTGCCGGGTTAGAGCCGCGTCCGGCGGTGTTGCTCAATGTCTTCAACACCAATTACTGGGGGCGCTCAGTGACGTTTCAGGCCGTTTCTCGCTGGCTACGCGGTGAAGCCATACCGGGTCAAGACAAGCTGATTACGCTGGCAGAGGTCTTAAAGATCGAACCAGAAGTACTGCGCTTCGGCGAAGCGGTACGCCATTCAGTGCAGGCGCAGCGGCAGCGTTGGGACGAGGGGGTGGGTTATCTGGAGCGGGAAACGTTTGACACGTTCATGAAGCTGCCCGCTCCGCAGCGCAAGCTGGCGCGCGAAGTGATCCAAGCGTTGGCCAAGGCTTACCCCGCCGATAGCGCCCACGACGACACTTCCACAGAGCCACGCGCCTAAGCCCACGCTCAGGCAAACAGGCCGTGCAGAAACCACGCTAGTGCGTCCGGGTCTGAAGGCCCCGAGGCAGCCTCGGTGTGCGCCGCCAGCCGCTCGCGGTACACCCACACCAACCCTGCCTGCGGGCTGCGGGCCATGTAGTAGTCGCGCAAAGCGGGCTCGCCTTCGAGCCAGCCGGTCTCCAGACGCTGCGGGCCGGCCAGTAGCGTGAGTGCGCCGTGGTAGTGGGGAATGCTTTGGCGCACCACCAAACGCTGCGGCACCGGCAGCAGCCAGGTGGGATACAGGTCGGCCGCGGGCAACACATCACGCTCTGATTCAGAGTCTTTTAGGCCTCTGGCGCTCATGGAATGTGCGCGAGCAGCTCCTGATTTCATAGCAGATTGGTTTTCTTTGCGTGTCGTATCTGCCCGCCACGGCTGCCAGCGCTGCATGCGTTCGGGCCGGTGGTCGGCCTGCGGGGTGGCGCACTGCACGCTGTGCGCGCCCAGCCGGGCGGCCAAGCGCTCCAGAGTCTGATGCAGGCTGTCGCCTTTGCGCACGTCTTCGGGCAGCAGGCTGTGGCTCTCGCCGCCCAGCGGCTGGGTCTGCAGGCTGCGCAGGCGCAGGTACAACACCGGCGCGGGCAACGTCACGCGGGCCAGCTGCTCACCCAGAATGCGCTGCAGGTGGCTCATGTCCTGCGTGGCCTCGGCGGTGCGCAGTTCCAGGCGGCCTTGCTGGCCGCCTTGATGGTGGGCGTCCACATGGCGGGTGTTGGCGCGGCGCGCATCCAGCTCCCACAGCAGCTCCAGCGCCAGCACACCGGCCTGGCGGGCGCGCAGCCACACCAGCAGTTGCGCCAGCAGGCGGCGCGCGCCGAACAGCAAGGCCGGCGCCGAATCCACACTGGCCGCCAGCTCCAGCGGGGCATCAAACACATCGGGCAGCGTGAGCCAGGGGTAGACCTCAGGGCGCTGGCCGTAGGCGCGGTCCAGTGCGTCCACCACCTCGGCGCCAAAGCGCCGCACCACACCGCCACGCGGCAGAGCCCGCAGCTGCCCCCAGGTGCGCACGCCCAGGCGGGCCAGCGTGGGCAGGTGCGCGTGGGCCGCGGCTAGGGTGTGGACCGGCAGGGCATCGGGCAGCACCGCACGCACCGGCGCGGCCTGCCCCACCCTACAGGCGTGCACCTGCAGCGCCGCCAGCGCTATTAAAGATGTAGCACCTTGCGCATATTCCGCGAGCGCTACAGGCTTATTTGGCTCTAAAAGTTGCCGCAGCAACGCTGTGCGCCCGCCGAACAGGCGCTCGCTGGCCGACACCTCCAGCACCAGTACATCGCCCACGCGGGCCACCAGCGGTGTAAAGCGCAACGCCCACCATGCCAGCGCGGTGGCGGTATCCACCAGCGCAGGCTCGGTCGGAGTGGCCGCTGCATCAGGCGACGGCCGCAGCGCGATCCAGTGCATGGCCTGCCTCCTCATCCATAGGCCCAAGCGCATCGGCCGCTCCGTGCGCCGCCACGGCCAGCTCGCCTTGCGCGGGCGGTAGCGGTGGCCACGGCAGTGCTTGGCTCTGCGCGCCCCCCAGCGCCTGCTGCTGAAAAGCGGCGCGCGTGGCCTGTGCATCCAGCGGCGTGTCAGACAACATGCCCCACGCTGAAGCGCGCTCTTGCTCCATGCCCTGTGTCAAGGCACGACTGGCGGCCAACAGTAGGCCCAATTGCTGGCTGCGGGCCTGCAAGTGCAAAGGCTCGGCCAAGGGCGGGCCGCGCCGCTTGAGGATGTCGACCTCCAACCCGTCGAGCCACCGCCCGTGCAATGGGCCTTGCCGCGCGTGCCGGGCGCGGGCCATCGGCTGCACCAAGAGGCGCAGCACGGCGGGCGACGCGTCGCTGCGCGCACGGTCTGGCCGCATCACAAACAGCAGCTTGTGGTGCTCGGCGGCCGCCAAGTGCAAGCGGCGGAGCTGGTCGCCCCGGGCCTGCGGCAGCCAGGCCAACACAGCATCCACCTCGGCGCAGCGCAGCACCTGCTCGGTGGCCCAGAGACGTCCGCTCGCTTCATCTTTGACGCGCGCGCGCTCTCCTACAGCGGCAGACGCCAGCACCGACAGCAGCCGCCCCGAGCGCAAGCCCAACCGGGAGAGCGCCGGCGCAAACGGCAGCTGCGGCGGCCCCACCATCACCACCGGGCCGCGCCCGCACGCTGCCAGCGCTGGCAGCAGCAGGCGCCACTCGCTGTGCGCGCCGGCAGGCTGCAACAGCTCCACCAAAGCGCCCACCGGCCAGCCGCCGCCGGGCAAATGTGCGTCCAAGAGCGCATCGCCCGTGGCCTGCACCGCCTCTGTGGGCGTGGCCAGCGTGTGCGCGTGCCAGACACCGGCGTGGATGTCCTGCGGGTCCGGCACACCGGTGGCCAAGGCCGTGTCAGCAAGATGGGAATGGCGCGCAGCGCTAGTCATGGCAAGGGCTTCAATAAATTACTGTATTTTTAAACAGTATATGGAAAAGCCCTCTGCTATCAAAATCAAGAACAGAGTTTGCAGGCCTGGCGGGCGCTAGCGGGGTGGCCGGTTTTGCTAGAGTGCCTGCCATGAACACCGCACCGTCTTTGACCGCCCTGAAACCCCTGTTTGCATCTGCCTGGCACGATGCCGGCGCACACACCGACGGCACCGCGCTGTGCGACGCACTGCTGGGGGCCTACGCCGAGCCGCAGCGTCATTACCACAGCACCCAGCATCTGGCCGAGTGCCTGCAAGGGTTTGAAGTGGTGCGGCATCTAGCGCAGCGGCCTGCCGAAGTGGCGCTGGCACTCTGGTTTCACGACGCGGTGTATGACGTGCATGGCCACGACAACGAGGCACAAAGTGCCGCCTGGGCCCGGCAGGCGCTCACCACGGCCGGGGTGCAGGCAGACGTGGCAGAGCGCGTCTACGAGCTGGTCATGGCCACCCGCCACACCAGTGCGCCCGCCGCAGGCGATGCGCAGTTGCTGGTGGACATCGACCTCTCCATCCTCGGCGCCGACGCGCAGCGCTTTGCGCAATACGGGCAACAGATCCGCAAGGAATACGCCTTCGTGCCCGAGGACCTGTTCCGCACCAAGCGCAAAGAGGTGCTGCAGTCCTTCGCAGCCCGCCCCCGCATCTACGGCACCGACCACTTCCACGCCACACTAGAGGCCCGTGCGCGGGTCAATCTGGCGCAGGCAGTGGCTTAACCACACTCCCCCATGAACACCCTGCCCGACTTCTGCTCCCCCGTCCCACTGGACAAGGCGTACCGCCTGCTCAACCATGGCCCCACAGTGTTGGTGTCGTCCGCGCACGCCGGCGAACACAACGTGATGGCCGCTGCCTGGTCCATGCCACTGGACTTCCAGCCGCCCAAGGTGACAGTGGTCATCGACAAGGCCACCCGCACCCGTGCGCTGGTAGAAGGCGGTGGCTGGTTTGCGCTGAACATCCCGGCTCGCGCTCTGGCGCAAGCCACGCTGGGAGTGGGCACCGACAGCGCACTCACCACGCCTGACAAACTGCAGCGCCATGGCATCCACACGTTTACACCGCAGGAAAGCTCTGTGCCACTGGTGCAGGGCTGCGTGGGCTGGTTGCTGTGCAAAGTGCTGCCCGAGCCACACAACCAACAAACCTACGACCTGTTCATCGGTGAAGTAGCCCACGCCTGGGCGGACAGCCGCGTGTTCATCAACGGACACTGGGAATTCGACCAAGCACCGGATGATTTGCGCACGCTGCACTATGTGGCGGGTGGGCAGTTTTTTGTGATTGGGGAAGGGGTAAATGAGAAACTATAAAAAAAGGGAGGGCCCAAGAAATACATAAGAACTCATGCGCATCAAAGCAATATAAATTTCATAAAAAACAAAATGAAGCTGCGAGACCCGATGAAATTGAGTTAAATTTGTATTTTAAAAAGGGATAAACATGAAAATTTCAATAATCTTTGCAGCATGCTTAATCATCAGTGGGTGCGCATCGATCACAAAGGGAACGAGTCAAACACTCGTATTCAATTTAGACCCTGATTCAGCGCGATGTGTTTTAACCCGTGATGGGGATGGTGAAATCGGTTCAATATCAGCCAAGAACAACACTGTTACTGTTGGAAAAGATAAAGAGTTGTCCCTGCAAAACCCCTGCAACCCGCATGAACGCTTGTGATCTGGGGTGATTCCGGATGGTCAGAACTCTCAAATAGATATTCAATGGAGTCTGTTTTCTGGGAGTTTTTGAAAGCAGCGCCATGACCGATGACTTTTTCCGCAACCGCCTGGATCAGATGATCGATTTGCGCCACCCTCTGGCGGTGCTTGCTAACCGCATGCCTTGGCAAGAGATCGAAGCCTCCCTCGTCCAGCGCTGGGCACGCCAGGTCAAGTCTGGCAAGAAGATAGAAGACTTGGACTTGTTTGGTCCGGTCTCGGCCGTTGCCGGTGGCGGCGTCTCCAATGCCGGCCGTCCCCGTCTGCCCACCCGGTTAATGGTTGCCTTGCTGTACCTCAAGCATGCGTTCAATGAGAGCGACGAGGACGTGATCCAGCGCTGGGGTGAGACCCCCACTTGGCAGTACTTTTCTGGCAACGAATACTTTGAACACCAGTGGCCGTGCGACCCGACACAACTGGGGCGCTTTCGTAAAGCTCTGGGCGAAGAAGGCGTGGAAGAACTGCTGGCCCGCACCATGGAAGTGGCGGTCACCCTCAAGCTGATTGCCAAGAAAGAATTGACCCGCATGATCGTGGACTCCACGGTGCAAGAAAAAGCTGTGGCACATCCCACCGACAGCAAGCTGCTGGAGACCGCCCGATCCAAGGTGGTCGAGTTGGCCAAAGCCAATGGCATCGAGCTCAAACAGACCTACGCCAAAGAAGGCCAACTGCTGGGCTACAAGGCTGGGCGCTATGCCCATGCCCGCCAGTTCAAGCGCATGCGCAAAGCCATCAAACGCCAGCGCACCATCGTTGGACGGCTGCAGCGCGAGGTGGCTCGCAAGATGACCACGCTCAGCCAAGCCATACAAGAGACCTTGGGCCAGACCTTGGACAAGGCCAAACGCTTGGTCACGCAGACCGGCAGTCGCAAGGCAGTGGACAACCGCGCCAAGCTCTACAGCTGGCATGCGCCCGAGGTGGAGTGCATCTCAAAAGGCAAGAGCCGCAATCCGTACGAGTTCGGCGTGAAGGTGGGTCTGGCCATGACGCTCAAGGGCAATTTGATCGTGGGAGCCAGGAGCTTTCCCGGTAACCCGTATGACGGGCACACCATGCACGAGCAGATCGAGCAAAGCGCTATCCTGATGCAAGGCTTGGGGGTCAAGCCCGAGGTGGTGTACGCAGACTTGGGCTACCGGGGTGTGGACAAAGACAACCCGGACATTGAGATCAAACACCGGGGCAAGGACAAGCGGTTGACCGATGAAGAGCGCAGACTGCTCAAACGGCGCCAAGCGATCGAGCCGATCATCGGGCACCTCAAAGCGGATCACCGCATGGACCGCTGCCACCTCAAAGGCTCAGCAGGCGATGCACTGCACGCGGTGCTGTGCGCGGCGGGCTACAACATCCGCTGGCTGCTGCGGATGATCGCCCGGAAAGGCCTGGGCCTTTTGTTGTGCCTGCTGCAGGTGAGCGGTTTGACGGGCTTGTTTGAGAAATTGGCCAAAATCATCGGCCTCAACCGACTGCAAGGCTCAGATCGGCGCTGGGGGGTGGCTTGAAGTGAATTTTGCAGGGACGACTAAAGACGACATCATTGTCCGATGCACTGCGCCTGGTTTTAAACAAAAAATCACTCGTTTAACGAGTTCAGCTGAAACATCTGGCGTTGTTGGCGGCGCGTTTATTGACTTGGGAATCACAGACATGATTACAGGTGCCATGTGGGCTTACCCAAACACTACATCCATCGCAATGGAAAAAGAATAGCTCGCTATATTCTGTGAACTAAGTAGTCGTCCCTGCAAAATTCACTTCAAGCCACCCCCCAGCGCCGATCTGAGCCTTGCAGTCGGTTGAGGCCGATGATTTTGGCCAATTTCTCAAACAAGCCCGTCAAACCGCTCACCTGCAGCAGGCACAACAAAAGGCCCAGGCCTTTCCGGGCGATCATCCGCAGCAGCCAGCGGATGTTGTAGCCCGCCGCGCACAGCACCGCGTGCAGTGCATCGCCTGCTGAGCCTTTGAGGTGGCAGCGGTCCATGCGGTGATCCGCTTTGAGGTGCCCGATGATCGGCTCGATCGCTTGGCGCCGTTTGAGCAGTCTGCGCTCTTCATCGGTCAACCGCTTGTCCTTGCCCCGGTGTTTGATCTCAATGTCCGGGTTGTCTTTGTCCACACCCCGGTAGCCCAAGTCTGCGTACACCACCTCGGGCTTGACCCCCAAGCCTTGCATCAGGATAGCGCTTTGCTCGATCTGCTCGTGCATGGTGTGCCCGTCATACGGGTTACCGGGAAAGCTCCTGGCTCCCACGATCAAATTGCCCTTGAGCGTCATGGCCAGACCCACCTTCACGCCGAACTCGTACGGATTGCGGCTCTTGCCTTTTGAGATGCACTCCACCTCGGGCGCATGCCAGCTGTAGAGCTTGGCGCGGTTGTCCACTGCCTTGCGACTGCCGGTCTGCGTGACCAAGCGTTTGGCCTTGTCCAAGGTCTGGCCCAAGGTCTCTTGTATGGCTTGGCTGAGCGTGGTCATCTTGCGAGCCACCTCGCGCTGCAGCCGTCCAACGATGGTGCGCTGGCGTTTGATGGCTTTGCGCATGCGCTTGAACTGGCGGGCATGGGCATAGCGCCCAGCCTTGTAGCCCAGCAGTTGGCCTTCTTTGGCGTAGGTCTGTTTGAGCTCGATGCCATTGGCTTTGGCCAACTCGACCACCTTGGATCGGGCGGTCTCCAGCAGCTTGCTGTCGGTGGGATGTGCCACAGCTTTTTCTTGCACCGTGGAGTCCACGATCATGCGGGTCAATTCTTTCTTGGCAATCAGCTTGAGGGTGACCGCCACTTCCATGGTGCGGGCCAGCAGTTCTTCCACGCCTTCTTCGCCCAGAGCTTTACGAAAGCGCCCCAGTTGTGTCGGGTCGCACGGCCACTGGTGTTCAAAGTATTCGTTGCCAGAAAAGTACTGCCAAGTGGGGGTCTCACCCCAGCGCTGGATCACGTCCTCGTCGCTCTCATTGAACGCATGCTTGAGGTACAGCAAGGCAACCATTAACCGGGTGGGCAGACGGGGACGGCCGGCATTGGAGACGCCGCCACCGGCAACGGCCGAGACCGGACCAAACAAGTCCAAGTCTTCTATCTTCTTGCCAGACTTGACCTGGCGTGCCCAGCGCTGGACGAGGGAGGCTTCGATCTCTTGCCAAGGCATGCGGTTAGCAAGCACCGCCAGAGGGTGGCGCAAATCGATCATCTGATCCAGGCGGTTGCGGAAAAAGTCATCGGTCATGGCGCTGCTTTCAAAAACTCCCAGAAAACAGACTCCATTGAATATCTATTTGAGAGTTCTGACCATCCGGAATCACCCCAGATCACAAGCGTTCATGCGGGTTGCAGGGGTTTTGCAGGGACAACTCCATAGATCCAAATTTACTGCAATACAGTGGCCATTTGTGAGAAAATAGAATCTAGAAATGAGCAATTATCATATATAAATGAAACTTGAATATGGTCTGAATATCTGCGCGAAAACCAATCCAAATCAAAAAAAAGAAAGCTTCTGAAAGCTAACTTGCAGTCATTCCGCTTATTATCTTCCGTGTAAATAAAATTTATATTGGAAGTCATATAATGCAAGACATAAATATTGATTTCGATGCTGATAATTTCGATATCCAGAAATTAATCAAGCATGACCGTTTTTTGGAAAAACTATTGCTCACTGTATTGTTTCCGGATCGGTCTTCGACTGTATGTCGGGCAGACCGTATCAGACAGTATTCCCGCTCGATCCTATCAGCACTCAATATTGACTCTCAAGATTGTTTAGATGCTTCAGTGGAAAATATAGGGAGGATGGCATTAATTCATGATTTGCGCTTGGATTTTCTGTTAACGAGCTGCTCTTATCCGAAGTCTATCAACTTGCCCTTGGATAATTCGAAATTACAGTATGATGAATTTAGCAGTCAAGTTCAAATTAAACAGGGCGCGGAAGTTGATTTGAATAAGCATTGTTCAGTTGCACTTCATGCGTTACACGCTGTCCGTGGCAGTTTTAAATACTCTATTAATTTGACGGAATGTGAAAGGCAAAGTATGCACTTACTTGCAGCATTGTTTCCAATGCTAGTTTGTTATGATGATATTTTCAGAGAGGGGTTTGGCTCGATAGAAGTACGTCACAAAAATGCTGTAGATGGTGTTATGTCAGCCTTTGGCGAGTCCATTGATCCATCACTATGCAGTGCATTTTTATCAGTCCAATCTGACTTCAAGTTTATAGGCTTGCAAGCAACCTCTTCAAATTTTCAAAATTTTTGATAAACTACGAAAGGCGTAGGTCTCCCCCCCCTCTTTTGCAAGAGGTCGCAGAAGTAGAAACGTTACGCAGCCATGGCCAGTCGCTGCTTTAGTGTAAATCCGCCCAAGGCCATATTGGGTCGGTCATGGTTGTAAGACCACATCCACTTTGTTGCAAAGTCCTGGACTTCTGCTAAGTCATGTCAATAGTACTGTGACAACCATTCGTATCTGACCGTCCTGTTGAACCGCTCAACATAAGCATTTTGCTGTGGGTTACCCGGCTGGATGTATTCCAGTCTGATGCCCCATTCAATCGCCCAGTTTTGGATCGCTGAGCTGATGTATTCCGGGCCGTTGTCACACCGAATCACCTGCGGCTTGCCGCGCCACGAGATGATCTGCTTGAGTTCCCGAATCACCCGCTCCGAAGGCATAGAAAAATCGACCTCCATCCCATTGGCCTCGCGATTGAAGTCGTCAATGACATTGAACAACCGAAATGTTCTGCCGTCTTCGAGCTGGTCGTGCATGGAGTCCATCGTCCACACCTGGTTGATGCCCTGTGGCACCGTCAGCGCCTCAGGTTTCTCCAGCACCAGCCGCTTGCGGGGCTTGATCCGCAAATTGAGCTCCAGATCCTTGTAGATGCGGTACACACGCTTGTGGCTCCATTTGAAGCCCTTGACGTTGCCCAGGTACAGGAAACACAGGCCAAAGCCCCAACTGCGGTGGTTGTCTGTTAGCCCCATCAGCCAACTGGCCACCTCGGCGTTCTCGGCATCGAGCTTGCGCTCGTAGCGGTAGCACGATTCGCTGATGCCAAACGCCTGGCACGCCACCCGTATACACACACCGCGTTCTGTCACGGCCTTTTGGGCCATCTCCCGTCTGCGAGATGGCCTCACCACTTTTTTTCAAGCGCCTCCGCCACGATCTCGGCCTTGAGCTTTTCCTCAAGGTACATCTTCTTGAGCCGCCGGTTCTCGTCTTCCAGCTCTTTCATGCGCGCCATCATCGGCACGTCCATACCGCCGTATTTGGCTCGTCACTTGTAAAACGTCGGTAAGAGTCCGGCGAATACCTTCATTGCATGCCACTGATATGACGGGCATTCTTGGCTCAAGACACACTCCATCGAGGTGTGCACTTAACAAGTCGTCCCTGCAAAATTCACTTCAAGCCACCCCCCAGCGCCGATCTGAGCCTTGCAGTCGGTTGAGGCCGATGATTTTGGCCAATTTCTCAAACAAGCCCGTCAAACCGCTCACCTGCAGCAGGCACAACAAAAGGCCCAGGCCTTTCCGGGCGATCATCCGCAGCAGCCAGCGGATGTTGTAGCCCGCCGCGCACAGCACCGCGTGCAGTGCATCGCCTGCTGAGCCTTTGAGGTGGCAGCGGTCCATGCGGTGATCCGCTTTGAGGTGCCCGATGATCGGCTCGATCGCTTGGCGCCGTTTGAGCAGTCTGCGCTCTTCATCGGTCAACCGCTTGTCCTTGCCCCGGTGTTTGATCTCAATGTCCGGGTTGTCTTTGTCCACACCCCGGTAGCCCAAGTCTGCGTACACCACCTCGGGCTTGACCCCCAAGCCTTGCATCAGGATAGCGCTTTGCTCGATCTGCTCGTGCATGGTGTGCCCGTCATACGGGTTACCGGGAAAGCTCCTGGCTCCCACGATCAAATTGCCCTTGAGCGTCATGGCCAGACCCACCTTCACGCCGAACTCGTACGGATTGCGGCTCTTGCCTTTTGAGATGCACTCCACCTCGGGCGCATGCCAGCTGTAGAGCTTGGCGCGGTTGTCCACTGCCTTGCGACTGCCGGTCTGCGTGACCAAGCGTTTGGCCTTGTCCAAGGTCTGGCCCAAGGTCTCTTGTATGGCTTGGCTGAGCGTGGTCATCTTGCGAGCCACCTCGCGCTGCAGCCGTCCAACGATGGTGCGCTGGCGTTTGATGGCTTTGCGCATGCGCTTGAACTGGCGGGCATGGGCATAGCGCCCAGCCTTGTAGCCCAGCAGTTGGCCTTCTTTGGCGTAGGTCTGTTTGAGCTCGATGCCATTGGCTTTGGCCAACTCGACCACCTTGGATCGGGCGGTCTCCAGCAGCTTGCTGTCGGTGGGATGTGCCACAGCTTTTTCTTGCACCGTGGAGTCCACGATCATGCGGGTCAATTCTTTCTTGGCAATCAGCTTGAGGGTGACCGCCACTTCCATGGTGCGGGCCAGCAGTTCTTCCACGCCTTCTTCGCCCAGAGCTTTACGAAAGCGCCCCAGTTGTGTCGGGTCGCACGGCCACTGGTGTTCAAAGTATTCGTTGCCAGAAAAGTACTGCCAAGTGGGGGTCTCACCCCAGCGCTGGATCACGTCCTCGTCGCTCTCATTGAACGCATGCTTGAGGTACAGCAAGGCAACCATTAACCGGGTGGGCAGACGGGGACGGCCGGCATTGGAGACGCCGCCACCGGCAACGGCCGAGACCGGACCAAACAAGTCCAAGTCTTCTATCTTCTTGCCAGACTTGACCTGGCGTGCCCAGCGCTGGACGAGGGAGGCTTCGATCTCTTGCCAAGGCATGCGGTTAGCAAGCACCGCCAGAGGGTGGCGCAAATCGATCATCTGATCCAGGCGGTTGCGGAAAAAGTCATCGGTCATGGCGCTGCTTTCAAAAACTCCCAGAAAACAGACTCCATTGAATATCTATTTGAGAGTTCTGACCATCCGGAATCACCCCAGATCACAAGCGTTCATGCGGGTTGCAGGGGTTTTGCAGGGACAACTCCATAGATCCAAATTTACTGCAATACAGTGGCCATTTGTGAGAAAATAGAATCTAGAAATGAGCAATTATCATATATAAATGAAACTTGAATATGGTCTGAATATCTGCGCGAAAACCAATCCAAATCAAAAAAAAGAAAGCTTCTGAAAGCTAACTTGCAGTCATTCCGCTTATTATCTTCCGTGTAAATAAAATTTATATTGGAAGTCATATAATGCAAGACATAAATATTGATTTCGATGCTGATAATTTCGATATCCAGAAATTAATCAAGCATGACCGTTTTTTGGAAAAACTATTGCTCACTGTATTGTTTCCGGATCGGTCTTCGACTGTATGTCGGGCAGACCGTATCAGACAGTATTCCCGCTCGATCCTATCAGCACTCAATATTGACTCTCAAGATTGTTTAGATGCTTCAGTGGAAAATATAGGGAGGATGGCATTAATTCATGATTTGCGCTTGGATTTTCTGTTAACGAGCTGCTCTTATCCGAAGTCTATCAACTTGCCCTTGGATAATTCGAAATTACAGTATGATGAATTTAGCAGTCAAGTTCAAATTAAACAGGGCGCGGAAGTTGATTTGAATAAGCATTGTTCAGTTGCACTTCATGCGTTACACGCTGTCCGTGGCAGTTTTAAATACTCTATTAATTTGACGGAATGTGAAAGGCAAAGTATGCACTTACTTGCAGCATTGTTTCCAATGCTAGTTTGTTATGATGATATTTTCAGAGAGGGGTTTGGCTCGATAGAAGTACGTCACAAAAATGCTGTAGATGGTGTTATGTCAGCCTTTGGCGAGTCCATTGATCCATCACTATGCAGTGCATTTTTATCAGTCCAATCTGACTTCAAGTTTATAGGCTTGCAAGCAACCTCTTCAAATTTTCAAAATTTTTGATAAACTACGAAAGGCGTAGGTCTCCCCCCCCTCTTTTGCAAGAGGTCGCAGAAGTAGAAACGTTACGCAGCCATGGCCAGTCGCTGCTTTAGTGTAAATCCGCCCAAGGCCATATTGGGTCGGTCATGGTTGTAAGACCACATCCACTTTGTTGCAAAGTCCTGGACTTCTGCTAAGTCATGTCAATAGTACTGTGACAACCATTCGTATCTGACCGTCCTGTTGAACCGCTCAACATAAGCATTTTGCTGTGGGTTACCCGGCTGGATGTATTCCAGTCTGATGCCCCATTCAATCGCCCAGTTTTGGATCGCTGAGCTGATGTATTCCGGGCCGTTGTCACACCGAATCACCTGCGGCTTGCCGCGCCACGAGATGATCTGCTTGAGTTCCCGAATCACCCGCTCCGAAGGCATAGAAAAATCGACCTCCATCCCATTGGCCTCGCGATTGAAGTCGTCAATGACATTGAACAACCGAAATGTTCTGCCGTCTTCGAGCTGGTCGTGCATGGAGTCCATCGTCCACACCTGGTTGATGCCCTGTGGCACCGTCAGCGCCTCAGGTTTCTCCAGCACCAGCCGCTTGCGGGGCTTGATCCGCAAATTGAGCTCCAGATCCTTGTAGATGCGGTACACACGCTTGTGGCTCCATTTGAAGCCCTTGACGTTGCCCAGGTACAGGAAACACAGGCCAAAGCCCCAACTGCGGTGGTTGTCTGTTAGCCCCATCAGCCAACTGGCCACCTCGGCGTTCTCGGCATCGAGCTTGCGCTCGTAGCGGTAGCACGATTCGCTGATGCCAAACGCCTGGCACGCCACCCGTATACACACACCGCGTTCTGTCACGGCCTTTTGGGCCATCTCCCGTCTGCGAGATGGCCTCACCACTTTTTTTCAAGCGCCTCCGCCACGATCTCGGCCTTGAGCTTTTCCTCAAGGTACATCTTCTTGAGCCGCCGGTTCTCGTCTTCCAGCTCTTTCATGCGCGCCATCATCGGCACGTCCATACCGCCGTATTTGGCTCGTCACTTGTAAAACGTCGGTAAGAGTCCGGCGAATACCTTCATTGCATGCCACTGATATGACGGGCATTCTTGGCTCAAGACACACTCCATCGAGGTGTGCACTTAACAAGTCGTCCCTGCAAAATTCACTTCAAGCCACCCCCCAGCGCCGATCTGAGCCTTGCAGTCGGTTGAGGCCGATGATTTTGGCCAATTTCTCAAACAAGCCCGTCAAACCGCTCACCTGCAGCAGGCACAACAAAAGGCCCAGGCCTTTCCGGGCGATCATCCGCAGCAGCCAGCGGATGTTGTAGCCCGCCGCGCACAGCACCGCGTGCAGTGCATCGCCTGCTGAGCCTTTGAGGTGGCAGCGGTCCATGCGGTGATCCGCTTTGAGGTGCCCGATGATCGGCTCGATCGCTTGGCGCCGTTTGAGCAGTCTGCGCTCTTCATCGGTCAACCGCTTGTCCTTGCCCCGGTGTTTGATCTCAATGTCCGGGTTGTCTTTGTCCACACCCCGGTAGCCCAAGTCTGCGTACACCACCTCGGGCTTGACCCCCAAGCCTTGCATCAGGATAGCGCTTTGCTCGATCTGCTCGTGCATGGTGTGCCCGTCATACGGGTTACCGGGAAAGCTCCTGGCTCCCACGATCAAATTGCCCTTGAGCGTCATGGCCAGACCCACCTTCACGCCGAACTCGTACGGATTGCGGCTCTTGCCTTTTGAGATGCACTCCACCTCGGGCGCATGCCAGCTGTAGAGCTTGGCGCGGTTGTCCACTGCCTTGCGACTGCCGGTCTGCGTGACCAAGCGTTTGGCCTTGTCCAAGGTCTGGCCCAAGGTCTCTTGTATGGCTTGGCTGAGCGTGGTCATCTTGCGAGCCACCTCGCGCTGCAGCCGTCCAACGATGGTGCGCTGGCGTTTGATGGCTTTGCGCATGCGCTTGAACTGGCGGGCATGGGCATAGCGCCCAGCCTTGTAGCCCAGCAGTTGGCCTTCTTTGGCGTAGGTCTGTTTGAGCTCGATGCCATTGGCTTTGGCCAACTCGACCACCTTGGATCGGGCGGTCTCCAGCAGCTTGCTGTCGGTGGGATGTGCCACAGCTTTTTCTTGCACCGTGGAGTCCACGATCATGCGGGTCAATTCTTTCTTGGCAATCAGCTTGAGGGTGACCGCCACTTCCATGGTGCGGGCCAGCAGTTCTTCCACGCCTTCTTCGCCCAGAGCTTTACGAAAGCGCCCCAGTTGTGTCGGGTCGCACGGCCACTGGTGTTCAAAGTATTCGTTGCCAGAAAAGTACTGCCAAGTGGGGGTCTCACCCCAGCGCTGGATCACGTCCTCGTCGCTCTCATTGAACGCATGCTTGAGGTACAGCAAGGCAACCATTAACCGGGTGGGCAGACGGGGACGGCCGGCATTGGAGACGCCGCCACCGGCAACGGCCGAGACCGGACCAAACAAGTCCAAGTCTTCTATCTTCTTGCCAGACTTGACCTGGCGTGCCCAGCGCTGGACGAGGGAGGCTTCGATCTCTTGCCAAGGCATGCGGTTAGCAAGCACCGCCAGAGGGTGGCGCAAATCGATCATCTGATCCAGGCGGTTGCGGAAAAAGTCATCGGTCATGGCGCTGCTTTCAAAAACTCCCAGAAAACAGACTCCATTGAATATCTATTTGAGAGTTCTGACCATCCGGAATCACCCCAGATCACAAGCGTTCATGCGGGTTGCAGGGGTTTTGCAGGGACAACTAAGGATTTCGGCATCGTGAACGTTGATTTCGGAGTCGTGAACAGCGAATGTGGCGCAGGCGTATGCCTGCATAGAAGTGGGGACTGAAGTTGCGCAAATGAGACCACCCTGGCGGGTAGGCTGCCTGATTTTTGACAGGAGGCCGGATGCCCGCCCGAAAGATCGCGATGCGCAAAGTTAAAGAAACATTGAGATTGAGCCTGGAGTGCAGGCTACCCTACGATCAGATATCCCAAGCCCTGGGACTGTCCAAAGGCGTCATCTCCAAATACATCCGTCAGGCTCTTGCAGCAGGACTGGATTGGAGTGCCATAGAAACCTTGGATGAGGGAGAGTTACACCGCAAATTGCGGGGCCAGCAAAGTGAGCCCGTTGTCTTTGTTGCGCCTGACTACGCACGGGTGCACTTGGAGCTGCGCGGCAAAGGCGTTACGTTGATGCTGCTGTGGCAAGAATACTGCGCCAAGTGGGCCGAAGACACCCAGGTCAGGCCTTACCAGTACACCCAATTCTGCGAGCACTACCGCCGGTTTGCCAAGACACTGAAGCGCTCAATGCGCCAAGTGCATCGCGCCGGAGAAAAACTGTTCATTGACTACGCTGGCCCGACCATTGTGCTGGCCGAGGGTGGTAAAGCCAATATCTTCGTGGCCGCCTTGGGCGCCTCAGGTTACGCCTTCGCGTGGGCGACACCTGCACAGACCACGGCAGATTGGCTGGAGGGGTGTGTCAAGGCGCTGACCTTCTATGGTGGAGTGCCGCAGCTAATCGTGCCGGACAACCCGCGCGCAGTGATTGCGCAGGTCAGCCGTTACGAGCCCCGAGCTACTGACACCGTGCTGGACTTTGCATGCCATTACGGCTGCAGCGTACTACCTGCGCGTGCCTACCACCCGCAGGACAAGGCCAAAGTCGAGTCCACGGTCCAGATTGTTGAGCGCTGGATATTGGCGCGACTGCGGCATCAATCGTTTCTTAGCGTCACTGAGGTCAACGCAGCCATTGCCCCTTTGCTGGAGTATCTGAACAACAAACCGTTTCAGAAGCTACCCGGATGCCGGGCAAGCGCGTTTACCGCCCTGGATGCGCCAGCATTGATGGCCCTGCCGCCTGAACCGTTTGAGCTTGCGGTATTCAAGACGGTCAAAGTACACATTGACTATCACGTCGAGTTTGAAGGCCACCGCTATAGTTGTCCCTGCAACCCGCATGAACGCTTGTGATCTGGGGTGATTCCGGATGGTCAGAACTCTCAAATAGATATTCAATGGAGTCTGTTTTCTGGGAGTTTTTGAAAGCAGCGCCATGACCGATGACTTTTTCCGCAACCGCCTGGATCAGATGATCGATTTGCGCCACCCTCTGGCGGTGCTTGCTAACCGCATGCCTTGGCAAGAGATCGAAGCCTCCCTCGTCCAGCGCTGGGCACGCCAGGTCAAGTCTGGCAAGAAGATAGAAGACTTGGACTTGTTTGGTCCGGTCTCGGCCGTTGCCGGTGGCGGCGTCTCCAATGCCGGCCGTCCCCGTCTGCCCACCCGGTTAATGGTTGCCTTGCTGTACCTCAAGCATGCGTTCAATGAGAGCGACGAGGACGTGATCCAGCGCTGGGGTGAGACCCCCACTTGGCAGTACTTTTCTGGCAACGAATACTTTGAACACCAGTGGCCGTGCGACCCGACACAACTGGGGCGCTTTCGTAAAGCTCTGGGCGAAGAAGGCGTGGAAGAACTGCTGGCCCGCACCATGGAAGTGGCGGTCACCCTCAAGCTGATTGCCAAGAAAGAATTGACCCGCATGATCGTGGACTCCACGGTGCAAGAAAAAGCTGTGGCACATCCCACCGACAGCAAGCTGCTGGAGACCGCCCGATCCAAGGTGGTCGAGTTGGCCAAAGCCAATGGCATCGAGCTCAAACAGACCTACGCCAAAGAAGGCCAACTGCTGGGCTACAAGGCTGGGCGCTATGCCCATGCCCGCCAGTTCAAGCGCATGCGCAAAGCCATCAAACGCCAGCGCACCATCGTTGGACGGCTGCAGCGCGAGGTGGCTCGCAAGATGACCACGCTCAGCCAAGCCATACAAGAGACCTTGGGCCAGACCTTGGACAAGGCCAAACGCTTGGTCACGCAGACCGGCAGTCGCAAGGCAGTGGACAACCGCGCCAAGCTCTACAGCTGGCATGCGCCCGAGGTGGAGTGCATCTCAAAAGGCAAGAGCCGCAATCCGTACGAGTTCGGCGTGAAGGTGGGTCTGGCCATGACGCTCAAGGGCAATTTGATCGTGGGAGCCAGGAGCTTTCCCGGTAACCCGTATGACGGGCACACCATGCACGAGCAGATCGAGCAAAGCGCTATCCTGATGCAAGGCTTGGGGGTCAAGCCCGAGGTGGTGTACGCAGACTTGGGCTACCGGGGTGTGGACAAAGACAACCCGGACATTGAGATCAAACACCGGGGCAAGGACAAGCGGTTGACCGATGAAGAGCGCAGACTGCTCAAACGGCGCCAAGCGATCGAGCCGATCATCGGGCACCTCAAAGCGGATCACCGCATGGACCGCTGCCACCTCAAAGGCTCAGCAGGCGATGCACTGCACGCGGTGCTGTGCGCGGCGGGCTACAACATCCGCTGGCTGCTGCGGATGATCGCCCGGAAAGGCCTGGGCCTTTTGTTGTGCCTGCTGCAGGTGAGCGGTTTGACGGGCTTGTTTGAGAAATTGGCCAAAATCATCGGCCTCAACCGACTGCAAGGCTCAGATCGGCGCTGGGGGGTGGCTTGAAGTGAATTTTGCAGGGACGACGCTATAGCGTTCCACATGCACTGGTGGGCCAGACGCTGGAGCTGCGGGTGACCCGCACCACACTGGAGATTCTGAACCGGGGCCAGCGGGTGTGCAGCCACCTCAGAAGCGCTCGCCGGGGCGGCTTCACCACGACGGATGAACACATGCCAGAGGCACACCGGGCGCATGCACAGTGGAGTCCGGAGCGGCTTCTGGCCTGGGGCGAGCAAATCGGCGTGGCCACGGCCGGGGTAGTGAGCAAGATGCTGGAGCGCCAGCGCCACCCTGAACATGCCTACCGGGCCTGCTTGGGTTTGCTCTCCCTGGGGCGCCGATACGGCCATGCCAGGCTGGAAGCGGCGAGCTTGATGGCGCTGCAGTTGGGCACCTGCAAATACAGCCATATCCGCGACATCCTGGTCAACCGCGGGGATCAGTTGCTTAAGACCGAGGCCCCCGAGTGGAGCAGCCCGGCACATGCTCACGTGCGCGGGCCTGGCTATTACCAATAGAGACGAATGGAGAGACCCCCATGATGATGAATACGACATTAGCCCAACTGCGTGAATTGAGGCTGGAGGGCTTGGCCACGGGGCTGCAGGAGCAGCTCAGTCAAGCAGGCGTGGCGGCCATGAGCTTTGAAGAGCGGTTGGCGCTATTGGTAGACAGGGAGGTGCACTGGCGCAATGACAAGCGCCAAACCCGCCTGTTGAAACAGGCTAGGCTGAAGTATCCGCAAGCGGCTATCGAAGACATTGACAGCCGCGCCGGGCGCGGCATTCAACGCAGTGCAGTGATGAGTCTGGCCCTGGGCGGGTGGGTGCAAAGCGGACATGCTGTGCTGATTACGGGGCCGACCGGGGCGGGTAAATCCTGGCTGGCCTGTGCGTTGGCCCAACATGCGTGCCGGCGGGGCTTCAGTGCCCACTACCAGCGGGTGCCACGACTGGGGGAGGAATTGCGTATCCGCCATGCCAACGGCACGTTTGGCAAGTGGCTCGATCAGATCCGCAAAACCGATGTCCTGCTGCTCGATGACTGGGGCATGGCTGCGCTGGACAGCCAGAGCCGGGCGGACTTGCTGGAGATCATTGATGACAGGACATCAAGTCGGGCCACGATCATTACCAGTCAGTTGCCCATTGAGCATTGGCACGAGTGGATTGGTGACCCGACAGTGGCCGATGCGATGCTGGACCGGTTAATGGAGAACCATCATCGCTTCACGATCACGGGTGAGTCGTTGCGAAAGAAACCTGCACCCGGAAAAGGCAAAACCGCCAACGCTGAGTCCGCGGCGGGTTGATTAAGAAAAGCCCCAATCAACCAACCTGACAAGGAGTCACTCTGCCGAAAAACCACCTCGGCCTAAAATAAAAGAGCGCAATATCAGTTCCTCACTGCCGCTGCGTTCATATTGGCCGGAATCCATGTTCACGATCCCGGAATCGCCGTTCATCTTCGCCGAAATACGCACAGATGAAGGTGCTGTACTTTGACCGCAGCGGCTGGTGCCTGTGGTGCAAGCGTTTGGAGAGCGGCAAGTTCTCCCGTAAAGGCGTTCAAGGCGGCAGTGGCGAGATCGACTGCACGGCGCTCAAACTGATGCTCGAAGGCATCGAAGTGCGCCGACGCCACAAACGCTACCAACACCCTGCGCGGATGTCAAACGCAGTTTCGATTTGATACAGCTGTCGAACGCAAACGCGGCGTGGATTTGATACACCGTTGTGTGGGGCGATTGTCTGTTTTGTCTTTGCTTGTCTTTCAAGCAGTCAGTGGCTCGCCACTGACTGCTTGGCGCCCTTAGGCTGCCTGTTCCTCCTGTGTATCAAGGTGACTGCGTTTTCGTTTGAGTAGGGTATTGCTGCTGGCGGCAATCACACCGGCACGCCGCTTATCTTTCAGGCGATAGGAGGCTCCTGAAATCGGGACCACATGGGCGTGGTGGAGCAGTCGGTCAAGTAGCGCCGCTGTCAGCGTGGCATCGTCTGCAAACGTCTGGTCCCATTGCCCAAACGGCAGATTGGAGGTCAGGATGAGACTTCCCACTTCATAGCGTTTGGCAATGACTTGGAACAGAAGATTCGCCTGTTCCCGATTCATGGGAAGGTACCCGACCTCGTCAATGATCAACAGCCGGTAGGGACGCACGATGCGTTTGATAGCCTCTTCCAGGGTGTTCTGCCGTAGTGCCGTGCTCAGTGTCATCAGCAGATCTGCCGCCGTGATGAAACGCGTCTTGATTCCAGCCTGGGTTGCCCTGTAGCCCAAGGCGATGGCCAAGTGGGTTTTGCCCACCCCACTGGCGCCCAGCAAGACCACGTTCTCGCTGCGCTCCACGAAGGCCAGACTGCCAAGCTCCTGTACCAGGGGTTTGGGCACGCCGCTGGCAAACTGGAAGTCAAACTCATCAAGCGTCTTGATGGCGGGGAAGCCCGCTATGCGCGTGAGCATGGCGCGTGTTCTCTCCACTCTGGCTAGAGCCTCGCCACGCAAGGCTTGCTCCAGGAACTCCAGGTACCCCAGCTCTTTCTTGGCCGCCATTTGCCCCAAGTGGGCAAGCTGATCGGGTAAGTTGAGCAGGCGCAGCTGATCACACAGTTCACGCAGTCTTTCCATTTGCAGGCTCATGGTCGTCCTCCTGCTGAGGCTTGGTTGTGCACCAGCGTGTCATACATCGCCAGAGGATGCTGCAGGCCTCGCCATGCCGCGGCTGGAATTGGCCGGACTGCTGCGCCGCTACCGGTGACTTTTTGCAATTGACGCACTGTTCGCCCACTGTAGGCGCTGGGGATGGCCAGCAGATGTGTGCGCTCCTGTTGCAAAGCCAGTGCCGGCACACACCCAGTGGTTCCGTGGATCCGCACATTGGCAACGTCACGCAGCCAGGTGCGCATTTCCCGATTGGCTGTGTCCGCGTCCACCACCAAGCATTGCTGCTTCATACTCGCCACCAATGGCACCCAGAAGCTGCGCCGGATGTAGCCATTCATGCGTTCGACTTTGCCCTTGGTCTTGGCCCGATAGGGCTTGCACACCCGCGGCACAAAGCCATGGTGGTGCGCAAAGTCAGCAAAGGCACCCTGGAACTGGTGCAGGTTCTTGCCGTAGGCGTCACGCTTGAGGATGACGGTCTTCATGTTGTCGTACAGCACTTCACGGGTGACTCCACCAAAGCTCTCGAACGCCCTGACATGGCACGCCAGTAGTGTCTCCAGCTTCATGTCTGTGACAAACTCCGCGAAGGTCGCCCGGCTGTGGCCAAGCGTTGCCACAAACGCCGCCAACATGCCGTCTTTATGCCCAGACTTGCGGAACTCGATCCAGTCCATCTGCATTTGCTCACCGGGCTGGGTCTCGAACCGCACAACCGGATCCGGGCGCGCCTGTGGACGCAACTCCTTGAGGTACTCCTGCAGGATGCGCACGGAGCCCGTATACCCCTGTGCGGCAATCTCACGCTGCAGCACCGTTGCGGGAATCCAATCAGGCTTGGCCGCCTGAATACGTCCAGCCAAGTAGTCCTTGAATGGATCGAGCTTGCTTTTACGTTCCGGCAGTTTCTTCATGGCCGGCGGACCGCCCTCCAAATACTTACGCACCGTGTTGACTGCCATTCCAGTTTGCGCCGATATCTCGCGCAAGCTCAGCCTGTGCTTCCTTAAAACCTTGAGTTCCATGTACTCCTCGTTCGTAATCATTGCCAGTCCCATCCATGGTTCGGATGGCTTGGCACGTTAGTCGAGGTGTATCAATTCCTCACCGCGTTTGCGTGTCATTTTCATACTGCGCGTGACAGATGGAAAAGGTCAGCACGCAGAGCAAAGAGCTGCTGTACCGTCAGAGCAAGATCGACCAGCTCACGCACGAGATGGCGACCTTGAAGCGACTGCAGTTTGGTCGTAGCCGCGAACAACTCGATGCCACGCAGACCAGTCTGCTCGATGAAGCCTGCGATGAAGACCTGGCGGCAATTGAGCAAGAACTCAAAAACCTCACGCCGGCGCCCAAGCCCGATAAAGACCACCGTAGCAAGCCCAAACGTGCAGCGCTGCCGGATCACCTGCCCCGTGTAGAAATCCACCACGAACCAGACTCCACCACCTGCACTTGTGGCTGCCAGCTCAAGCGCATTGGCCAGGACGTCGCGCAAAAGCTGGACTACACGCCCGGCGTATTCACTGTTGAGCTGCATGTTCGCGGCAAATGGGCGTGTGGCCAGTGTGAAACACTGATTCAGGCGCCGGTACCGGCCCAAGTCATTGACAAAGGCATTCCAACCGCTGGCCTGTTGGCACAGGTGCTGGTGGCCAAATATGCGGATCACTTGCCGCTGTACCGGCAAGAGAAAAGCTTTGGCCGCGCCGGCTTGGAGATTGCATGTTCCACGCTGGGAGCCTGGGTGGGCATGTGCGGCGTGCAATTGCAGCCGCTGGTGGATGCGTTGAAAGAGACGGTACTGAGTCACGCTGTGGTGCATGCCGATGAGACTCCGATCCCGATGCTCAAGCCCGGCAATAAGAAGACCCACAAGGCCTACTTGTGGGCATACGCTCCTGGTGCCTTTGAGCAGATACACGCCGTCGTCTACGACTTCTGCGAGACCCGCGCCGGCCAGAATGCCAGAACGTTTCTGGGGAAGTCTGATGACGATGACCGTGGCTGGCGTGGCTCTCTGGTTTGCGACGATTACGGGGGTTATAAATCGCTGTTCACCAAAGGCGTCAAAGAAGCCGGATGCATGGCGCATGCACGCCGAAAGCTGTTTGAACTGCACGCCAATCACAGCAGTCTGATTGCCGCAGAGGGACTGAAATTCTTCGACCTACTGTATGACGTCGAACGTGACATCAAGTCATTACCAGCGGCCATTCGTCTGCAAATCCGGCAGGAAAAATCCAGGCCCATTGCCGACCTACTGCACCAGTGGCTACTGTTGCAGGCCAGCAAGGTGCCCAGTGGATCGGCCACCGCAAAAGCGATTAACTACAGCATCAAACGTTGGGAGGCGTTGACGCTGTATCTGGACGATGGGCAAGTACCCATAGATAACAATTGGTGCGAAAACCAAATTCGCCCGGCAGCTGTCGGCAGGGGCAACTGGTTATTCGCGGGTTCCCTGCGTGCTGGTCAACGTGCGGCGGCGGTGATGAGTTTGATTCAGAGTGCCAAGCTCAATGGGCACGATCCGTACGCCTATCTGAAAGACGTACTCACACGCTTGCCCACGCAGCGGGCCAGTCAGATCGGGGAATTGCTGCCTCACAACTGGGCACCGCAGACCACGTAAACATTGCGCCGTCAATGTGTGTTGACCGGTTGCTTACCAAGGCTCTCCCGCCGTGCGCTCTAAAAAACGGCCCGAAGGCCGTACCCAAAGTCAAATATCAAAGTTCAAATCCCAAACAGGCTCCGCGAAAACCGCCTCACAACACCTGAAAGGCAACGTAAGCGATGGTGTTGTCATAGGTGCCGTAGACGTAGCCATAGCCCAGGTTGACATAGGCGTGGCCAGAGGCCGAGGGCGTCGCAGACCAGTAGTTGCTGATGCCCCAACTAGCCGGCACGCCGTACTGATCGATTCCGGTTCCACTGCCGTTAACACCATCCCAAATCGCCAGATAGTCGTTGTAGGTAGCGTTGCCGTTGGGCGTAGGGTCATTAAGGTTATCCCCGCTAACTAGCGGATTTGCGCTGTAACTGGTGCCGTTTTTAGAACCAAAACTCGTTGGCTTACCGTCGACCCCCACCGGGCCGCCATAAGTAGGCAATTTCACCGTAACGCCGTTAATCGTGAACGTCCGGTTGCTCTCGGTGATCGCGCTGGCAATAGTTCCTAAATTGATGGCTAATTGTTCTAATGAAATCCAATCCGCGGAATCCGCAACGCCATTGCCACTTTTGTCATAGAAGTAATACCAATTACCTTCCACTTGAATTGGAGCAATAAGCTTACCCATTGAACCCAGGCTAATTGAGGCGTCGCCGGGTTGCGAGTTGGATGTCGTAAAGTTCAGCGTATTCAGGTCGCTGATGCCTGCATAGGTATTGCCTGCGGTATCTGTAATGGCTGTGTTGCCTATTTGTACGGCGTATTGCTTGCCTCTCGCCAAATCGCTGCTCGGGTTGATGGTGAGCGTATTGCCGCTGATGCTGAGCTGGTTGCTGTGGCTGGCAACATCAATGACTACATCAGCAGCGCCATCGATCGCCTTGAGCGTGATGTTGCCGCTGCCCAGCGCAATGTTTTCACTGAAGCTCAGCGTCAGATTGGCGCTTATGCCCACATCTGTAGCGTCGTCCACAGGCGTGTTGCTGCTCAATCTGGGGCTTTCTTTATCTATCGTCACGTTGAGACTTGAGGCCGCAGACTCGTTGCCCGCCGCATCGGTGGCTTTGACCGTGAGGGTGTGCGTGCCATTGACCAGGGCACTGCCCGGCGTGATGCTCCACTTGCCGTCGCCACCGGTCGTGGCGCTGCCCACTTGCGTGCTGCCGTCATACAGCTTGACGCTGCTGCCGGATTCAGCCGTGCCGCTGATGGTGGGTGTGTTGTTGTTGGTTACGCGGTCGCTGTTGCTGATGCCCGTGTCCGAGGCTGCATCCAGCACCAGGGTGGGTGCCGCAGGTGCGGTGTTGTCCAGGGTGTAGGTCTGCGCGCTGCTGAGGTATTGACTACCATCTTGCTTGGTCAGCCTGAATACTATGTTGTTGACACCGGAATTCAGAGTCACGCCCGTCCAAGTGATGGCGCGATCAGTGACCATGCTGTTTATTTTTTCCCAGGTAGCGCCGCTATTCACAGATCCTTCCAATGTGTCACCAGCAGAGATAACGGTGCTGAGTTTTGCACTGATGGTCTGGTTATTGACCGTTGTTACAAAATCTGTGGAGAAACTGCCGGTGTCGTTTGACAATTGGACATCGCTTGGAGAAAAAGCTGCGCCAGATACCAAGGTTTGAAGTTTGCTCAGACTGTTGATGGCGCTGCCATCATCGGCGCTGTTAGCTATTGCTTGACGCACTACTGCCAGGTTGTCCGCCGTAACGCCCTTGATCCCCAGCTGCTCGAGCTGGGCCATGCTCAGCGAGGCTCCATTGGCCGACGCTGCCGCCTCCAATACGGCATTGGATGCAAGCGCTAACGCCTTGATCTCTGACACCGTATCCGCGTCAATCTTGTTCTTGCCGTCGATCACGCTGCCCAGCAGCGCTGCCTGAGTGATAGTAGTGACTTCGCTCACGCCTATCTTGCCGTACTCAGCCAGACTGGGCAGATTGGCAGCGTCTGTGTTGCCTGCCACCGCGTCGGCCGCGGCCAGCACTTTTCGGTAGGCGTCGACAATGCCCTGTACTTCAGCGGCCGTGTCCTTGTTCGCACCGGGCAGTCCCTTGAGGGCATCGTTGATCGATGCAATGTTGCCCGCATCCACCCCCGTGACTCCGATGTCCTTGTATGTCTGAGTCGTAGGTGCGCTCTGTCCGTTAGCGCCGTTGTAGCTTTGCAAACCAGTCAGCACGCTTGCGACTTGCGTTGTCGTTGCACTCACCACGCTTTGCAGCTTGGTCAGGCTGTCGATGGCGCTGCCATCATCGGCGCTGTTAGCTATTGCTTGACGCACTACTGCCAGGTTGTCCGCCGTAACGCCCTTGATCCCCAGCTGCTCGAGCTGGGCCATGCTCAGCGAGGCTCCATTGGCCGACGCTGCCGCCTCCAATACGGCATTGGATGCAAGCGCTAACGCCTTGATCTCTGACACCGTATCCGCGTCAATCTTGTTCTTGCCGTCGATCACGCTGCCCAGCAGCGCTGCCTGAGTGATAGTAGTGACTTCGCTCACGCCTATCTTGCCGTACTCAGCCAGACTGGGCAGATTGGCAGCGTCTGTGTTGCCTGCCACCGCGTCGGCCGCGGCCAGCACTTTTCGGTAGGCGTCGACAATGCCCTGTACTTCAGCGGCCGTGTCCTTGTTCGCACCGGGCAGTCCCTTGAGGGCATCGTTGATCGATGCAATGTTGCCCGCATCCACCCCCGTGACTCCGATGTCCTTGTATGTCTGAGTCGTAGGTGCGCTCTGTCCGTTAGCGCCGTTGTAGCTTTGCAAACCAGTCAGCACGCTTGCGACTTGCGTTGTCGTTGCACTCACCACGCTTTGCAGCTTGGTCAGGCTGTCGATGGCGCTGCCATCATCGGCGCTGTTAGCTATTGCTTGACGCACTACTGCCAGGTTGTCCGCCGTAACGCCCTTGATCCCCAGCTGCTCGAGCTGGGCCATGCTCAGCGAGGCTCCATTGGCCGACGCTGCCGCCTCCAATACGGCATTGGATGCAAGCGCTAACGCCTTGATCTCTGACACCGTATCCGCGTCAATCTTGTTCTTGCCGTCGATCACGCTGCCCAGCAGCGCTGCCTGAGTGATAGTAGTGACTTCGCTCACGCCTATCTTGCCGTACTCAGCCAGACTGGGCAGATTGGCAGCGTCTGTGTTGCCTGCCACCGCGTCGGCCGCGGCCAGCACTTTTCGGTAGGCGTCGACAATGCCCTGTACTTCAGCGGCCGTGTCCTTGTTCGCACCGGGCAGTCCCTTGAGGGCATCGTTGATCGATGCAATGTTGCCCGCATCCACCCCCGTGACTCCGATGTCCTTGTATGTCTGAGTCGTAGGTGCGCTCTGTCCGTTAGCGCCGTTGTAGCTTTGCAAACCAGTCAGCACGCTTGCGACTTGCGTTGTCGTTGCACTCACCACGCTTTGCAGCTTGGTCAGGCTGTCGATGGCGCTGCCATCATCGGCGCTGTTAGCTATTGCTTGACGCACTGCTGCCAGGTTGTCCGCCGTAACGCCCTTGATCCCCAGCTGCTCGAGCTGGGCCATGCTCAGCGAGGCTCCATTGGCCGACGCTGCCGCCTCCAATACGGCATTGGATGCAAGCGCTAACGCCTTGATCTCTGACACCGTATCCGCGTCAATCTTGTTCTTGCCGTCGATCACGCTGCCCAGCAGCGCTGCCTGAGTGATAGTAGTGACTTCGCTCACGCCTATCTTGCCGTACTCAGCCAGACTGGGCAGATTGGCAGCGTCTGTGTTGCCTGCCACCGCGTCGGCCGCGGCCAGCACTTTTCGGTAGGCGTCGACAATGCCCTGTACTTCAGCGGCCGTGTCCTTGTTCGCACCGGGCAGTCCCTTGAGGGCATCGTTGATCGATGCAATGTTGCCCGCATCCACCCCCGTGACTCCGATGTCCTTGTATGTCTGAGTCGTAGGTGCGCTCTGTCCGTTAGCGCCGTTGTAGCTTTGCAAACCAGTCAGCACGCTTGCGACTTGCGTTGTCGTTGCACTCACCACGCTTTGCAGCTTGGTCAGGCTGTCGATGGCGCTGCCATCATCGGCGCTGTTAGCTATTGCTTGACGCACTGCTGCCAGGTTGTCCGCCGTAACGCCCTTGATCCCCAGCTGCTCGAGCTGGGCCATGCTCAGCGAGGCTCCATTGGCCGACGCTGCCGCCTCCAATACGGCATTGGATGCAAGCGCTAACGCCTTGATCTCTGACACCGTATCCGCGTCAATCTTGTTCTTGCCGTCGATCACGCTGCCCAGCAGCGCTGCCTGAGTGATAGTAGTGACTTCGCTCACGCCTATCTTGCCGTACTCAGCCAGACTGGGCAGATTGGCAGCGTCTGTGTTGCCTGCCACCGCGTCGGCCGCGGCCAGCACTTTTCGGTAGGCGTCGACAATGCCCTGTACTTCAGCGGCCGTGTCCTTGTTCGCACCGGGCAGTCCCTTGAGGGCATCGTTGATCGATGCAATGTTGCCCGCATCCACCCCCGTGACTCCGATGTCCTTGTATGTCTGAGTCGTAGGTGCGCTCTGTCCGTTAGCGCCGTTGTAGCTTTGCAAACCAGTCAGCACGCTTGCGACTTGCGTTGTCGTTGCACTCACCACGCTTTGCAGCTTGGTCAGGCTGTCGATGGCGCTGCCATCATCGGCGCTGTTAGCTATTGCTTGACGCACTGCTGCCAGGTTGTCCGCCGTAACGCCCTTGATCCCCAGCTGCTCGAGCTGGGCCATGCTCAGCGAGGCTCCATTGGCCGACGCTGCCGCCTCCAATACGGCATTGGATGCAAGCGCTAACGCCTTGATCTCTGACACCGTATCCGCGTCAATCTTGTTCTTGCCGTCGATCACGCTGCCCAGCAGCGCTGCCTGAGTGATAGTAGTGACTTCGCTCACGCCTATCTTGCCGTACTCAGCCAGACTGGGCAGATTGGCAGCGTCTGTGTTGCCTGCCACCGCGTCGGCCGCGGCCAGCACTTTTCGGTAGGCGTCGACAATGCCCTGTACTTCAGCGGCCGTGTCCTTGTTCGCACCGGGCAGTCCCTTGAGGGCATCGTTGATCGATGCAATGTTGCCCGCATCCACCCCCGTGACTCCGATGTCCTTGTATGTCTGAGTCGTAGGTGCGCTCTGTCCGTTAGCGCCGTTGTAGCTTTGCAAACCAGTCAGCACGCTTGCGACTTGCGTTGTCGTTGCACTCACCACGCTTTGCAGCTTGGTCAGGCTGTCGATGGCGCTGCCATCATCGGCGCTGTTAGCTATTGCTTGACGCACTACTGCCAGGTTGTCCGCCGTAACGCCCTTGATCCCCAGCTGCTCGAGCTGGGCCATGCTCAGCGAGGCTCCATTGGCCGACGCTGCCGCCTCCAATACGGCATTGGATGCAAGCGCTAACGCCTTGATCTCTGACACCGTATCCGCGTCAATCTTGTTCTTGCCGTCGATCACGCTGCCCAGCAGCGCTGCCTGAGTGATAGTAGTGACTTCGCTCACGCCTATCTTGCCGTACTCAGCCAGACTGGGCAGATTGGCAGCGTCTGTGTTGCCTGCCACCGCGTCGGCCGCGGCCAGCACTTTTCGGTAGGCGTCGACAATGCCCTGTACTTCAGCGGCCGTGTCCTTGTTCGCACCGGGCAGTCCCTTGAGGGCATCGTTGATCGATGCAATGTTGCCCGCATCCACCCCCGTGACTCCGATGTCCTTGTATGTCTGAGTCGTAGGTGCGGTGCCGCCATTACCCGCTCCCCCTACTATCAACTTAAAGCCATCTTGTGCATTTGGCAAGGAAGCGAGCGCTTCAGAAGACAGCTTACGAATCAGACCAGACCCAACAAGTGCATCAATTTGAACAGCTGAAAGAGATGCAGCTTGAGTTCCAGTCATGCCCGATATGCCCGCTCCGATAAATGAAATTTTCGTACCGGACAAGCTACTGATTGCAACCGGAGGGATCCAACCAATTTGTTGCGCGGTCATCAATGAAAGCTGAGTTGACGTGAGGCCAGCAATATCCTTCGGCAAAGCTGAGACCAAATCTTGTTGCCCAAGAGCTTTAACGTCACTAGCCCAGCCGGGGGCAGAATTGCGAGAAGCTTCACTGAAATTAAACTGATAACAAACTACGTTGTAAATATCAACCCCTAACTTCGTCCCGACTGTATCTGCTCCTTGAAACAAGATCCGCTGCACATTGTTGCTAACCGTCGGAACGACACTAGAGGAAATACCATTTGCAACTGCCGCTAATGTAGCCTCCATGCCGACCAAGTTTTGATCTGCTCCCGAAAGAGCGGCAAGTGCATATCCGTATTTTTTTGACTCAGCCTCTGCTGAGGAAAAATTAATATCATTAACAGCTACCGGCTTTACCCTAGTGATATCAGTAAGACCAAAAACTGTTGAGACCCTTGAGTTTATAGAGTTGACTGAAGTTATATCCAACCCCGAGCCCCCTGCCACTTTACCTTCAATATCCAACTGGCGGACGGCGATTTCTGTAATCGGGGAAATAACCAACGTGTACTGCCCAGCTCCATTGATAACCGCTGCTGCACGCAAATTCACCGGCAAATCAATTTGCAATCGACTTGCTTCATCCAAATAATCCGCTCCGGCATCATCGCCGTCAACAACCCGAGCAATGACCACACCTGTATATTTAGCATCAAAGCTAACAGAATAAGTGCCATCATCATTCACTTTAACTCGACCCAATTCGCCATTATTATCGGCTCTCGACACCACAACTGTGAGTTGATTTCCAGCTACGACAGGTCCAGCAACGATAGAACCATTGAGAGTCACCACTCCTGATGCCGACTCAGCTGTGGATGGCGTATTCTTTGTGGCATTCACCACAACAGCGGTCGCTGAAAGAATACCTAAGCCACCGGATAAAATACCTAGGCCTGAGGAGGCATTAGAAACAACAGAGCTAGCAATTTCTAGAGAATCTATTTCTGAAGCAATATTTGGAATAGCAGCAATTGAAGATGAGCCAGCGCTTGATGGAGATGTCTCCATCATTTGACCAAAGCTTTCTGTATTACCTCGATCATCAATTGATAAGATGGGATCCGATTTTGCTGGAGTACCCAAGCGGCTATATGACTCAAGACTGTTGGAAGTTACAGCTTCAGCCTCTAGGTTTGCGCTACCATCCAAAACGGCTCGCTGGTCTGCGGCAGAATATTCTGGGGGGTCGAGTTCAGCGTTTCTACCAAACTCCAAAGGCTCAAGATTTTCTCGATGAGCATCTTCATTCTGTAAGTTGCGTTCACTCTTTTTATTTCGTATCCGCCGATTTCCAAGTTGGACCAAGTCTGGAGCATTTTTATCAATCGCTGCATCAATATGATTTGTTGAAGGTTTTGCCTTTGCCGAATTCAATTTTTTCATATTAGCGCTCTTAGATATTTACGTTTTAATAGTAGCCGGCAATCCCCCCAATTTCCACCGGACCTAAAAGTAGAACGGTTATGCAGCCATGGCCAAGTGCTGCATTGGGGTGAAACCGCCCAGGGCCATATTCGGGCGGTCGTGATTGTAGGACCACATCCATTGCGTGGCGAAGTCCTGAATTTCTTCAATACTGGACCAGTAATACTGGGATAGCCATTCGTATCGAACAGTCCTGTTAAACCGTTCGACATAGGCATTCTGCTGTGGCTTGCCCGGCTGGATATATTCAAACCGGATGCCCCATTCCTCGGCCCAGTTCTGGATGGTGCCACTGATGTTCTCGGGCCCGTTGTCACATCGAATCACTTGCGGCTTGCCACGCCAGGAAATGATCTGCTTCAATGCTCGGATCACCCGCTCCGACGGCAGCGAGAAGTCCACCTCAATGCCCAGCGCCTCACGGTTGAAGTCGTCGATGACATTGAACAAGCGCAGGTTACGGCCGTCCTCCAGCTTGTCGTGCATGAAGTCCATCGACCAGACCTGATTGATGGCCTCTGGCACAGCCAAAGGCTCGGGTTTCTCACGCACCAAGCGCTTCCTAGGCTTGATACGTAGGTTCAACTCCAGCTCACGATAGATGCGGTACACGCGTTTATGGTTCCACCCGAAACTCTTCACGTTGCGCAGGTACAGGTAACACAGTCCAAATCCCCAGTTGCGGTGGTTGTCCGTCAGGCGAATCAGCCAGTCCGCTATGAGGGCGTTCTCGGCGTCTTGCTTGGGCTCATAGCGGTAGCAGGACTCGCTCAACATAAACGCTGCACAGGCCAGCCGTATGGGGATGCTGTGTGTCTGAACTGCGCGTTGGGCCATCTCGCGCCGGCGAGACGGCCTCACCACTTTTTTGCGAGGGCCTCGGCAACAATCTCCGACTTGAGCTTCTCTTCGAGGTACATCTTCCTGAGGCGGCGGTTCTCGTCTTCGAGCCCCTTCATACGGGTCATCATGGAGGTGTCCATGCCGCCAAATTAGGCGCGCTACTTATAAAAGGTGGCGGTGCTGATGCCTAGCTCACGACATATCTCCGGGACTGGCAGGCCCGCTTCAACACGCTTCAAGGCAGCCATGATCTGGCTGTCGGTAAATCTCGACTTCTTCACGTAGAACTTCCTTCTTAGAAAATTCTACTTCTGGGGCCTTTGGTTTATCGGGGGGATTACCCGGGCGCTGGCCGACAACCTGGCGGCGCTGCTCAATCAAGCGGTGCCCAGGGTCTCGGCCGGTATCGTTCAGCGCATTCATGACTCGATGGACGATTGCCGTTCTGCAACCGTGAATCTAGCCAGTTATTGGCGATAACTCTTTCGCCCGACTCGTCATGAACTCTTTCTTCACCTTATCCTCCAAGGCTTTCTGCCGCATTTCCACAAGGGCTTTCAGAAGAGCGAATTTTCCTCTCTTCGCTGCCGTTTTCAGCTCCGTCACCTCAGGCTTTGCCAGGCCGTAGAGCGCAAACTGGTTGTTAATCCAATTACTCCCAGCCGAATCACCCTTCTTGACGGCACGGTGCAGGCTTGATAGACGCATAGAATCCAGCGCATTGACCTTCTTCACTAAACTCTTGTAAGGATCTCCTAACTTCAACCAGTCATAACGCGTCCTCATTCTGCCAGACTCATTCTCCACCCAGGTCGGGTTAGAGTTCAGAAACTTTGCTGACCAGAAGGGGTTGGCGGCCAATCCACCCGTCTTCAGGTTATCGAGCTCCCGTTTAATGGCCGTGATGTTTTTGGCGCGTGCCGTTTCGTTAGGCCATTCAAGTGCAGCGCGATAAAAGTCAAGCCGATCCGTGATTTCAAGCGGCAAGACCAGCTTTTGATAAGTTAATTCGTGCTCTGCCGCGAGTTTTTCCAGCGAGAAAAATTCCGTTAACTGCGTGACGAAGCTTGCAGAGTCGAACCCCATCCTTGTTATGGGGTTTTCCCAAACAGCGGCGGTTTTTTTCAATTGTTCGCTTGCGATGGTCAGCCTATTTTGAAGACATGTTATCGCTGGGTCGCGCACGTCACTGTCACTGCTTTCGAGTGCCTCTTCCAGTTTCCCCGGCGTTCGATACAAGTCAAGCGTATCCGCAAGTTTCGACAAATCGGTCTCATCTACCTTGACTACTTCGCCAATCAACTTTTTCGTCCAATGGGTGAGTGCTTTAACATACTTGTCGCTAAAGTTCTGTTTCGCTGTCGCGCGCAATTGCTCGGCCATGTCGGCGGAAAACGAGTTGATGGGTTAGCCTTGGCCCAGACACCGCTCCACCAACTCTCGGACGATCTTGCCTTTCTCGTTCAGGCGGTAGCCACCAAAGCCAAGCACGCCCCCCCTTCGCCGGCTCCAAAAGTGCGTTCGTGCAGTTGCCCGCTCGAGAGCTCCTTGGCCAGCGCCAGGGTATGCCCAACATCGGTCTGATCGGCAGTGCTGCATCTGGCTCGAAGTTCGCGGATCGCCGCGATCCGGGCAATGTCTTTTGGGATGCTGCCATCGGTCGGGTACTCATGCAGCGAAGCAATCACTTTTGTCAGTGTCTGGCCCTGAAGCTTCTCGGAGACGAGCAGAAACTTATGAATCTTTCCCAGCATCGCATCCATTTGTTCGGCTTCTGACGGACCGGAAACACCGTCATTGACGCCGAGCATCTGCATGAATTCTTTTTGCTCGTCTTTATGCATATTATCGACGGTCGTCAACCAGAAATCTTTCATCTTCCTGCGAAGCGGTACTTTGTCGTTCTCCGAAGTTTCCTTGTAAACCGCCATGAAATTCCCGATCGTATTGACGTTTAAGTCAGTAGTGCTCACGTGGGCCCGTAAAGCTTTCTTGATGCCGTCGATGTCCTTGTAATCTGTACCAATGCCAAAGGACTCGAGTACCTTTTTGTACTCAAGCGTCAATGCATCCGTCTTGGGTGACTCCAGACAATTCAGGATGCTGTCGACCTTCATTCCATTGATCCAGGCGGCAACGGTCGCACTTGCCTTCTCCTGCGTCTTCGTTTCCTCGCGTTGTGATTGCAATAGTCTCCATGCATCGCCCGCATTAACTACTGATTCCGTATTTAATGACGCCTTCATGAACTTCCTGAACGTGTCATCACCCCAGTGCGCCTCTATGCGCTTCAGCGTCAGCCTGGATTTGCAAATATCTCCCATGTTTTCGCCCGGTGCTAGGTACTTGCTCCAGGCCAGCGTGTTCTCATTGGTTCTTTTGGCGATCTGTTCAAGATCAGTCTTTTGCAGAACCGGGTCGGCCAACCACTCCTGCACAGCGAGCAGCTTCCCCTGCGCGGTGCCGGGCCCTAAATAAACTTTGCGCAACGCATCCTCATTAGACATCGGGATGCCGCGGGGAGGTATCAGGTGATCGGCCAGTCGCTTGCCACCATCAGCGCCTGCCGTCTCGGCAATCAATCTAGGAATGCCCAGGGCCACCAACAGCTCAATAGTTTTTGACCTCGTTTCTTGGTCGGCGATTTTTTGAGCGAAGGCATTACTGATCTCCTGGATCGATTGACGGCTGCTATCCGTGGGAAGTTTGCTGATATTTTGCGGCCCCCCCTGGTTTTTGGCGTTGATGGATCTCCACACCTTGTCGTAACTCTTCTGTACATGCTGCGCGATGGTGGAACTAATATTGGCCCACAGCAGAAATAGCCCCCCAGCCACCCCTCCGACTATGGCTGAAATGCCCAAGGTTGCGGCGCTAAACACAGCCGCGCCACCTGCCGCGAAAAGGCCAATTGCTGTCGCACTTGCACCTATGCCGATGACCCCGTTCGTTGTCCTGAAGGTCCCATTGTATTTGAGCAGTTTGGCTTTCAAGAGCTCCAAGTCTCGCCTTTGCTGGCGATGCCAGATCAAATTCAATAACAACTTTTGAATATTGGCGTCCCCGTAATCGGAGGAGGCGAACACCTCTTGTTCTAAACGCTGGGCCTCCAACAAGGCTTCCTCTAAATCGGACGCACTATTTGCCTCCAAAATCCCTTGAATAGAGCTCGAAAAGCCAGAGAGGATGCCCAACGACGGCCCCAAAAATGGAACAACACCGAGGAATTCTTTGGCGGAGCCACTCAGCTGTGTTTGCGGAACGTCTTTCAGGAATGTAGCCGCGATTGTGTTGCCTACATGGAGCGTACTGATACCTGACATAATTACATCGCGCGAATACCCCAACTTGGCCGCAAGCTTGATTTCATCGGCAACATACTTTGCGAACGTTGAATACTTTTTGGACGCCAAATCCTGAACTTGCGTTTCAGCTTCAATGATCAACGGCTGGTCCTCTTCGCTAGAAGCTCGCTTGAGCTCCGCAAGCGTCTGGATTGCCCACATAGCATTCAAGTAATTGAGGCAGTCATGCAGTTCTCTTTGGTTTTCAAGCGAGGCATTCTCGTAGCCCTTGTGGCAAAGATAGCCATCGAGAATACGAAATTGCGAAGAGCCGAACGAAATCCATGGTGTTTGGACTGAAGTTGAAGCCCCTAACAACGTGGTCGCACTCCATCCCAGGTAAAATTTATCCTCGGGAATCCCACAGTTCGTTGGGTCTGCCACAGGCGCTCCGAAGCAGCGCATCAAGATCTGCGCCACTTTAGCCTTGATAACGGGATCTGGCTGGGAAGGTACTGTGGCTTTATTCTTGGGTATCAATTCCGAGCCGTTGCTCAGAGTGGTTCTTCTTTCGTCTAAACGGATTACAGAGGGCTCTTCTTTGTTTTCTCTCAACTGGCGAGAGAGCTTCGCATTGATACTCATGCTGTTCAGAAAAAACTGCTCCCGAAAGCCAGGATCGTTACTCAAGTCATTTTCAGGGACATCTGAAGGGACATCTTCGATTTCAACCATATCACCCTTCGGCGCAGGTAAATGGGGGTTCCCTGCCTGCAGCTTTAAATTTTCGTATGCACATCTAGTATTATTAGACGTATTGGCTATCGGCATGAATTGGCCTTTTTAACAAACTAGGAAATTTGAATCTCTCTAGTGAGTGGGATGGCTCGTCCACAAGTTCATTGGTAAACATGAGTGATTACCCGAACAGAGATACCCCGGTCGACCCACGAGACAACGAAGGCATTGCTGAATGAGCCTGGCCTGAAAGCTTGATGTTGGTTTCGTCCGTGGGCCAGCTTCCACCCACGGGGCGCTTACATCGGCGGAACACGGCGGCCAGTACCGGCAGCACCTTGATCGCCCAGCGGTGAATCGCGACGTGATCCATGAAAACACCGCGCTCCTGCGTCATCTCCTCGATATGGCGAAGGCTCAGCGGGTAGGCCGCATACCAGCGCACACAGGTCAGCATCACCCCAAAAGGGTCATGCAACCGCTTGAGCACCTTGCGCAAGGTGCTGCTGATCAGGCCTTGGCGAAACAAGCATGGGCAAGATTGTTGTTTACGCTTACTGCGACAGAACCGCACTTTACGCGTCATGGCTGAGGCCGTTCGGCTGGCGCAACGTCCTTCACAGCCTTCAGCACGTCGATCACCAATTCAAACAGGTGCGCTGGCACGAAGTCGTCCACATCCACCTGGGCCGTCAGCGCTCGGGCCAGCGGAATGTGCTGGATGATGGGCACGCCTTCGCGGCGGGCCTCGGCAACAATGGCCTGGGCATTCAGGTCCGCACCCTTGGCCAGCACCTGCGGCAGTGGGGTTTCGTCCTCCACGTACAACAGCGCCACGGCCAAGTGCGTGGGGTTGGTCACCACCACCGAAGGCTTGCGCTTTCCCCCGGGGCCGTTCACGATCTCCTGGTGAAACGAGCGCCGCTCGCTCTTTATCTCAGGCGCGCCTTCGGACTCCTTGTGCTCGCGCTTGACTTCGTCCTTGGTCATCATTTGCTGGCGGGTGAACAACATGCGCTGAATGATCATATCGAAACCCGCGATGACGGTAAAGACAATGGCCGTTGACATCAGCAGCGACTTCATCAGCAGGCCAAAACCCGCCATCACGGGGTGAATGCCGGCACCAGCCAGCAGCATAAGCGTGCCGAGGTTGTCATGCACCAGCTTCCATACAACCCCGGTAAGGAACAGCACCTTGACGATGGATTTCAACCCTTCGATGGCATTGCGCGCGGTGAAGATATTCTTTACGTTGGCGATCACATCCATCTTCTGGAAGCTGAACTTCATCTTCTCCGGCGCAAAGATGGGGCCCGCCGTCATGAACTCACCGAAGATGCCGACCACGATGACTACCAGCATCCATGGCAACAACACGGCGATGAGCTGGCTGGCAGCCAGCCGCAGGAAGGCGGGAAGCACTTCGCGAAACGGGCCATTCGCTTGCGCACCTGACCACTCGAGCATGAAGAGAATCGAATCGATCAGCTCTTTCGCGGAAAACAACAGGTAGCCTGCACAGGCCCAGATCATCAAGGCCTTGGCCGCATCTTTGGAATGGGCCACGTCGCCCTTCTCGCGCGCATCGGTCAGGCGCTTTTGGGTGGGCTGTTCGGTTTTTTCACTCACCGCGCCAGCCTGCCGAGATCGGGAAGAATCACCGCCATTGCGCGCGCATGGTCGCCGAGGTACCCCATGAGCGTGGCGAGGTACAGCGTCAGCACGAACAACGCAATACAGGCTTTCACGGGCATCGCAAGAAAGAACACCGGCAACTGCGGCGCAAACATGCTGACAATGGCCAGGCCAATTTCGGCCAGCAACATGGCGATCATCGCGGGCGCGGCCAGCGTCACTGACAGGCGCATCATTGCGTCGAACAGCTTCAGCCAGTGCTCCGGAAAGCCATCGCCCAGCGTGGGCCAAGTCGCCGAGAGCGGCCACACAGTGTAGCTCGCGTAATACGTCTCCAGCACCGCGTTGGCCCCGCCGTGCAACAGGAACAGCACCAGATACAGCTGCAGCAGGATAACGCCCAGTGGCGACGTCTCGTTGCCCGTGATCGCATCGGTCGAGTTGCCTACGGTGGCGCCGTATTGGTTCGAGATGATGAAGCCGATTGCCTCCGCCGCCCAGAACGGCAGTGCAATGGCCCAGCCTATGCAGAAGCCGATGAAGGCTTCCTTGAAGAACAGGCCGAGAAAGAGGGTGTCGACAGAAATGCTCTGGCTGTACTGCTCCATGAGCATGGGCAGCGCCGGAAAGGTGAACGCCATGGCAATTGCCACGCGCACCAGCGCGGAGCTGGCCTGTTTGGAGTAGTAGGGCAACAGGGACAGCAGCGCCACGAGGCGGGCCATGCCCAGCATCAGCCCGAGAACGGCCCCTTGTATCTCTTGCATGCCCGGCATACAGCCCTACCTTCCTATGACCGGGATAAGGTCGAACAACTGGCGCGTGTACTGCAGGAGTTCACTGCCGATCCAGTTCAGCGTGAGCGCCAGCGCCACGGCAGTGGCAATCAGCTTCACCGCATAGCCCAACGTCTGCTCCTGGATCTGTGTCAGGGCCTGAATCACTGCCATCAGGGTGCCGACGATGGCGGCGGCGGCCACCATCGGCATCGACAACACCAGACTCAAGTAGAGCCCCTTGACGGCGAGGGCAACCAAGTCAGCAGCCTGGATCATGTGGCCTCCGCGGCCATTGCGGCGATGAAGGCGAGCCTAGGCATACGACAGCACCAGCCCGTGCAGCAGACGCGTCCAGCCGTCCACCATGACAAACAGGAAGAGCTTGAGCGGCAGCGAGATTGTAGAAGGCGACACCATCATCATGCCCAGCGCCAACAGCACGTTGGAGACGATCAGGTCGATCACCACGAACGGCAGGTACAGCAGAAAGCCTATCTCGAACGCCGAAGTGAGCTCCCCCACGACGAAGGCTGGCAGCAGGATCAGGAAATCGGTATCGCGCGCGCGCTCGGCCTGCCCGGGCGGCCACATCCTCTGCGTGGCCTGCAGGAAGAAGGCCCGCTGGTCGGGCTTGCTGAATTTGACCAGAAACTGGCGCATCGGCTCCGAACCGACGTCTGCCGCCCTGATCATGGCCCCGATGTTGGCCAGCGGCGCTTTCTCGCTGCGCAGCCGTTCGACAGAGTCCTGCACGACAGGCGCCATTACGTAGAGGGTGAGAATCAGTGACAGCCCATACAGCGCCACGTTGGGTGGAACCTGCTGCACGCCCAGTGCATTGCGCACCAGCAGCATGACCGTGGAGATCTTCAGGAACGCTGTGCCTACCACCATCAGCAGCGGCACGACAGACAACATCGCCACTAGGACGACGAGCGATAGCGGATCAGATCCGTTCATACGCGGGGCGGAACAATTCGCGTCACGGCAACCCCGATGCGTCCGTCGATCTCGACGATTTCCCCTTCGCCCACCCGCAGCCCGTTCACCCGCAGGTTCACGCTGCCCCGTGGCGAAAGCCCCAGGTCGAACACATAGCCGGCGCCGATGGCGGTGAGTTCCTGCAGCGTGAGGCTGTGCTCGCCCAGATCGAAAGTGAGGCGCACCGGCAAGTCACCCAATGCACCTACATTCCACGACCCGGCACCGGGGGCGCCACCTGTTGGTGGATTGACGTCCAGATCATGGTCATCGTGGGGTCCGCCCACACTGAATGTCTCTTCCGGTAGATTCTGTTCCATTTTTTGCAGTCCTTTCACCGTAATGTGTTGGTTCTCTTCGTCGAGTACGCCTTCGTAGCCCAAGCGAGAGCCCCCATGTGACCCCACACGCAGACTGACGCGGCTTTTCCCCTTCTGCGCCCACCAGCAATCGGGTAGCAACACGTCCTCATTCCTGAGGTCCCGCAACTCATTGAGTGGAAGATTCACCCAACCGAGTTCAAATGCCACCGGCACTGGCAGGCCCCCCCACTTCGCCAGTTGGCTCCACGTCATCTCATTGCGCGCCGGTGCAACTCTCAGCGGAGAGAAGTTTCCAGGGTCGACTCCGTCGGCGTTCACCAGCCAATCGAGGCAGTTCACCTCGCCACCGTCTTCGGGCGTGACGCTCAACCTCACCGCGAACAGGGGCCCAGCGAGCGCCCGAGCGTCTTGCATCGCCTGAAACCGGACAGGGCCGAGGTGTGTATTCGCAGGCGCCTTGCTCAATCGGTCTGTAGCGTCCTGCAACAAGGCCAACGCCACCGCGGGCGGCAGGGCCTCCCATAGCACCACACCGTGGTGACCGCCCAGCGCGGCTTCTGCCCCCAGGTAGGTCAGACCGAGATAACCTGCCACCCCGCGCCAGTGCATGCTGGCAAGCAGGTCGTAATGGCATGACGCGGGTTTGTCGACCCATTGCACCCCGGCGACGCGCACCTGTGCGGACACGCCGAACCAGTCTAGCCCCCATGGGGGTTGCCGGCCAAGCGCATTGGCCAGGGCCACCGCGCGCGCGTTCAATCGGCGCACGTTCAACCGATGCTCAACAGACGCCCTTCCGCCTCGATCCTGCGGAGCAGGCACCAGGTCGTTCGGCGCATCCAGCGTCGTCAAACCAAAGGCTCCTGAATGTCCAGCTGCACGTCACGCCCGGTGAGTCCAGATATGCGTCCAACGAGCGCCTCGTGGTTACGGCCGAACCATTCACGCTCGGAAGCGCTGTCGCTCTCGCAACGTACCTCGAGCCGATGGTTGTCGCCCGTGCGCACCCGCAAGCGCGTGCGCACAAAAAATGTGGAACCCAGCTCCACCTGGTATTCGCTGCTGCCTTGGGTCATGCTGGCCTTCAGCCCAGCATCCACTGCTGCACGGGCCAGCGTGTCCAGACGCACGCTGTCCTGCATCCGTGCCTGAACGGCGTCCGCATCCACCACGGGCTCACTGGGCAGGGTGCGGGCCAAGGCGTCCGTGGGCAAAGCATTGTCCTGACAGATCATCGGGGCGGCCGCCTGCAGCGCAGGTTCCGGCTCCCTCTGGCGCAGCAGGTCCATCAACTCGAAGACCCCGCCGATTGCGGTCTGCGCCAGCATCTCTTCATCATGGCGGCGCTGCAGCTGCTTCTTGAAACTGCGGGACTTGTCATCGTCGGCGACGTCGCGCTGATGCAGTTCGCGCGCTCGCTGGGTGCGGGCCTCGGTGCGTTGCGCCTCAACTTTCATGTTCTTCTCCTTGGAATGTCTTCCAGCTCAAGCTCTTCGCGGTAGAGCAACTCAACGTTTCGCTCTTCGCGCTTGAGTTGCACGATGATGTCGAACTTCTCCACCTGGGCGGCTTGCATACGCCATGCCCGCACAGCCTCTTGCGTGCGCAGGGTAGCCGCAGCCACATCGATCTCGGCAGCAACCACAGCCTCCCTGGCCGCAACCACAGCTTCCTTGGCCGCAATCAGTTGGTGCTGTGCGCGCCCAATTTCGGGGCGTTTCACCGCACTCGCGAACAACACCGCATCGACGTCGCGTTTGACCTGCAACCCGTGCTCACGCGCTTGCACCTCCGCACGTTGTTGCTCCACCAGCACCGTTTCGCATTGCGTCTGCGCGGCGCGCGCGTCCTTCAACGCGGCCTCCCGTGTGCTCAGCCGACGCCGATGCAGTTTGTCGATTTCAAAGAGTTTCTTCATGCTGCGGCCGCTCCTAGCTGCCTGAGCATTTCGGCGGCGCTGGTGTACTCGGAAGGACGCTGGCACAGGAACGCCCGAATGTCGGCCATGCGATCAATGGCATGGTCGGCCAGCGCGTCGGAGCCCCGCTTGTACTCGCCCAGGCGCACCAGCAGTTCGACCTCGTCATGCTTGGCCATCAGTGCACGCACGGCCTCCGCCCCGCGGCGGTGGTGTGCGCTGATCACCGAATTCATCACACGGCTCACGCTGGCCAGTACATCCACCGCTGGATATTGCCCCGCAGCCGCCAGCTTGCGCGACAGCACGATGTGACCGTCCAGGATGGATCGGCTCTCATCCGCCACCGGCTCGTTCATGTCGTCGCCTTCCACCAGCACGGTATAGATGGCGGTGATGGAACCACGCTCGTTCATGCCTGTGCGCTCCAGCAGACGGGGCAACATCGCAAACACCGATGGGGGAAAGCCTCGGCGTGTGGGTGGCTCACCGGCCATCAGGCCGATCTCGCGCTGCGCCCTTGCAAGTCGTGTCAGCGAATCCATGAGCATCAGCACGCGCATGCCTCGGTCGCGGAAGTATTCGGCGATCGCGGTGGCCACGAAACCCGCTTTCAAGCGTTCCATCGGGGCTTTTTCGGAGGTGCTGCACACCACGACCGCGCGCTTCATCCCCTCAGCTCCGAGTTCGCGCTCAACAAACTCACGCACCTCACGCCCACGCTCACCGATCAAAGCAATCACGGTGACATCCACCTCAGCATTTTTCGCCAACATGCCCATCAGCGTGCTCTTGCCACAGCCTGCGGCCGCGAATATGCCAAGGCGCTGCCCCTCTCCACAAGCAAGCATGCCGTCCAGCACCCGCACACCCATGTGCATCGGGCGGTCAATCATGCGCCGCTGCAAGGGGTGTGGAGCATCAGCATAGACGGGGTAGAAGGCCTCTGCTTGTGGCAGGCTTCCCCCGTCTAGAGGGCGACCGAAGCCATCGACAACCCGGCCCAGCAAACCCATTCCCACGCTCACCTTATGGGCTTGACCAGCCGGTATGACAATTGTGCTGGACGACACGCCGCGCATGTCGCCCACAGGCGCAAGCAATGCATCACCATCACTGAAACCGATGACTTCCGCTTCCAGGCGAAAGACCTCGCCCGGCGTGTGCAGCACGCACATCTCACCGATGCGGGCGCTGGAGGCCGTCGCACGAATGACCGTACCCAGCACTTCCTTCACGCGGCCGCGCACAGTGACGATTGAGGCCGTCTCCAGTGCGTCATTCAGCGACGCAGCGAATGCCAGAGGCTTTCGCAAAAGCGAATTCGCATGGACCCGTTCGGCATCGGAGCCCCTCAGCATGGCAATTCGACGTCATGGCGCCCCCGCAGTCGCAACCGATCCGCAGAGACTCTTTCGAGTTTGTAGCCCATTTGACTCGCACCTTCGAAGAACTTGATGCCGTTTTCGGTGGTGATGCTGGACAGGTTTCCACACGCCACTTGCCGGACCACGAAGGGCAATCGGGTCAAACCTTCCGCCGATGTGGCGCTGCGGTCTGGCCGTTCTGGGACATCGGTCTCATGAGCCAAGGCGTGGTGGGTGTTTCTCAAGGGAAACCCCAGAGTCGGTCGATCGGGAACAGATTCAATCGACGCTGCAGCCGCAGGCGGCAGCAATAGTAGCTCCTGCGAGGGCGGCTTCGGCAGAGGTTCCACTGCAGCAACCGGCGGTGCGAAAGACGGACTCGCATCGAGGTTGACAGACTTCGAAGCGGGGTCGAGCTGAGGATGAAAGAAAGACCCCATAGACAGCGTTCGCATGTTGGAAAGGTATTCACGACCAAATTTGATCCAGACCAGCGACGCCAGCCCTGCGAGAACAAACAAGACGATGGACGTCCCCGTCCCGATCAGCCACAGCCTCCTTTTCGAGGGGGCGCTCACCTCTGAGGAAAGATTGGGCGCCAGCTCTCTCTGCCCCTCCTCCGTACCACCGGTCACAGAAACATCCGGAATCATGAAACCCTGTGACGGGACCAACCATGAGTGATTTTCCGGCCATGCACGGTTTTGATGGTCAACGACCAACCAGATATCGCCTACATGGAATGGAACGCCCGGTGCCAGCATGAAAGGCTCGCTCAAACTGTCACCGGGGGCGATGCCACAACCCGGCTGGCCGGGCTCCAGACGCAACTGCATCCCTTCCACCACGATCTCCATGGCCTGCGGATCGATACGCGGGCCGACCAGAACGATGTCGCACGCCTCGCTGCTGCCCAGCACATGCCGCCCCTCGGCAAGGGTCAGGCGTGCACCCGCCTGCAGGCCCGCCAGCACGCGAAGCTCGATCGATCCAGTCATTTCTTCCATGGGCCGGTGTTCCTGCATTTATCCGAACTCGATGCGGGCGAGCGGTTGCACGCTGATTTCCGGTGACAACTCTTGGTACGACAGCACCGCCACTTCATACAGTTCTTCTTCGATCATCTTGCGCACATAGCGCCGGATGTCCATGCTGGTCAGAATCACGGGCTTGTGGCTGATGGCGGACAGGTCGCCCACCGCCGCACGGATGCGGTCCACGATGTCACTGGTCACCGCTGCATCGAGTGCCAGGTAGCTCCCCATCGAAGTCTGGCGGATGCCGTTGCGGATGACATCCTCGCCTTCCAGCGAGATCAGGTACGCGGACAGCATCCGTTGCCTGTCGGCGAACTGGTGCGAAATCTGGCGCTTGAGCGCCGTGCGCAAGTGCTCCGTCAGCAGCACCACATCACGCTCCTTGCCGCCCCACTCCACCAACGCTTCGGCGATAGCGCGCAGGTTGCGTACCGAAACCCCTTCGCCCACCAGCCGCTGCAGCACGTCGGCCATCCGCTGGCCAGGCACCACACGGTGCAGCTCGGTGATGAGGTCGGGATAGTCCGCCTGCATCTGCGACACCAGGAAATGTACTTCTTGGATACCAATGAACTCTCGTGCATGGCGCTGGAGCGTCAGCCGCAGGTGGTGCGCCAGTATCTGCATCGTGTCCAGTGACTGGATGCCGTATTCGCGCAGCTGGGCCGCCCCTTGCGTTGGCGTCCATAGGGTGGGAATGTTGGGCAGAAACGGTGCGGCCTCCTCAATATGAATGTCCAGGGCTTCCAGATTCTCCGGAGCCTCGCGCACCAGCAGATGCCCAGGGCGCAACAGCCCATGCGCAGCGGAGATCTCGTGCACAAGGATCTGGTACGCGTTGCGGGCCAGGCCCTTGTTGTAGCGAAGGTGCACGGCCGGCAGTGGCACGCCAAGCTCCAAATAAGTATCTTCGCGCACTTTCTGCAGCTCGGGGATCAGCACCTTCGCGTCAAGCGTTTGCTCGAGTTCGTGTGCCAGATCCAGCACCAATGGCATGGTGGGCGTGTAGGAAGCGGCTGACTTCTCGTCGGCATCACCCTGGTCCTTGGAGGCCCCCGCACGCGCCGTGGGGCCGGCGGTTCGATCAGCAGGCGTTGCCACGCCGTTCAGTCCACGGCGCAACAACACAAACCCGACACCGCCTGCGAGCAGGGCCAGCACCATAAACACCGAGCCCGGCATGCCCGGGATCAGCGCAAAGCCCAGCATGATGGCGCCGGCCACCAGCAGTGCATTGGGCTGTGCCAGTATCTGCTCCGCAATGTCGCGGCCCACGTTGCTGCGCCCACTGTCCTCGCTGGTCACGCGCGTCACAATCATGCCGGCCGTGATGGAAGTCAGCAATGCCGGAATCTGGGCGATCAGTCCTTCGCCGATGGTGAGCACAGAGTAGATCGTCATAGCCTCGCTCGCCGGCAGGCCGCGCTGCATGGTGCCGATCAGCAGCCCCCCTCCCAGGTTCACGATGACGATGATGATGGAGGCAATGGCGTCTCCTTTCACAAACTTCACGGCGCCATCCATGGCCCCGTAGAGTTGGCTCTCTTTCTCCAGCCGTGTGCGGCGGCGCCTCGCTTCATTCATGTCGATGGCGCCAGCACGCATGTCCGCGTCGATGGACATCTGCTTCCCGGGCATGGCGTCTAGCGAAAACCGCGCAGCCACTTCCGCCACCCGCTCGGCGCCCTTGGTGATCACGATGAACTGCACGATGGTGAGGATCAGGAACACCACCAGTCCCACCACCAGATTCCCTCCCACCACGAAGTTGCCAAAGGCCTCGATGATGTACCCCGCATCGGCCTGCAGCAGGATCAGACGCGTGGTGGCGATCGACAGCCCAAGACGGAACAGGGTGGTGATCAGCAACACCGAAGGAAACGATGTGAATGCCAGCGGGCTGGGCAGGTACATCGCCACCATCAGCAACAGCGCCGACACCGCGATGTTGATGGCCACCAGCACATCGACCAGCAAAGTGGGCAATGGCAAAACCAGCATGAACACCACGGCCATGAGGATGACCGCAAGCACCAGGTCAGCACGACGGGCAGCAACAGCAATGAAGCGCTGAAGGGATGACAGAGCGTTTTCCATGGACAACCCGACGTCAAGGCAGTGCCTTGCGGCACTCCCTGTATTTGTTGAACGCCATGCGAGCGTCGTCCATGTGCCCCATGCGCGCCAAAGCCCTGCCGCGCAAGAAATGGGCGACGGGGTCGTGCGATGACTCCAGCACGCTGAGTGTGGCAGCGGCATCGGCTGGCCTGCCACATCCCAGCTGGGCACTCGCTAGTGCCAGCCGTAGCTCGCTGCTCGCGGGCATCAACTTCACCAGTAAATCGAACAGAATAGAAGCCTCCTGAGGGCGTCCACAAGAAAGATGGCGCCATGCCAGCACAATGACGGCCTGAGCTTGCGATAGATCAAAGGTCATCACGTCACACCCCGAGCAGTGCGTTTCGTCCCTGCAGGACCACGGCGTAGCAGGTCAAGGCATTGCTCAGCACGCGCACGGCATTGGCCTGCACCGGGTCGGCTTCCAGCTGCGTGATCGCGGAACGCAATGCGCTGAGGTGGTCGGTCTGAGAAGCGGGCGATCGTGGCAACAGTCTGCCCTCCAGTTCCGCCAGCATTCGGTCTTCGCTCCAGCCTCGCCCCAGGCCAGCGTCCGCCGGGCTGCCCACGGCCGACTGGCCGGAGGGCCCCTGCGCAACGCCTGGCGACACGAGGGCACGGGAATGCGCGCTCCCGGGCAGCCCGGCGGCGCTCTCCCCGCCCCTCCGCGACCCCGCGTCCAGATATGGCAACCGGGAAACGACCCAGTTGATCGCGGGGCCGATGCCGACAGGGTTCGAAACGGGGTCCGTCATGTTCAGCAACAGGCAACAGCAAACCGCAGCAGATCGGCGCGCGCGCTGTCCACGGCGCTGGCCGTGAGACAGCTACGCTCCAGGCGGATGGTCAGCAGCAGCGAATCGGCATGCACGCCAACGGCCACGGCAACACGCTGGGGTCCGCGCAGGTTAGCCTTTTCAAGGGCACTGCACGCCACAGCCATGAGATTTGGGGCGTTCGATATGACGCGTGTAAGAGTCAGGTCTTCATGATCCCGCGCCTCTAGAGTAGTCCACCCAGCGGCATCCTCATCTAGGCGAACACAAAGCGCACCACGAAAAAACAGATCGGGTGTCTCAGGTCGAGGGCTGTGGTGATTCATCAGCATCTCCCAGAATCATGGTGTCGAGTAGGCTGGCCAGCACCTGGTCAGCATTGAGTTTGTGATCGGCGTCAGGGAACATGCGTTCGGGCACCTGCCGCAAGATGGCCTTGAGGCCATGCAGGAAAACAAGAACGCGCTCGGGCTCGTTCATGCTGCCAGCGGCGGACGATTCCCCTGCGGACTTTCTGGCTTCATCTGACGCATCGCCAGAGCCCAGCGCAACGCCGTAGGTCCAAGCGGAATGCTTCTGCTCCAAGTTCATCCCGTACTGGTACAGGAGGGATCGAACATCGCCCAGCGTCAACCACTGCGACACCCATTCGGCGAGAGCGCCCAGCAGCGAAGCGCCCTCGTCTGCATCGGCTGCGCCTGCTCCGTCCTGGCTGGAACGGCTGCTCTGCGGGTGACCCCGCCTGCGCAAGCGTGCACGGCGACCCAGGTCGCGGCAGTTCTTGAGGAAAGGCAACAACGCCCCCATGAGGAACAGTTCATGCAAGATGGCTTGCAACCGTTCGGTGGGCAGCGACGGGCGGGCCGCCCCCATGTCGGCACCCAGCGCACGGCGCAAGCGCTCGACCGCAGCCTCGATGTTGTCGCCATAACGCTCCAGCAGCAACGATAGCGTGCGCGACAACGTGCCGCCGTCCAGCACCGCATCGTGGTAGGCCTTGCGGTCCTTCGCACCGCGGTCATCGGCGTCCGCGAGTGCCGGGGCGATGTTGACATCGGCACGGATTCGAACGCCATCACGTGCCCACAGCACGTCGATGCGATCGCGCAGCACCTCCAGCGCGGGATTGCTCTCGCCCCGCTCTTCGCCCTGGGCCAGTGCATGCGACAGCAACAGAAACTGTTCCGTGGAGCCACTGAGGGACTTCAGCGCCAGCTGCAGGGAGCCCGGATGCCGCGCAGATTCCAGCAATTGCGAGGCAAGACGCCGCGCGTCGTTCTTCTTGTGCTGTGGGTTGTGCCACAGCACCTCCAGCATCGCTTCAATCTGCTCCAAGCGGCGCAGCGCCGGCGACTCGTAAGGCAGCAACGCACGCTCTTGCAGCGAACGCTGCTGCCGGCGGGCTTCAGAAAAGAATTGCGCCATCTCCTCCGCCATATTGGTGAGAGAGTCGGCAGGCGGCGTGTTAGAACCACGAGAAAGCAGGGACGCCTGCTGAGCCAGCTCAGCAGGCGTCCATGAAGTGGTTAGAGAATGCGTGCCGAGCATAGCCATGGCTCCAGACTTATCCGGCAGATCAGACGTTTTGCGCGGTGTTCATGTTGACTTGGTGTTCGCTGTCTATTTTCGACTTCAACTGGTCCAGCAAACGCCTTACCATCTCGCCCAGATCGCGCTCGAACTCTTGGTTGTTTTGTTGCGCGCCTTGCAGATACTTCTCCAGTGCCTCTATCAGCATCTTGTCTTTCTCCACCCCCGAAGAGTAGTACTTGCAAATGCTCTCCAGGAGCTCGCCGAGATTCTTGGTTGCGGTAGCCATTCCATGCCAGAGGGTGGCATCGGCTTCCATCCCCTTGAACTCGCTGCTCTCTGTGAAGGTCTTCCATTCCGCATTGGCCAACTGCTGCTTATCCACGTAGTTTTGGCGGGCATCTCTGAGTTTTTCGTGCGCAGCAATCTTGCCCGGGTCGTCAGGAGGAGCACTCTTCAACTTTCTGAACTCCGCTTCTGCGAGCTTGAGGTCCTGTTTGGCCTCGGCCAGGCCCCCCTGCGTCCTTACCATTCCGGATTTCAGCGTCTGCATGGACTGCAAGGCGCTGAACACCTGCATGCCCCCCGACACAATACCCGCGACCCCCTGCACTACGCCGCCAATGAATTGCGCCAACGCCGCACTCAACATTTTGGCTGCGGCGAGTTCCACCATGCGCATCATGGTCATCACGGTAAACGTACTCTGTTCGCGGGCTGCCAATCTGGACATGGTGAAAATTTCTAGATACACACCCAGCAAGGCTGCCAGGTCCGCCATCAACTGCTGTTTGGGACTCAACCGGATGCCGGTCGCAGCACTTACGGAGGGGGTTGTTGGCTTGTCCACATAGGTCGGCGTCATTGCCGCAGCAGAAGCGTTGAGACTTCCGGGCGACACACTAGGCGCCCCACTGGTGAGAGGTTCATCGTCACTCACCCGCGCGGCCCATGGAGGTGCCAGCGTCTCGGTAATGGTGTTCATGTGGTTCTCCTAAGTGAAAGAATAAGAAAGAATAAGAAACAATGAAATCCGGGGTGATCCTGGTGGATTCACGCGGAAATGCTCTTGTTCAGCGCATCCTCGCTGCTCAGCAGCTTCTGGCGTTGCGTCAAGAAGGTGTCCAGTACGTCCCGAAAGCCCTGAAGGTCGTCAGCGTATCGCTTGGCCTTTTCTGCAAGGAAATCCAGGAAGGCTTGGCTTTGCATTTCCAGGGTCTGGATCTCGGCGAGCTCCATGTTCTCTTTTGCAGAAACAATGTTTGCGCTGCCCGATGCGATGGCTGTCAGACCCGACAAGAGGGTCACGAGCGCCTGAAGAGACTTGGCCACGGCGTCTGTGGAAGCCTTGAGTGCGGAGGCGGCGAAACCTCCGCCAACCGCGCCCATGACCGCGGTGACGATCTGAAACGCGAGGCCCAGCCATTTTCGAACATCTTCCACCACCTGGGCACCATGCCCCCCGATCTTCATCATGGCCGCGACGAAGCCGGCCAGGCTGATGTCGGGCCCGCCCCAATGCTGGGAGATGGAGCTGGCAATTTCCATGACCGTCAGCACAAGGGCCCCGATGGTCAGGGCCGCCAGGCCGACCTGCCCCGTGGCCAGCAGGGCAACCGTTGACAGCACAAGGGCAACCGCGGCGAAGATCTGCGCAATCCAGCCAAAGATCTTCGAAAGGATGCCAGCGGAGGCGGCCTCGGACGCTTCCTGGATGGCCTTCTTGTGGACCTTCTGAATGATCTCCGCCTGCATCTTCTGCTTGTCGCAGGCGTAAACCAGCCCATCCCGCACGGTTTCGATGACATCATCCATCGTCATGGAGCTGTTACGGAAGGCGGTGGACATCTTGACATCGAGGGATTTCGTCAACCCCAGCAAGAAATCATTCAACGTCGAGCCCTGCGAAAGGAGTTCGGTCGAAGCACTGGCTGGCAAAGGCTCACTGGAGTTGAAGTTCGCCGCCAACGGCGCACTGAGTGCCGGCGATGCGTCGCGCCTGGGGGCGGCTTTGGACGAGGCCGACACATGGATGATGGTGTCATTGGCGCGGGAGGGGGGCGGGAGGCCTGTGTTCACGGGGGGTTGTCCGACATCGGCGTTGATGTTGGACAACCATGAGAGGTTCAGGCTGTTGTTGGCGTAGTTCACAGTGCTCATGGCATGGATTCCTTTGAGTGCATCTTCTTTGCTGCGGACTTGACAATACCGAGCGCCCGGCTGCGCATGTCGGCATGGACCTCGGAACCGGCGGTTTCGTCCAGAAAGGTTTGCGCCGCCTCACTGGCCTGCATCCACCCGCCTACCCCCATGAAACATTGGGCGAGGTAAAACAGTACCGTGGCGTCTTCCGGCTGAAGGCTGTAAGCGCTGGCATAGCCCATGGCAGCTTGCTGGTACTGACCACTGAGTTGCATGCACGCCGCTACACCTTTGAAGAACCGGGCCTGCGAAGGGTCGATAAAAATCAACCCCAAGAAGGTCTTCGCCGCCGACATGTAACGCCCTTGCGCGTAGTCGCCCATGGCGGCGGCGTAAAGGCGCTCCACCTCGCCGACCGTTTTGGGCCGGGAAGCCAGGGTTTCTGCAGGAGTGGGAGCGAGCGACATGGCCATTCCAGCCATCCATTCAGCCAGGGAAGTTTCTCAACACGCCGGCCCCGACGTCGTAACTGCTCTTCATGAGCGTGGACAGGAACTGCGTCACGCTTTCAATCTTTGAACGCAGCGACTGCAGCGTCAGGTTGTCCTGGGACGTGAGCGAATTCAGCGCAGTAATGGCCGACTTGGTGTACTCCGCCTGCTGATCAAGGTAGGTAAACACCTGTTTGGACGACAGGGTATTTTTGCCATCAGTAGTCGCCCAGTACTTCATTCCCGCGGTCTTCAGATCGTAGGAAGACATTCCATTGAAGACTGGTCCTTTGCTCGAGTTTGAATATATGCTAAGGTCTGTTTGCTTCATATCGGGAAAAGGGGAAACACTCGAACTGTCAAAGGTCCAGACCCCTGAGTATTTGGGTTCGTCAGATCCCGGGTCCGTAACTAGTCGTGCTAAGTTTTGCTGCAATTTGAGTCGTTCCTTCAACGCGTCGGTTTGCTGGCGATCATTGTTCATCTTGCCGAGCAGTTCGCCCTGCATGAACTCCAGACAATCAATGAAGGATTTTGCCAATTCGATGACAAGCAAGTCATTTTTCAGCCCGACATTTCGAACTGTGCCAACGGAATCAATAGCTGAAGTAATGGACATATAAATAACCCTTGTATTGTTGTAAAAAGAGAACTGACTGACAGTACCGCTGGGGGTTCAGACAAAACCGGGTGGGTGTCGTCGTGCGCTGAGTGGCCGAGGCTTGTTGTCCGTGTGAGCTTCTTGAACGGACTGAGACAGCGCCGCACGCATGCCTTGCAACACATCCAGCTTGGCTTGTGCGTGGGCACCGGATACCGGTTCGCTCATGAGTGCAAACAATTTTTCTGCATTGCGGCGCAACTCTGTTGAGCGCTTAGCGGATGCGCGAATGTAGTGATCCCCTGGCATCGCTGCAGGGCCAGCGGGCATTGGCGGTAATGTCTGGACCATGTTTCAATCTCCAAGTTGTTTACACATGTGAGTGGGTACGCGAAATACAAAAGTTCAGTCCATTGCACTTAGTCGTCCCTGCAAAATTCACTTCAAGCCCCCCCCCCAGCGCCGATCTGAGCCTTGCAGTCGGTTGAGGCCGATGATTTTGGCCAATTTCTCAAACAAGCCCGTCAAACCGCTCACCTGCAGCAGGCACAACAAAAGGCCCAGGCCTTTCCGGGCGATCATCCGCAGCAGCCAGCGGATGTTGTAGCCCGCCGCGCACAGCACCGCGTGCAGTGCATCGCCTGCTGAGCCTTTGAGGTGGCAGCGGTCCATGCGGTGATCCGCTTTGAGGTGCCCGATGATCGGCTCGATCGCTTGGCGCCGTTTGAGCAGTCTGCGCTCTTCATCGGTCAACCGCTTGTCCTTGCCCCGGTGTTTGATCTCAATGTCCGGGTTGTCTTTGTCCACACCCCGGTAGCCCAAGTCTGCGTACACCACCTCGGGCTTGACCCCCAAGCCTTGCATCAGGATAGCGCTTTGCTCGATCTGCTCGTGCATGGTGTGCCCGTCATACGGGTTACCGGGAAAGCTCCTGGCTCCCACGATCAAATTGCCCTTGAGCGTCATGGCCAGACCCACCTTCACGCCGAACTCGTACGGATTGCGGCTCTTGCCTTTTGAGATGCACTCCACCTCGGGCGCATGCCAGCTGTAGAGCTTGGCGCGGTTGTCCACTGCCTTGCGACTGCCGGTCTGCGTGACCAAGCGTTTGGCCTTGTCCAAGGTCTGGCCCAAGGTCTCTTGTATGGCTTGGCTGAGCGTGGTCATCTTGCGAGCCACCTCGCGCTGCAGCCGTCCAACGATGGTGCGCTGGCGTTTGATGGCTTTGCGCATGCGCTTGAACTGGCGGGCATGGGCATAGCGCCCAGCCTTGTAGCCCAGCAGTTGGCCTTCTTTGGTCGTCCCTGCAAAATTCACTTCAAGCCACCCCCCAGCGCCGATCTGAGCCTTGCAGTCGGTTGAGGCCGATGATTTTGGCCAATTTCTCAAACAAGCCCGTCAAACCGCTCACCTGCAGCAGGCACAACAAAAGGCCCAGGCCTTTCCGGGCGATCATCCGCAGCAGCCAGCGGATGTTGTAGCCCGCCGCGCACAGCACCGCGTGCAGTGCATCGCCTGCTGAGCCTTTGAGGTGGCAGCGGTCCATGCGGTGATCCGCTTTGAGGTGCCCGATGATCGGCTCGATCGCTTGGCGCCGTTTGAGCAGTCTGCGCTCTTCATCGGTCAACCGCTTGTCCTTGCCCCGGTGTTTGATCTCAATGTCCGGGTTGTCTTTGTCCACACCCCGGTAGCCCAAGTCTGCGTACACCACCTCGGGCTTGACCCCCAAGCCTTGCATCAGGATAGCGCTTTGCTCGATCTGCTCGTGCATGGTGTGCCCGTCATACGGGTTACCGGGAAAGCTCCTGGCTCCCACGATCAAATTGCCCTTGAGCGTCATGGCCAGACCCACCTTCACGCCGAACTCGTACGGATTGCGGCTCTTGCCTTTTGAGATGCACTCCACCTCGGGCGCATGCCAGCTGTAGAGCTTGGCGCGGTTGTCCACTGCCTTGCGACTGCCGGTCTGCGTGACCAAGCGTTTGGCCTTGTCCAAGGTCTGGCCCAAGGTCTCTTGTATGGCTTGGCTGAGCGTGGTCATCTTGCGAGCCACCTCGCGCTGCAGCCGTCCAACGATGGTGCGCTGGCGTTTGATGGCTTTGCGCATGCGCTTGAACTGGCGGGCATGGGCATAGCGCCCAGCCTTGTAGCCCAGCAGTTGGCCTTCTTTGGCGTAGGTCTGTTTGAGCTCGATGCCATTGGCTTTGGCCAACTCGACCACCTTGGATCGGGCGGTCTCCAGCAGCTTGCTGTCGGTGGGATGTGCCACAGCTTTTTCTTGCACCGTGGAGTCCACGATCATGCGGGTCAATTCTTTCTTGGCAATCAGCTTGAGGGTGACCGCCACTTCCATGGTGCGGGCCAGCAGTTCTTCCACGCCTTCTTCGCCCAGAGCTTTACGAAAGCGCCCCAGTTGTGTCGGGTCGCACGGCCACTGGTGTTCAAAGTATTCGTTGCCAGAAAAGTACTGCCAAGTGGGGGTCTCACCCCAGCGCTGGATCACGTCCTCGTCGCTCTCATTGAACGCATGCTTGAGGTACAGCAAGGCAACCATTAACCGGGTGGGCAGACGGGGACGGCCGGCATTGGAGACGCCGCCACCGGCAACGGCCGAGACCGGACCAAACAAGTCCAAGTCTTCTATCTTCTTGCCAGACTTGACCTGGCGTGCCCAGCGCTGGACGAGGGAGGCTTCGATCTCTTGCCAAGGCATGCGGTTAGCAAGCACCGCCAGAGGGTGGCGCAAATCGATCATCTGATCCAGGCGGTTGCGGAAAAAGTCATCGGTCATGGCGCTGCTTTCAAAAACTCCCAGAAAACAGACTCCATTGAATATCTATTTGAGAGTTCTGACCATCCGGAATCACCCCAGATCACAAGCGTTCATGCGGGTTGCAGGGGTTTTGCAGGGACAACTCTTTGGCGTAGGTCTGTTTGAGCTCGATGCCATTGGCTTTGGCCAACTCGACCACCTTGGATCGGGCGGTCTCCAGCAGCTTGCTGTCGGTGGGATGTGCCACAGCTTTTTCTTGCACCGTGGAGTCCACGATCATGCGGGTCAATTCTTTCTTGGCAATCAGCTTGAGGGTGACCGCCACTTCCATGGTGCGGGCCAGCAGTTCTTCCACGCCTTCTTCGCCCAGAGCTTTACGAAAGCGCCCCAGTTGTGTCGGGTCGCACGGCCACTGGTGTTCAAAGTATTCGTTGCCAGAAAAGTACTGCCAAGTGGGGGTCTCACCCCAGCGCTGGATCACGTCCTCGTCGCTCTCATTGAACGCATGCTTGAGGTACAGCAAGGCAACCATTAACCGGGTGGGCAGACGGGGACGGCCGGCATTGGAGACGCCGCCACCGGCAACGGCCGAGACCGGACCAAACAAGTCCAAGTCTTCTATCTTCTTGCCAGACTTGACCTGGCGTGCCCAGCGCTGGACGAGGGAGGCTTCGATCTCTTGCCAAGGCATGCGGTTAGCAAGCACCGCCAGAGGGTGGCGCAAATCGATCATCTGATCCAGGCGGTTGCGGAAAAAGTCATCGGTCATGGCGCTGCTTTCAAAAACTCCCAGAAAACAGACTCCATTGAATATCTATTTGAGAGTTCTGACCATCCGGAATCACCCCAGATCACAAGCGTTCATGCGGGTTGCAGGGGTTTTGCAGGGACAACTTCTTAGAAAATTCTACTTCTGGGGCCTTTGGTTTATCGGGGGGATTACCCACAGCTGAACATCCCTCAGGACGGATGCCTTTGAATTAATTGAATATGGACTGGCAGAATAGACTAAGACCAAGTGTGTAGACCCGATCACACCCAGTCTCGCAGGCCTACACAGAACGCATATGTCGAGATATATCAACAGGATATTACAGCACAGAAGCGCTGAACGTTTGGAATTTGATTTAATGACAGCGGGAGGACCTACGACTGGAAACTGATTGCGGCGCAACAGGCACTTGGGTCAGTTGTTCGGGTCAAAGCCAATGTAACAAATTTCTAGGCGTATCCTACTGGGAATTTAAGAAATAAAAATCACTCTATCTCAGTCTAGTAAAGCGTAATTGCACGCAAGGACTCAGAGAAATTTCACATGGGGCCTCAAAATACACAAATACCAACGGTAGGATAAATACAAAAGTTAGCAGAAATGATCCGATAAAGGGCTTGATATTTTGCAAATCTCATTACCGCAATCTTTGATTCAGAGCCGATGTAGGCATAAAAGCGGGAAGGTCACTCAAGAATCTCAACGCAACATTCGCGGCCCTACTATTATGGCCTGCCTTAAAAATATCTAATTTGTCGAGATGCTCTTCAGTCGCAATATAATTACTGCCATGCCTAAGATCATATAGTTCAACTAACGTTCGATGAGTCGGCCCAAAAGTTATTGGAGCATCATCGGCAAGTAAAGGGAGAACCACATCCGTTATCGGGTTGAATGCATAGGATGATTCGGAAAGAATCGCCAAAATATAGGGAAGCGATTCAACAGGCAAGGAATCCAGTTTTATCTTCACATCTTTAAGTAAGAGTTCTGGTTTAAAGATGATTTCATTTGATAGAAAAGACTTGCTAGCACCTTGTAAGCAAGAATTTAGATTCTCACTAAAATAGCGGATTTCGTCTTCCACTTCAATAAATGCATGAATTACTTCTGGATCGTACATTGAGCCCGAACGTTCAATTAGTACATCTAGCGCACTATCATGTGTCAAGCTTTGGCCTCTAAGGCAGCGAAAAGTCGCAATGTCATATGCTTCTGCAACTGCCAAAATTCGAGCAGTGATCGGTATAAATTCCCCACTTAAGCCAAACGGATAACCAGAGCCATCCCATAACTCCCTATGAGAACTAATAATTTCCTTTGCTAACCTAAAAAAACCTAAGTTGAAACCAAGATGACTTTCAACCTCCTCAAAAAGATCTAGACCGAGTAGCGGATAGGTCTTCAATAGACTCGACTCGTTGGATGTAAGCGGCTGCGTTTTATTGATAATTTCATTTGATATGCAGGCTATACCCACATTGTACAACGGAACAAGTTTAGACAATAAATCAACATTACAAAGACTAAGAGATTCTTTATACTTCTCTTTCCCACTTAATTGATTTGCCAAAGTTTTTACATATTGCTGCAGTCTTTGATGCTTCTGGAAACAAGGATCGATGAGCAATAGAATTGAAGGTAAAAGAGCCTGGATAATTGAAGCTATCGCTTCCGCGCTTTCGCTCCAATGTGAAGTAGCTTCATTTATAACATAGTTATTTGATGCATTTGATATGCTCACCAAATAATTCTGCATTATGTGAGAGCAAATTCGCGCAGTATATATACATCTCTCGCTCGGTTTAAAACTTAATATATTCTTACAGCTCACTGCGTTGGAGTCCCCAACCTGACCTGTAATGCAGCCATCATAAACAGATCGATTTCGAGCGGGCAAACTCGACTTTAAATCGCGCTGCTTGCATATATTTGAATAATCATCTTTTTCCGCACGAATTTGACTCGTAGAATTGATACTACTCGCGCCAGAGACAAAAAATGGATCAGACATAAATAAGCTAAACAAAAAATCCTAATATGGTTGAGAACTTCCTTAAATGCAAAGGATGGCAGACTTCCCCATCATCTGAATCTTCATATTCACAGCAGAATTTTTGCATAAATATTATGATTTGTTGCGATTCAACCCGCACTTAGCCAATGAAGGATTTTTTTTGTATCAAAGGGTTTGGAGAAATAAGCATCTGCACCATATTTCTCGCCAACCTTGATATCTTTTTCTTTGTCTCGTACGGTAACCATAGCAACCAATATATCTTTTAGGAGTGGATCGGTTTTAATGGAGTTCAATACGTCCAAACCATCTAGCTCTCCCGCCATCATGATATCAAGCAAGACGGCGTATGGCTTTTCACGCTTAATTATTTCTAGTGCCTGGATGCCATTACACGCTTCAAATACCTCATAACCAGCCACAAGGTGAATTGAAAGGAGTTTGCAATTTATCTCTTTGTCGTCGACAAGCAGAACTTTTTTCATTTTTCCTATCCTTCCTTTAGATTATCTCGATGAGCCAGATTTAGTGCAATCTCATTTAAATACTCTATCTCTTGTCGAGATAATGAAAATGTTATAGGGGGATCCGAGTTAATACCTGAATGTACATTGACTCCACCGGTTGGTTTCAGCACGGTGTTTCTTGGCTTACTTAAAGAATCATTAATTTTCAAATAATTGCAAATTGGCAACATTAACAAAAACGAATAAATTTCCGAGCGGGGACAGTTGCCAACTCTACATTTGAGTACCTCAAGCTGTCCGCCATGCAGATTTGTTATTAGGCTTGCTAAATCCAGCAATATGGTGGAATTTAAGTGCGGTAACACTTGCAATTCAGGCTCATCAATTTGCTTTAGACGATCTCCTGCTCCGACATTACCGCTTAATGCAACAAATTTTTTATCGCCTGGCAATATTTCTACGTCTATTTTAAGTGGTAGATTTCCAGTTGGAAATGAATCAAATAAAATCTGAAGAGCTATTTTCAACAAACCATATTTGCTTTGAATATAAATTGGACCATCTTGATTACCAGCACTGAGTCGGCAAAGTTTGATTTCTCTATGCCGCAATAGCTGCTCTTTAATTGCAGACTCAATCAAGTCAATCAACGAAATAGACTCGTCATAGTAATCAAAAGTTTCAAGCAAATTTAATTTTGAAAATTCCATTTTTGTAGTTTTAGGCTTCCTGCATTAATCTTTGATGCCCGCACGTAATTATCTGACTTACCCAAAGTCAGATTAGATCTGCCTAGATAAATTTGGGCTACTGGACATGCTGCACGCATGTGTTAAAATATTATTTTTAGCCAAAATAAATATACTGCATCCGCCATTTTAAAGCTTGCAATTTCTTTCATTCTTTGGGATTTTAAAAATTAATTTTTGCCGATTTTTAAGAACTGCAAGTTTTAATTACGAGATTAATTTGTAAATTAAAATTTACATGCTGAAAGTAACTACACTGAAATCTAGGGATGGTGTCCAAAACTCAACGCCGAAGCGGCTGTAAATGTCTGAATCCCGCATAACGGATCTGACGGATTCCATTTCAATTGAATCTGCGCTGCAGCCATCGAAATCCTGGCGTTTTCGCGCCCGATCTGGGCGCCCTGGCCGTTTGCGGGCGCACTCATGCCTGCGATCCTGCTGCCAGTTTCTTGCGAACCATCCACAGGTTCGAGAGCATGAACAGCGTGAACAACTGCGCGGTGTTCTTGGACAGACCGCGATAGCGCACCTTGTTGTGGCCAAACTGACGCTTGATCACCCGAAACGGATGCTCCACCTTGGCTCGAATGCTGGCCTTGAGTTTTTCAATCTGGTCGGTGATCGCACCCAGCGTGCTCGTCTTGTCCAGTGCCCGGCGCTTGCCCGGCCGCATGGCTACATGCCAGTTGACATCCATGCCTTGGGTTTCTTCGCGCTTGCCCACCCCCTGGTAGCCGGCATCGGCATACACGTCGCTCTCGCTTCCATGCACCAGCGCATGGGCCTGCGTGACATCGTTGACGTTGGCCGCAGTGCCCACCATCGAGTGAACCAGGCCAGAGTCAGCATCCGAGCCAATGTGCGATTTCATGCCGTGATGCCACTGATTGCCTTTCTTGGCCTGGTGCATCTCAGGGTCGCGCTTGCCGCTGCTGTTCTTGGTGGAGCTGGGTGCATCGATGACGGTGCCACTGTTGAGCATCAGGCCACGAGCCTTGAGCATGGCATTGACGGTCTCGAAGAATGCCTTGGCCAGGTTGTGCTTCTCCAGCAGGTGGCGAAACCTAAGAATGCTGACCCGATCGGGCAATCGGTCGTTCGTATCCAAGCCGGCAAATTCGCGGTACAGCGGCGTCTCAAACAGAGCTTCTTCCATGGCGAAGTCGCTCAGACCAAAGAGTTGCTGCAGAAGATGCAAGCGCAGCATGGTCTCATGCCCAAAGGGCGGGCGGCCCGTTGTCTTGGGCGGCGACACCGCTATGAGCTGGGCCACCAGCTCAGGCCAGGGAACCACGCAATTCATCAGCTCCAGCAGTTCCATCTTGCGCGTGCGGCGCGTGTTCAGGTCAAGACCAAGGTCGGTTTGTTTCATGCCGTCATTGAACGCAATTTATGTGCCTCAATCATGCAAATCGCCGGAGAGTTTTGAACACATTCCCTAGTCTTGATGCATATTTTGTATATTTCATTCAATTGACATGTCTGACTTTGATTAAAATTGGTTCAGCTTTCCGCCCGCGGGAATAATAAAATGTATTTAGTTACCTTTGTTGCTGTGATAAGATTGTATTTGTGTATTTCTAATACCTAAGGAATGTGTTCAAAACTCTCCGGCGATTTGCATGATTGAGGCACATAAATTGCGTTCAATGACGGCATGAAACAAACCGACCTTGGTCTTGACCTGAACACGCGCCGCACGCGCAAGATGGAACTGCTGGAGCTGATGAATTGCGTGGTTCCCTGGCCTGAGCTGGTGGCCCAGCTCATAGCGGTGTCGCCGCCCAAGACAACGGGCCGCCCGCCCTTTGGGCATGAGACCATGCTGCGCTTGCATCTTCTGCAGCAACTCTTTGGTCTGAGCGACTTCGCCATGGAAGAAGCTCTGTTTGAGACGCCGCTGTACCGCGAATTTGCCGGCTTGGATACGAACGACCGATTGCCCGATCGGGTCAGCATTCTTAGGTTTCGCCACCTGCTGGAGAAGCACAACCTGGCCAAGGCATTCTTCGAGACCGTCAATGCCATGCTCAAGGCTCGTGGCCTGATGCTCAACAGTGGCACCGTCATCGATGCACCCAGCTCCACCAAGAACAGCAGCGGCAAGCGCGACCCTGAGATGCACCAGGCCAAGAAAGGCAATCAGTGGCATCACGGCATAAAATCGCACATTGGCTCGGATGCTGACTCTGGCCTGGTTCACTCGATGGTGGGCACTGCGGCCAACGTCAACGATGTCACGCAGGCCCATGCGCTGGTGCATGGAAGCGAGAGCGACGTGTATGCCGATGCCGGCTACCAGGGGGTGGGCAAGCGCGAAGAAACCCAAGGCATGGATGTCAACTGGCATGTAGCCATGCGGCCGGGCAAGCGCCGGGCACTGGACAAGACGAGCACGCTGGGTGCGATCACCGACCAGATTGAAAAACTCAAGGCCAGCATTCGAGCCAAGGTGGAGCATCCGTTTCGGGTGATCAAGCGTCAGTTTGGCCACAACAAGGTGCGCTATCGCGGTCTGTCCAAGAACACCGCGCAGTTGTTCACGCTGTTCATGCTCTCGAACCTGTGGATGGTTCGCAAGAAACTGGCAGCAGGATCGCAGGCATGAGTGCGCCCGCAAACGGCCAGGGCGCCCAGATCGGGCGCGAAAACGCCAGGATTTCGATGGCTGCAGCGCAGATTCAATTGAAATGGAATCCGTCAGATCCGTTATGCGGGATTCAGACATTTACAGCCGCTTCGGCGTTGAGTTTTGGACACCATCCCTAAATTTCAACTTATGATTCATTTGATATTTTTCGAAAATTGGCTTAATAAGCATCGACTCTCAATCAATCAATAAATGGATAGGGCATGGAAGAAATTGAAAATATTAAATTTAAGTATGCTGAACTAGAGCTTCAGTTATCAAAGAGAACAGAAGAATTGACTGATGCTCTTGTTCGCCTTGAGGATGCTTCGAATTTGATTTGGCAGACACGTCAATATCAAAAGTCCCTGACTCGAATGTTGTCACATGAATTGAGAACACCATTGTCCCTTGTGGATTCCATGGCAATGAATATAGAGTTGGATTTACCAACAAGTGCCGAAGCTTTACGTATGCGCTGCAATCGAATTAGGAGAACAGTCGATCAATTGATAAATTTAATTCAGACCTGCTTAAGCGCGATAAATTGCTTTGGAAATCCAGCTGGAGTATCGAGAGAAGAAGCAGATGTCTGTAATATGGTCTATGAAGCACACGATGCAGCTAGATCTATTTCTACACGACATAAATTTCATATGAACCTCGAAGATTTACCGGATACGATTTTATGTGATCCGGTACTTACCTCGTTAGCTCTACGTGCATTTGCATGCAACGCCGTTACATATACTCCGGCTGGTACCAACATCAATTTTAATGGTCGACTTGACGATGGCGGTTTTATTTTGGAGGTGTCTGATGATGGCCCAGGTGTTTCTGATAAAGATTTTCCATTCTTATTTAAGCAAAATTTCCGGGGGAAAACTCGAATACTTCGCTCGGCGACGGCTTGGGATTGGCCCTTGCGCGTGAAATGATTGAAAGGCAGGGGGGGGGTGTTGAAGCTTTTAATAACCAAGGCGTTGGATTTTCGGTCCAAATGTGGTTGCCTCGTGTAATTCAACGTTGAACTGTGGAGTCAATTGAGATTAAAGCTTAATCCTCGTTCACGTTCAGCGTTTGAAGACCATTAATGCACTAAGTTTGAAATATTCATCGGGCAACGGTTTGTTATGAGCTTTCCTCCTAAAGTTAGTCGTGACAAATGCTTTGTGCTATTCACATTTTCAATAAATTGATAGATTGTATTGTTTGTGTACTGCAATGGCTCTGATAAAGTATTTACTTAGTTGTCCCTGCAAAACCCCTGCAACCCGCATGAACGCTTGTGATCTGGGGTGATTCCGGATGGTCAGAACTCTCAAATAGATATTCAATGGAGTCTGTTTTCTGGGAGTTTTTGAAAGCAGCGCCATGACCGATGACTTTTTCCGCAACCGCCTGGATCAGATGATCGATTTGCGCCACCCTCTGGCGGTGCTTGCTAACCGCATGCCTTGGCAAGAGATCGAAGCCTCCCTCGTCCAGCGCTGGGCACGCCAGGTCAAGTCTGGCAAGAAGATAGAAGACTTGGACTTGTTTGGTCCGGTCTCGGCCGTTGCCGGTGGCGGCGTCTCCAATGCCGGCCGTCCCCGTCTGCCCACCCGGTTAATGGTTGCCTTGCTGTACCTCAAGCATGCGTTCAATGAGAGCGACGAGGACGTGATCCAGCGCTGGGGTGAGACCCCCACTTGGCAGTACTTTTCTGGCAACGAATACTTTGAACACCAGTGGCCGTGCGACCCGACACAACTGGGGCGCTTTCGTAAAGCTCTGGGCGAAGAAGGCGTGGAAGAACTGCTGGCCCGCACCATGGAAGTGGCGGTCACCCTCAAGCTGATTGCCAAGAAAGAATTGACCCGCATGATCGTGGACTCCACGGTGCAAGAAAAAGCTGTGGCACATCCCACCGACAGCAAGCTGCTGGAGACCGCCCGATCCAAGGTGGTCGAGTTGGCCAAAGCCAATGGCATCGAGCTCAAACAGACCTACGCCAAAGAAGGCCAACTGCTGGGCTACAAGGCTGGGCGCTATGCCCATGCCCGCCAGTTCAAGCGCATGCGCAAAGCCATCAAACGCCAGCGCACCATCGTTGGACGGCTGCAGCGCGAGGTGGCTCGCAAGATGACCACGCTCAGCCAAGCCATACAAGAGACCTTGGGCCAGACCTTGGACAAGGCCAAACGCTTGGTCACGCAGACCGGCAGTCGCAAGGCAGTGGACAACCGCGCCAAGCTCTACAGCTGGCATGCGCCCGAGGTGGAGTGCATCTCAAAAGGCAAGAGCCGCAATCCGTACGAGTTCGGCGTGAAGGTGGGTCTGGCCATGACGCTCAAGGGCAATTTGATCGTGGGAGCCAGGAGCTTTCCCGGTAACCCGTATGACGGGCACACCATGCACGAGCAGATCGAGCAAAGCGCTATCCTGATGCAAGGCTTGGGGGTCAAGCCCGAGGTGGTGTACGCAGACTTGGGCTACCGGGGTGTGGACAAAGACAACCCGGACATTGAGATCAAACACCGGGGCAAGGACAAGCGGTTGACCGATGAAGAGCGCAGACTGCTCAAACGGCGCCAAGCGATCGAGCCGATCATCGGGCACCTCAAAGCGGATCACCGCATGGACCGCTGCCACCTCAAAGGCTCAGCAGGCGATGCACTGCACGCGGTGCTGTGCGCGGCGGGCTACAACATCCGCTGGCTGCTGCGGATGATCGCCCGGAAAGGCCTGGGCCTTTTGTTGTGCCTGCTGCAGGTGAGCGGTTTGACGGGCTTGTTTGAGAAATTGGCCAAAATCATCGGCCTCAACCGACTGCAAGGCTCAGATCGGCGCTGGGGGGTGGCTTGAAGTGAATTTTGCAGGGACGACTAAGTAACTGCCGTTGCAACTCCTGAAGTGGCTCGGGCATGGTCTTGAAGGGGGCGCCGTTGCGCAGGGCACCGGGCTTGCGCTCTATCAGGCTGATGTAGTGGCGCCAGTCATAGAAGGTCTGATCACGCTCAAAGCTGCGAACCAGATCAACCACTTCGCCGTGGCTGTCCACCACGCGAAGGAATTCTGGATACGCCCGCAGACTCACTACCGTGTTCACCCATTCGCAAGGCACGCTGTAGCGGTTGCGCTGGAAGTGGATCAGCGCCGTGGAGGTGACCCGCAAAGGTTGCTCCACATAGCCGTCAAATGCCTTGGGCAAGGCCAACAGGCGGCTACGCTCATCCTGCATGACGTCGGCTACTGTGAGCTCCGGCCAGTCCGGGTGGCTCAGTTCTGCCCAACTGTCCTGACAGGCCTGCAGCAACCAGTCATTGAGCTCGGCAAGACTGGTCCAGCGCTTCTCGGCCGCTTCCCGCCAGATGTGCCGACGCCGGTCCTGGACATTCTTCTCCACGCGCCCCTTCTCCCAGCCCGCTGCGCGGTTGCAGAACTCGGCCTCAAACAGGTAGTGCCCTGTCATCGATTCAAACCGGGCATTGACGCTGCGCTCCTTACCTTTACCCACCTTGTCCACGGCCGTTCGCATGTTGTCGTAGATACCGCGCTTGGGCACGCCACCGAACACTTCAAAGGCCTTGGTATGCGCATCAAACAGCATCTCGTGGGACTGGGTGAAGTACGCCACCAGCACGAATGCCCGACTGGCCGCCAGCTTGGTGTGCGCCACTTCCAGACGTTTGCGTAAGCCCCCAATTACTACGTATTCGCAGCTCCAGTCAAACTGGAATGCCTCGCCGAGTGTCAAACGCAGTTTCGATTTGATACAGCTGTCGAACGCAAACGCGGCATGGATTTGATACACCGTTGTGTGGGGCGATTGTCTGTTTTGTCTTTGCTTGTCTTTCAAGCAGTCAGTGGCTCGCCACTGACTGCTTGGCGCCCTTAGGCTGCCTGTTCCTCCTGTGTATCAAGGTGACTGCGTTTTCGTTTGAGTAGGGTATTGCTGCTGGCGGCAATCACACCGGCACGCCGCTTATCTTTCAGGCGATAGGAGTCTCCTGAAATCGGGACCACATGGGCGTGGTGGAGCAGTCGGTCAAGTAGCGCCGCTGTCAGCGTGGCATCGTCTGCAAACGTCTGGTCCCATTGCCCAAACGGCAGATTGGAGGTCAGGATGAGACTTCCCACTTCATAGCGTTTGGCAATGACTTGGAACAGAAGATTCGCCTGTTCCCGATTCATGGGAAGGTACCCGACCTCGTCAATGATCAACAGCCGGTAGGGACGCACGATGCGTTTGATAGCCTCTTCCAGGGTGTTCTGCCGTAGTGCCGTGCTCAGTGTCATCAGCAGATCTGCCGCCGTGATGAAACGCGTCTTGATTCCAGCCTGGGTTGCCCTGTAGCCCAAGGCGATGGCCAAGTGGGTTTTGCCCACCCCACTGGCGCCCAGCAAGACCACGTTCTCGCTGCGCTCCACGAAGGCCAGACTGCCAAGCTCCTGTACCAGGGGTTTGGGCACGCCGCTGGCAAACTGGAAGTCAAACTCATCAAGCGTCTTGATGGCGGGGAAGCCCGCTATGCGCGTGAGCATGGCGCGTGTTCTCTCCACTCTGGCTAGAGCCTCGCCACGCAAGGCTTGCTCCAGGAACTCCAGGTACCCCAGCTCTTTCTTGGCCGCCATTTGCCCCAAGTGGGCAAGCTGATCGGGTAAGTTGAGCAGGCGCAGCTGATCACACAGTTCACGCAGTCTTTCCATTTGCAGGCTCATGGTCGTCCTCCTGCTGAGGCTTGGTTGTGCACCAGCGTGTCATACATCGCCAGAGGATGCTGCAGGCCTCGCCATGCCGCGGCTGGAATTGGCCGGACTGCTGCGCCGCTACCGGTGACTTTTTGCAATTGACGCACTGTTCGCCCACTGTAGGCGCTGGGGATGGCCAGCAGATGTGTGCGCTCCTGTTGCAAAGCCAGTGCCGGCACACACCCAGTGGTTCCGTGGATCCGCACATTGGCAACGTCACGCAGCCAGGTGCGCATTTCCCGATTGGCTGTGTCCGCGTCCACCACCAAGCATTGCTGCTTCATACTCGCCACCAATGGCACCCAGAAGCTGCGCCGGATGTAGCCATTCATGCGTTCGACTTTGCCCTTGGTCTTGGCCCGATAGGGCTTGCACACCCGCGGCACAAAGCCATGGTGGTGCGCAAAGTCAGCAAAGGCACCCTGGAACTGGTGCAGGTTCTTGCCGTAGGCGTCACGCTTGAGGATGACGGTCTTCATGTTGTCGTACAGCACTTCACGGGTGACTCCACCAAAGCTCTCGAACGCCCTGACATGGCACGCCAGTAGTGTCTCCAGCTTCATGTCTGTGACAAACTCCGCGAAGGTCGCCCGGCTGTGGCCAAGCGTTGCCACAAACGCCGCCAACATGCCGTCTTTATGCCCAGACTTGCGGAACTCGATCCAGTCCATCTGCATTTGCTCACCGGGCTGGGTCTCGAACCGCACAACCGGATCCGGGCGCGCCTGTGGACGCAACTCCTTGAGGTACTCCTG